>DDPU01000049.1:0-7219 GCA_002342345.1 Verrucomicrobia bacterium UBA2460
AGGGGCAGGGTCTGGGACTCGGCCCCGGTGACGAAGACGGTGACAATGTAATCGTCGAGGGACAGGGAGAAGGCGAGGAGGGCCCCGGAGGCGATCGCCGGCATGAGATAGGGGAGAATGACCCTGCAAAAGGCCTGCCACGGGGTGGCCCCCAGATCCATGGCGGCCTCCTCGAGGGAGGGATCCATGCCCTGCAAACGCGCCTGCATGCCGACAAGGACAAAGGGAAAGGTGAAGGTGACGTGGGCGATCATCACGGTGAGATAGCCGAGGTGAAAATTCAGGATCACGAAGAGCACCAGCAGGCTCACCCCCATGAGGATTTCCGGCATGATCATCGGCACAAAGATGAAGGCCTCGAGGGTGCGGTGGATGGAGAAGCGGTAGCGGTACAGCATCCAGGCCCCNNGTGAAACCTTCCCAGTGGAACCCCGACTTGGTCTGGTTGAAGGAAAAGACGACCAGCAGGACGATGGGAAGATAAAGGAAAGCGAAAACGAGGGCCGTCCATCCTCCGCCCAACCAGCGGACCAGGATGGGTCCGTCCGGCAAGCGCCACCCCCAGGTGCGGGTCGAATCGGCAGCCATCAGGGAAGTATCATCCTTCCCGAGGCCTCAGGGGGGCAAGATTGTTTGTTGGCAATTCCGCATGGAGCCCGGGGGCAGCCGTCCCTGCCGGGCACCGCGATCAGTTCAACGAGTCCGGGGCCTCCTGAAGGACCTGTTCGTCGGCGGCAAAACGGATGAGGCCGCGGCCGCCGGGATGACGGTTGCCGGAATCCCCCCATCCGCCGAAAGGAAGGGCGGAGGGGGACATCGTTGTCGGGAGGTTGGCGTAAATGTTGGCGGCGTGGAGGTGGTCGGCGAAATGCTCAAAGCTTTTCCGGGAGGTGGTGAAGACCGAGGCGGACAGGCCGAACGGGACGGCATTGTGGGCGGCGATGGCCGCTTCCTGGCTTTCCACGGGAATCACGTCCATCACCGGGGAGAAAAATTCCGTCCGGGAGCCGGTGTCTCCCAGAAAAGCCGCGGAGGAGGGCCACAGACGGATGCAGGGATCCACGTAATATCCCCGGCGTCCCCCGATCTCGGCATGAATTTTGCCCGGCTCCAAAAACTTCACGCCCGCCGGTGCCGCGAGGGCGGAGCGATAGCGCTCGACGGACCCGGCATTGGCCAACGGGCCCAGCTTTGTCTTTTCGTCCGCCGGCCAACCGGGACGAAAGGGAGAGATCGCGGCGGCCAGTTCCCGGGAGAAAATCGGCAGGACTTTTGCATCGACGAGAACCCGCGAGGTGGCGTTGCAACGCTGACCGCTGGTGAGGCATGCGGACTCGGCCACCATCTGGGCGGCGCGCACCAGGTCGGCGTCGGCAAGAATGACGGAGGCGTTTTTTCCGCCTAGCTCCAGGGCGATGTCCTTGGTCGGATCAAGGGCGGTGATTTCCGCGAGAAGTCCCCGCCCCGCCGGGACGGAGCCGGTAAAGACGATGGAGCGAACGCGCCGGTCAAAACAGAGCGTCCGCGCCAGTTCCGTCCCGCCTTGGGCGATTTGCAGCACCCCGGGAGGAAAAAGGGGGGACATCAGGGAGGCGTATCGGGCCGAGACCACCGGAGCCATGGGGGACGGTTTGAGAATGACCGGATTTCCGGCGAGCAGATGGGCGGTGGCGGGACCGTGGCTGAGATGGAGGGGCCAGTTGAAGGGGCCGACGACCAGGCTGGGCCCGCGGGAGCGTTGCCGGATCCGGCTGGGGTAGGGGGCATCGACGGGTTTTTCCTCGGCGAGAAAACGCTCCGCATCGGAGATGGCAAAATCAATTTTCGTGACGAGGGCGGCGGCCTCGGCCCGGCATTCGGTGATGGGCTTGCCGATTTCCCGGCAAACGCCCTGGGCCAGTTCCTCCTGATGGGACTGCAGGATTTTTTGGGCGGAACGGAGCCTCTCAATGCGTTCCGGAACGGGTGTCTCGCCCCAGCCCCCGGCGGCGGCCGTTGCCGTCGCCAGCACGGTTTCCGGCGAAGAGGCGTGCACTTCCGGCAACAGATCGGAGAGATCCGCCGGGTTGGCGTTCCGCCAGGATTTGGGGTCAGCGGCCATGGACATCAAGTGCGGCCCGGAAGGTGCCGAGATGGACGGCGACGACCTTTTCCACGGGCCGGGTGTAACCGCCGGCGAGGGTCCAGGCGACCGGGACCCCGTGGCGGCGGAAAAAGGAGAAGACATGGCGGTCGCGTGCCTCGAGATCGGCAGCCCCCAGGTTCAGCGGGGAGTAGGGATCGTCGCGCAGCGGGTCGGCGCCGGCCTGAAAAAGCACCAGATCGGGAGGCCTCGGCTGCAGGAGCCAGGGCAGGTTCTGTTCCAGCACCTCGAGAAGTTGGGGGCCGTCGGTGCCGGCGGGAAGGGCAACGGAGAGATGGTTGGGGCCGTCGGGATGTTTCTTTTCCGTCACATCCCGAAAACAGACGTTATTCCAGTAGTCGTTCCCATAGACGGAGAGTTGCCGGATCCAGGGGCGGTCCTGAATGAGCTGGGCGGTGCCATTGCCGTAATGCAGATCGAGGTCGAGGACGGCGGCGGTGCGGAGCGCCCCGGCCCGGTACAGTTTTTCCAGTGCCACGACGAGACCGTTGAAGGTGCAGAAGCCCTCCCCATGTTCGGCGCAGGAGTGATGAAAGCCGCTGGCAACGGCGGCGGCGATTCCGTGGGATAGGGCGGAGGACGCGGCGGCGGCCACCGCGCCGTTGGTGAGCCGTACGGATTCGTAAAGGCCGGGGACCCAGGGAAATTTCTGGGACTCGGCGAGCGGGCGGGGTTTCCCCGTCTCGATGGCGCGGATGTAATTGTCGGTGTGGACGCGGAGCAGGTCGGTGCGGGTGACCGGCTCCGGGCGAAGAAGGCGGACACCGTCGAGCCCGGCAACGCGATCGGCGACGAGCTGGAACTTTTCCATCGGCATGGTGTGGTCGCCGATGGAGGCGGCTTGTCCGGGGTGGTGGAAGGCCTCGATCATGTCCGGGTGGGGGGAATCAAGGGTACCGGAACCGGGCCGTCGGGGTAAGCTTTCCAGTTTTTCCAGAGCGGCTCCATGTCGGCGGGGCGGAAGGTGTCGGCATACATGGCGTAGAGGTCGCGGATCATCGCCTTGATTTCCGAGGCGGGGGCGGAGGTTTCCACCTCGTGGCCGACGCGGCGGATGATCGGGGTCATCGGGATGAAGACATGCCGGCCGCTGGCGTCGATCTCGGCGGGGTCGCGGAAATCTGGCTGGAAGTAGGGAACCACCCGGGGATCCACCTTGAGGTAACCGGCCTTTTCGTAGGCGATCAGCCGGATGATGCGGGCTTCGTCCTGGTTGTCGGGAATCTCCATCTCGCCGACAAGCGAAATCGGGGCGTGGAGGGCGTGCCGGGCGCGGTGGAGGAGCGTGCGGGCGGTCTGGACGGGGAAGGCGCGCATCCAGCCGGCGAGACCGGAGCGGCGGTGGGCGGGATCGATCCAGAGATGGGAAAGGTGGACGGTGCAGGCGGCGCGTTCCGGGGGCGCGTGGACGATGGCGGTGTAGTCGCGAACGGCGGCGATGCGGTCCTGCGGATCGAGGGCGAGGATCATTGCGTAATGGAAGAGGGGCTTGCCCGGCCGGGGTTGGCAGGCGTTCCAGCCAAGCCGGTGTTCGATCACCGGGCGGGTTTCCATTTCGTGGCGTGGCCCGAACAGCTCGGTGAGCTTGTCAAAGGCACGGGGAAAGAGCGGATCACGGACGGACTCGATCAGATGGAAGCGGATACCGCCGAGATCGGCGGAGGCGGAGCGCTGGTCTCCGGGGGAGAGGTCTTCGGGAATGAGCTTGGGGGCGTGGATCAAACGAACGCGGGAGCCTGGTGGGGGATTTTGTGGGCTGCGGCCACCGCGGGGCAGGTCAGTTTGCCGTTCTGGACGCTGATTCCGGTGAGGAGTCCGGGTTGGCGCTGGCAGGCGCCGGCGAGTCCCTGGTCGGCGATCAGTTCGACAAAAGGATAGGTCACATTGGTGAGGGCCTGGGTGGCGGTGCGGGCGTAGGCGCCGGGCATGTTCGCGACGCAGTAGTGGACGACACCCTCCTCCACGAAGATCGGGTCATCGTGGGTGGTGGGGCGGGAGGTTTCCGAGCAGCCTCCCTGATCGATGGCGATATCCACGAAGACGCTGCCCGGACGCATCCGCCTGAGCATGGCCCGATTGACCAGCTTGGGGGCCTTGGCGCCGGGAATGAGCACGGCGCCGATGAGCAGGTCGACGTTGGGGAGAAGTTCGTCGAGATGGGCTTGGTTGGAAAAGAGGGTGTGGGCGGTGTGCATGGTGATGTCGAGGAAACGCATCCGTTCCAGGTCGACCTCGAGAATGGTGACATCCGCGCCTAGCCCGGTGGCCATGCGGGCGGCGTTGATGCCGGAGGTGCCGCCGCCGATGACGACGACGCGGCCCGGCAACACGCCGGGGACCCCGCCGAGGAGGACGCCGCTGCCGCCGCGGTTTTTGGCCAGGAAGTAGGCACCGACGATCACCGACATGCGCCCGGCGATTTCCGACATCGGCTCGAGAAGGGGAAGGCGGCGCCCCTGGGTGACCATTTCGTAGGCGACGGCGGTGACGCCGGAGGCGATCAGGGCCTCGGTCAGCTTGAGATCGGCGGCGAGATGGAGGTAGGTGAAGAGGATCTGGTTTTTGCGGAGCAGGCTGTATTCGGAAGCCAGGGGCTCCTTGACCTTGACGACAAGATCGGCGGCGAAGGCGTCGGCGTGATTCGGGACGATGGTGGCGCCGGCCTGCTCGTATTCCTTGTCGGGGTAGCCGGAACCGACGCCGGCGTTTTTCTCCACGACCACCTTGTGGCCGCGCTGGATCAGCTGGTAAGCGGCGGAGGGAAGCAGGGCGACCCTCGCTTCCTGGGTTTTGATTTCCTTGGGAACTCCGATGATCACAAGACCAGTTTGCCTTGGCGTTGGGCGGCACGCCAGCGGGGAAACGCGCGGGGGCTGGCGAAACCGGGAAATGCGGAGTAAATTCAAACATGCACGAAAAGCTTTCCCCTGCGCGTCTTGAGGAGCTCCGCAAGATGGATCGGGCGCACCATCTGCATCCCTTCACCGACCATGCGGCAATGCATCCCACGGGAACCCATGTGATCACCTCCGGCGAGGGGGTTTATCTTTACGGGGAGGAGGGAAAACTGCTCGACGGGTTGGCCGGGCTTTGGTGCGTGAATGTCGGTTACGGCCGCAAGGAAATCGCCGATGCGGTTTCGAGGCAGATCCGCGAGCTTTCCTATTATCCGAGCTTTTTCAACACCACGACGGAGGCGGCAGTCCTGCTGGCCGACCGGCTGGGTCGGATGGCTCCCGGCAACCTGAAGTATGCGGTCTTCAGCAACTCGGGCTCCGAGGCCAACGAAACCGGCCTGAAGATCATCCGCCAGTACCAGATCCTCAAGGGAAAACCGAACCGGACCAAAATTCTCACCCGCAACTATGCCTACCACGGGGTGACCTTGGCCACCGCGAGCATGACCGGGTTGCCCAACTGCCAGCAGCCGTTCGGCCTGCCGCTGCCGGGTTTCCTGCATGCGCCGGCCCCCTACGCCTATGCCGTGGGCAGGGAGAAGGATGCGGAGGCCTACGGACAGGAATGCGTGGCGGAAACCAAAAAGCTGATCGAAAAGGAAGGGCCGGACACGATCGGGGCGATGATTCTGGAGCCGGTGCAGGGTGCCGGCGGGGTGATCATCCCTCCGGCGGGTTATCTGGCCGGCATGCGCAAACTGGCGCGCGAATACGACATTCTCTTCGTGGCCGACGAGGTGATCAGCGGATTCGGCCGGATGGGGTGCTGGTTCCTCAGTGAAATGTGGGATCTTCAGCCCGACCTGATGATTTTGGCGAAGGGCCTGACCAGCGGCTATGTGCCGATGGGGGCGACGATGGTGGCGCAACCGATTGCGGAGGCCCTCATGAAGGGCGGCTACTTTGCCCACGGCTTCACCTACACCGGCCATCCGGTCTCGGCGGCGGCGGCACTGGCGAACCTCGACATCATCGAGAAGGAGAAGCTGGTCGAGCGGACGAAGGACAAGACCGGCCCCTACTTTCAAAAAAAGTTGCGGGAGTTTGCCGGCCACCCGGCGGTGGGCGAGATCCGCGGGATGGGGCTGATCGGGGCGATGGAACTGGTGCCGAAGGGTGGAAGGAAAGAGCTCAAGCCCGGCATGAACCTCGGAATTCTCGGTGCGGCCAAGGTAAGGAGCGAGGGGGCGATCGTCCGCGGAATCCGCGATCTCCTGGCCTTCTCGCCTCCCCTGGTGATCACCGAGCCGCAGATCGACGAGATGTTTGCCTCGGTGCGGCGGGGGATCGACAAGCTTTGGGATTAGGGCGGGCGGCTCGGGACAACCGAGCCTGACGGGTTAAAAATCTTTGAGCGCGGCGATCGCGGCCATGATCTCGTCGGCGAATTTCTGAAAATCCTCCCGGTTTCTGGGGTTCCCGGAAAAACGGAGGGGTTTACCGAAAACCACCCGGATCGGCCGGAGCGGTTTCCAACCGCCGCCGCGGGGCATGGCCTCCCGGGCCCCGAACAGCCGGACGGGAACCACCGGGGTTTGGGAGCGGGCCGCGATCATGGCGATGCCGGGTTCTCCCCGGCCCAAATTGCCGTCGGTGGTGCGGCTCCCTTCGGGAAAGAGAACCAGGGTTCCCCTGTTTTGCAGGACCTCGAAGATCCGCTTCAGGGAGGACGGACCCGGGGAGTCCTGGTTGACCGGGATGGATCCGACGGAGGGAAGAAGCCAGGAACCAATCGGGGGCTGGAACAGGGTGTGCTTGGCGAGGTAGTGGGTGACCCGTGGCACGAGACAGCCGACGGCGGGCGGGTCGAGATAGCTCGCATGATTCGGGGCAAGGATGAGCGGGCCGGGGGGGAGTTCCTCCATGCCGCGGCCCCGGATGCGGTGAAAGGTCCGGAAAAAAAAGTAGGAGGTGAGGCGGCAGCAGTGGAACCAGAACGCACAAACCTTCATGGAACCGTCGGGGCGGGGCTCCGGGAGGCCTGGAAACGTTGGACGATGAGATCCGCGAGAGAACGGGCATCGGCGGTGCCGCTGTCGAGGAGGACAGCGTCGGCGGCGCGGATCAGGGGAGCCGCGGCGCGGGAGGAGTCGAGCTTGTCCCGGGCGGCCAGGTTGTC
>DDPU01000049.1:7279-15136 GCA_002342345.1 Verrucomicrobia bacterium UBA2460
GCGGAGAGGCGCAGCTTTCTCTGGATGTTGACGAGGTACTCGCGGAGTTCGGGCAGCGAGGAAACCGGCGAGACAGCGGCATTCACCTCCGGTAGCCGGGTGTAGGGGGCCAAATCGCGCTGGCCCTCGCGCAGCACCATTTCCCCGTCCCGGATTTCCGCATGAAAATCCACCTTGGCGAGAAGTTGACGGATCCGCTCCCGGGAAAAGGGGTCGTGGCCGGCCTCCAGGGTCAAAAAGGTGAAGGCGCGGTACATGGCGCCGGTGTCCACGTAGACAAAGCCGAGATCCTTGGCGACGAGGCGGGCAACGGTGCTTTTGCCGGAGGCGGCGGGACCGTCGATGCAGATGACCGGATGGAGCATGGTCAGCGGCCCATTTCCTGCAGCAGGGCGATTTGTTTGGCAAAGCCCGGATAACTGGTCTCGATGCAGTCGGTGTCCTTGACGACGGTGCGGCCTTTGGCGAGCAGGCCGAGGATGGCGCAGGACATGGCGATGCGGTGGTCGCCGTGGCTTTCCACCTCCGCGCCGACGAGGGAGCGGCCGCCCTCGATGGCGAGGCCGTCCGGGCGCTCCTCCACCGGCACGCCAAAAAGGCGGAGGTTTTTGGCCATGACGGCGAGCCGGTCGCTCTCCTTGTGGCGCAGTTCCCCGGCGTCCTTGATTTCGGTGATCCCCTTGGCGAGGGCGGCGGCGGCGGCGAGGATGGGAATTTCGTCGATGAGGGAGGGTATCTCCTTTCCACCCACGCTGGTGGCGCGCAGTTCCCTGCCGCCCTCGACGTAAACGGTGCCCATCGGCTCGGGCAGGGGTTGTTCCACTTTCTCGACGATGCCGGCGCCCATGCGCAGCAGGGCGGAGAGCAGCGCGGTGCGGGTGGGATTAAGCCCCAGCCGGCGGAGGGTGAGCCGGGAACCGGGCAGGCCGGCGGCCAGGACAATCCAGAATGCGCCGGAGGAAAAATCCCCCGGCACCTCCAGATCGGTTCCCTCGAGCCGCTGGGGGCCGTGGAGAATCAGATGATTTTTCTCCCGGCGGAAGGTGGCGCCGAAGGCAGGAAGGATTCTCTCCGTGTGGTCGCGGGAAAGGGACGGTTCGGAGAAGTCGGTTTTTCCCTGGGCCTGCAGGGCGGCGAGGAGCACGCAGGATTTCACCTGGGCGCTGGCCACCTTGCTTTTGAAAGTGACGGCCTTGAGCTGGCCTCCGCGAATGGTGAGCGGAGGCCGATCCCCGTTGCCTTCGCAGAGGATTTCGGCCCCAAGCAAACGGAGAGGCTCGGCGATCCGGGCCATCGGGCGGCGGCTGAGGGAGGCGTCCCCGAAGAGCCGCGTGGTGAACGGCTGGCCGGCGACGATGCCGGCGAGAAGCCGCATGGTGGTGCCGCTGTTGCCGCAATCGATCGGTTCGGCCGGGGCGAGCAGCTGGCCGTTGCGACCCTCGATGACCACCTCATCCGGGGCGACCCGGTCCACCCGGCAACCGAGGGCTTGGAACGCATGGAGCGTGGAGAGGCAGTCTTCGCCCGGGAGAAATCCGCGGATGCGGGTGGTGCCGTGGGCGAGGCCGCCCAGCATGATGCCGCGGTGGGAGATGCTCTTGTCCCCCGGAACGGTGAATTCGGTGTCCAGTTTCCGGAGAGGGCGGATTTCCAGCTGGCTCATGAGCCGGGAAGCTTGCGCCGGATCTGCGCGGCTTCCTCCAAAAATTTTGCCAGACCGGCGGCGTCGCCCTTTTCCAGGGAGGTCTCGAGCCCCTGGAGGCCGGTACGCAGCTCCTGGAGGCCGGCCAGCACCTCCCGGCGGTTTCCGAGGAGAATTTCCGCCCAAAGTGCGGAGGGCCCCGCGGCGACACGGGTGGTGTCCCGGTAGCCGGGACCGGCCAAGGGGAGTCCGGAAGATCCGGCGGCATGAACCAGGGCGGCGGCGACGGCGTGCGGAAGATGGCTGATCCGCGCGACCTGGCGGTCGTGCTCCCCCGGTTCGAGGCGGGTCACCTTCGCCCCGAGGGTCCGCCAAAAGAGGGTGGCATCCTGCACCGTCTCCGCCGGCGTGTTTTTTTCGGGGGTGAGGATCACGGTGGCATTTTGAAAAAGGTCGCCGCGGGCGGCGCGGAAGCCGGATTCCTCGGATCCGGCCATGGGATGGGAGCCGATCCAGCGACCGTGGCCCTGAAGAAGGGGCGCAAGCTCCTTCTCCACCGGTGCCTTGACGCTGGCAACGTCGGTGACGAGCGTGCGGGGGGAAAGATGGGGAAGAAGGTTTTGGACGAGCGCACCGAGAGCCGAGGCCGGCGCCCCCAGCACGACCAGGTCCGAGCCGGTGGCGCCGGACAGATCCGTTCCGGTTTTGGCTTTGGGCAGGGCCTTTTGGATGGGGGGCAAAGATTCCTTGTGACGGGACCAGAGAAAAAGTGCGGCATCCGGAAACGTCCGTGCGCAGGCAAGGGCCACGGAGCCTCCGATCAACCCGGGCGCGAGCACGGAAATTTTCGATGGCTTCATTTTCCGGCGGCCAAAGCCCGGGGAAGGGCCTCCTCGAGGCGGGCCATCTGTTCGGGGGTGCCGATGGAGATACGGACCCAGGAGGGGAGTTGGTAGCTGCGCAGCGGCCGCACGATGAGTCCCCGTTTCTGAAGTTCCCGAAAAACGGTGTCGCCGTCGCCGACCTCGACCATGACGAAGTTGGCGGTGCCGGGAACGAAACGGAGGCCGTGTTTGTTGAGGAAGGCCTGCAGGCGTTCCCGTCCCGTATTTGTCAGGGCGACGGTTTTGCGGACATGCTCGGTATCGGCCAGGGCGGCGAGTGCGGCCGCCTGGGCGGGGGCCGAGGTGTTGAAGGGCTGCCGGGATTTTTGGAGGACGGCGGCGATATCGGGGCGGGCAAGGCCGTAGCCGATGCGGAGACCGGCGAGGCCCTGCACCTTCGAAAAGGTGCGGAGGACGACCACCGGCCGTCCTTCCCTGACCCAGCGGACGGAGGGGGGTGGTTCCGGGATGAATTCATGGTAGGCCTCGTCAAGGACAAGGAGGGGTCCGGCGGGAAATTTTTCGACAAAAGCGGCGAGCTCCGCGTTGGGGATGCGGGTGCCGGTGGGATTGTTGGGTGAGGCGAGGAAAACGAGGCGCGTTTCGGGGGAGAGGCGGGCGACGAAACCGGCCAGGTCGTGGTGGAATTCGCGGTCGGGAACCTCCTCAAACGGGATGCCAAAGAGTCTGGCCATGAGACCGTAGACGGCGAAGGCGTAAGCGGAGGCGAGCACCTTGCCTTCCCCGGGGCGGGTGAAGGCGTGGTAGCAGAACTCGATGATTTCGTTGGAGCCGCAGCCGAGGACGACGTGGTCGCGGGTGAGGCCGTGGAGCTTGGCGATGGCCTCGCGGAGGGCGAGGCCGCCGCCGTCGGGGTAAAGATGGGTGTGGGGGAGGCCGTCCCGGATCGCCTGGAGGGCGGTGGACGAGGGGCCCAGCGGATTCTCATTCGAGGCGAGTTTGGCGATTTGGGAGGGATCGAGGCCGTACTCGCGGGCCACATCCGTGATGGGGCGGCCCGGCTCGTAGGGGACGAGTTCCTCGACGTAGGGGTTGGGACGGGGGGTCACGTTCGTTTAAGATTGGTTTTAAGTTTAAGTGGGATGGAAAAGTTAGGGGTGAAAAGGGACAGAAGAAGTTTGGCGGGCGCGGAAGCGGTCCAAGGCGCGCCGGATTTTGGGATCATGTCCGGCGAGACAGGCGGCGGCAAAAAGGGCGGCGTTGATCTGGCCGGCTTTGCCGGCGGCAAAGAAGGGGCCGGGGGCGTCGGCGCCCAATTTGCGCAGGAGGGCAAGGGTGCGGGAGGGGGAGGTCGAATCCGGCACGAGCAGCGGCGGGATACCAGCCGATCGTCCCACTTTCCCGGGAAAGCGGGACGATGGCGTGGCGGAGGCGGGGGCGATGGTGAGAAGGGATTCACGGGAGACCCGCAGGCCGAGACGGCGCAGGGTGCCAACGGTTTCGGGAAGCCGACGGGCGGCCGGAATGCGGACGGATAGGGACATGGTCTTTCAGCCTAGCGGGAAACAGCCCCCCGCCTCAACTGGAAGCACTCTGATAACGGCGGAGTCCGAAAAGGAAAAAAGCGGTGGAAAAGACCGCCGCGAGCAGTCCGGAAAGAAGAAACAGGGCGGTGGGGCCCGGTTGTCCCCCCCGAATCAGCGAGGCGGCGGGGACATTGGCGACGAGAAGCAGGGGAATGGCGAAGGTAAAAACCACCCGGAACCAGCCGGAAGCGGCTTCGCGCGGTATCCGGGCCACCTGGAAGAGGGTGTAGTAGCCGAGAAGCACCGATTCGGCCTGGATGATCCAGAAGCTCAGGGAAACCAGGGTCATCAGGACCGCGTAGTGCACGAGCAGGCCCGCGAAAACCAGGGCCAGATACCAGGCCATCTCCCCCCAGGACGGATGCAGGCCGAGTCCGCCGACGGCCGCCACCAGCATGGCGACGGCAATTCCACCGTTCGCCAGAGGGCCGATCTCCAGGTGCGAGGTGCTGATGAGAAAGGCGGGCGGCGCGGGTTTCACCAAAACAAAATCGAGCTTCCCGGTGCGGACAAGTTCCGGAAGCTTGGACAGGCCGGGCATGAGAAATGCGGTGAAGATCTGGATGACAAGCTGGTTGGTGGTCACCAGGACGATCATCTCGTTCCGCCTCCATCCGGCCACCTCCTCGACGTGGTGGTAAATCACCCCGATGAAGGCGAGCTGGATGACGAACCAGGCCAGTTCCACCGCCACCCAGACGAAGAAGTTGGCCCGAAACATCAGCTCGCGGGTGGCCGCGTAGCGGAGTTGCAGGAGCCAAAGGCGGAGAAGCTGCATTTCAGCCTCCGGCGGCGGTGAAGCGCCGCAGGCCCGCCTTCCAGATGAAGTGGGCAAGAACCATGAAGAAAAAGGCCCATCCATACTGAAGGCAAAGACCGGCCTTCCATGCCCCCTCGGAAAGATTTCCGCAGAGCGCGGCGGCGGGAAACCAGTATTCGTAGGCAAAGGGAAGGAGGCGGACGACGGCGAACAGCGGCGGGGGCAGGAGGTCGAGGGGGAAAACATGGCCGCCGGCAAGAAACTCCAGCGCATAGACGAGAAAAATCAGGGCGCTGACATCCAGAAGCCAGAAGGAGCAGAGGGAGAGGCAAAGGGTCAGGCTGAACTGCAAAAGGGCGGCACCAAGCAGGGCGGGGACTCCGTGCCCGAGGGAAAGCCGGGCCAGATCCAGGTCCATGGCCCGGGAAACCAGGAAGAGGCTGAAGGAGACGGGGACCAGGGCGGCGAGCAGGTAGGCGGAACGTCCGGCGGCAAAAAGGGCCGCACGATAGAGGCCGTAGGGCAGGGGGCGGAGCAGGATCGGATTGAGCATGCCCTCCCGGATTTCCCGGGAGATTTGAAAATCATCATCCGACGGTTGGCAGACCGCCTCCACCACGAGGAGAACCGCATAATAGGTGAGAATGCCCGCCAGGGTGTAGTTTCCCACCGTGGCCCGCTCCCGAAAGACCGCCCCCCAAAACACCCAGGAAACCAGGAGGGGAAGGGCGCTGAAGACCGAGCGAAGGAAATAATTCCAGCGGTAGGCAAGCTGCTGCTGCAGGCCGAGGGAAAAAACGGCGGGTAAGGCGCGGAGAGCGGCGCTCATCGCTTTCGCCGGAGATGGGTGGGCAGGATTCCCAGCTCGGCGCGGTATTTGGCGATGGTTCTGCGGGCGACGGGGATGCCCCGTTCCCGGAGAAGCTCCTCCAGGGTGGCGTCCGAGTACGGTTTCCCGGGATTTTCCCGGCCGACGATCTCCGCGAGGATTTCCTTGGCGCTGGTATTCGCCACCGCGGGGCCCCGTCCATCCTCCCCACCCACCGCGGTGGCGAAAAAGAAGCGGAGCGGAACCACGCCGAAAGGCGTGCGGATATATTTGTTGGCAACGGCGCGACTCACGGTGGTTTCGTGCACCCCGATCTCGGCGGCCGCGTCGGTCATGGTGAGGGGGCGGAGGGCGGCGGGCCCCTCCTCGAAATAGCCGGCCTGCCGTTGTCCGATCACCTCGAGAAGTTTTTGGAGAGTCTGCTGCCGTCGCTCCAATGCCTGGAGCAGGAACCGGGCGGAGCGGATCCGTTCCCTGAGATAGGTGCGGGTCTGCTCGTCGGCGGAGCCGTCCCCGAGAAGATCCTTGTACAGGTCGCTGATGCGGAGGCGGGGCAGGAGATCACCGTCCAGCTGGGGGATCCAGCGATCGCCGTCCCGGACAAAAGAGGCCTCCGGCCGGACGACCAGATCCGGGCGGTCCGGGGCGAAGGCGGCTCCGGGCCGGGGGGACAGACGGGCAATGGCCTCGGAAGCCGCGAGGACGGAATCGACCGGGACGGCCAGGGTGGCGGCGATCTCGGTGAATTTGCGTTTGCCGAGAAGATCGAAGTGCTCGCGGACGATGCGGGCCTCGAGCGAGTCGTCCCGACCGCGGGCGTGCAGCTGAAGAAGAAGGGCTTCCGGAAGATTGCGGGCGGCGATGCCGGGGGGATGAAAGGATTGGACCAGCCCGAGGGCCTGGGCCGCGGTGGCGGGAGGAATTTTTGCGGCCAAGGCCACTTCGGCGGGGTCCGCGCGGAGAAAACCGTCCTCGTCGAGGTTTCCGATGATCTCGGTGGCGGCGGCGCGGAGTTCGGGGGGGACCGCCGCCAAGGCGAGCTGGGATTCGAGATGCTCGGAAAGCGATTCGGGCCGGATGGTCGACTCGAGGATTGCCTGTTTTGGATCGAGCTTGGGACGATCCGGACGGTGGGAGGCGACCGGCCAGTCAGCATCCACCTCCGGGTTGTCCGTGTCGTCCGTCCCGCTGGCGGGCGACTCCGCCAGTTCGGCCGGAGGCGCCTCTTCCTCCAGAACCGGGTTGGTCTGAAGTTCGGACTGAAGGAGGTTTTGCAGTTCCAGGGCGGGGGTCTGCAGCAGCTGGAGGGACTGCTGGACCTGGGGGGAGATGCCCGTGGTTTGGCGCAGTCCGGTCTGCAGGGAAATCGACATCGGATGGATTTTGGGATTGGGATCGGGCTGAAAAAAGGCAAAAGACACCATGGCCGATGCCATTCTTACGGTGCTGGGGAGCGGGAGCCGCGGCAACTCGTTCCATCTGGAGCACCGGGGCACGGCGCTGTTGATCGACGCGGGTTTGAGCGCCAAGCAACTGGAGGCGCGCATGGAGGAGGCGGGTGCGGCGGCGGCGGAACTGCTCGGCGTAGTGCTGACCCATGAACACGGCGATCACACCGCCGGCCTGAAAACGTTCCTCAAAAAAAGGAAGGTGCCGGTCTACGCGTCCCACGGCACCAAGGATGCGCTGGAGCCCCATCTTGCCACGGCGGATTGGAGGTCATTTGAGGCGGGAGCGCAGCTGGAGCTGGGGGCCTTCCGNNGTGACCGTCGGGGGCGTGCGCATCGGGCTGATTTCCGACCTGGGTTTTGTCACCAGGCTGGTGGTGGAGCGGTTGCGGGGGTGCGCCGCGCTGGTGCTGGAATCCAATTATGACGAGGCGATGCTGCGGGAGGAGGAGAAACGGCCGTGGGCGGTGAAACAACGGATCTCCGCGCGGCACGGGCATCTGTCCAACGGGGCCGCGGCCAAACTGGTGGAGGAGGTGGCGGGACCCGAACTGCGGGAGCTTTTTCTTGGTCACATCAGCGAGGATTGCAACCGGCCGGAACTGGCCCGGAAGGCGATGGAGGAGGCCCTGCGGGTCGCGGGCAGAACGGGCGTGCGGATTCACGAAACTTCGGCGACCCGGGTGGGGGAGAGGGTGGGGATCCAGGCCGGGAAATAGGGTTGATTCGTCCCGCGGGGAGGAGGAT
>DDPU01000049.1:15249-27105 GCA_002342345.1 Verrucomicrobia bacterium UBA2460
AAAGGAAGAGCGGGCGGACCGCCAATTTTCCGGAGGGAATAATGGATGGGTCTGGCTGTGTTTTCCGGGGGGTGGTCCTCGAGGGTCCTGAAACCTGGGCTTTCCGCAGGGTAGTGGCCGTAGGGCCAAGGCTTGAAGGGGCAGGAAGGGAAGATAAGGTATCCTTTTGATGAACTTTCTTTGGGGAAATTCCATTGCGCTTTCCTGGATGTGGGGGTTGGGGCTGTTTTTCAGCGTCCAGTTCTCCCTCCAGTACGGCCTTTTTGGGTTGCTGACTTTTGCCATCCCCAATGCCCTGGGCCTGATGATTTTTGGGGGGCTGACCCAGCTGATTGCCAAACGGGCGGGCAACGGTCCGGATGCGCTGGGTGCCTTTTTCGCCAACTGGTCGCGTCCCTATCGCCTTGTCTTCTTCCTTTATCAGATTCTGGCCGTCACCCTGACCATCTTTGCGTTGGTGCGATACGGGTGGCAGCCCCTCGGGTTGGAGCCGTCGGGTCTTTATCTTCTGCTCACCATCCTGGTGATTCTGGCGGCCGCCACGCTTTTCGGGGAGGAGTTCGACATCCGGCGGATCAAATTCAGCCACGGGGTCCTGGGAGTGATCGCACTGGTCGCGGCAGCTTTGATCCTTGTCCAACTCCCCTCGATCGGCAGCGGCCAACCGATGATGACGGGTGTGAATCCCTTCATGGGTCTGAATTTCTGGGGCTACGCCATCCCGATCTGCGTGGGACTTACCCTGGGGCCCTGGCTGGATCTGCAGCAGTGGCAACGGGCCATCCAGATCCAGCGGGAGGGAAAATCACCGCTGTTGAGCTACCTTTGCGGAGGCTCCCTCTTTTTTCTTCTGCTGCTGGCGCACGGAAGTTTGGCGCTCTGGGTGTCCGGGCAACTGGGCGCCGCGCCGATGCGGCAGGGAATCGACGGTTTGGCGTACGGCCAGGACGGGGTGACCCGCTTTTTTTGGGGCGTGGCCTCCCTGCATCCCTGGGCCTTCGGGGCCTATGTGGTGGCATTGTTCATCATGACCCTGACCACGCTGGACAGCGGTTACATCGCCCTGCGCTGGCATTTGAGCAAGTCGGGTGGGGCGGGGCGGCCGTTCCCGTTGAGCCTTCTGCCGGAGGGCTTGTTGGCCTCCCCCGTGCCCGCCTTCGTCTTTGCGGGTCTTTTCACCCTGGCCGCGGTTTATTTGCGGCTGGAACTGGAATATTTCATGATCTTTTACGCCACGTTTTTCGTGGGGTATGCGGCCCTGGCGTTGGTGCGCGCTTTCCATACCGGGCAGGGCAACGCCTTGCCCCAGGTGAAGATGTTCTGCGTGGGCAGCGTGGCGGTGGTGATTTTTGCCTACGGCTATTTCCTTTCCAACCCGTGGGGCATGATCCTGGGTTCCGTTCTGCCGGTGGGCTACGTGGGCTGGATGTTGCTCAAGCCCGGTTCCGCCCACGAGTTCGTCGGGGGTGTCGAGGAACTGGAAGGAACCGTGGCCAGGCCCCGCGGGGAACTGGTGATGCCCGCGGAGGCTGGGGAGAAAGCGGAATCCGGGCGGGTGGTGCCCTTTTCCGGGGGGGAAGCCGGGGCGACCCCCGACCTGTTCGGCCATTTTGAGGGCAAGTGGTTCGTCCACACCTTTGTGGCCACCTATGCCGACACCAATTCGGTGGGGAACGTCTACTTCGGCATGTATGCGATGTGGGTGGGCAAGACGAGGGAGCTGTTCTTCAACCGGTGTCTGCCCAAGTTCAACCTGAAGACCACGCCCTACTATATCCTGACGCGCTCCTTCGAGCATAAGTTCATGCGGGAGACGCGGGAATTCGAGAGGGTGAGCGTCAAGATCCGGGTGGGGGAGTACAACCGCAAGTTTGTCACCCTGGAACACGCGATCTTTGATTCCGCAGGCAACCAGCTGGGCAAGGGGAAGCAACAGCTGATCTTTGTCTCCTCGAGCGACTACAAGCTCCTCGACATTCCCGACGAGGTTTACGGGGCGTTCGCCGCCTACGCCTAGCCCTTTTCCCCTACTTGCCGAGCTCCCGCGCCCGGCGGAGGGCCGCCTCGCGGTCCGCAAACCTTCCCTCGAGCTGTTCGTCCATGAGCTGATGCAGGATTTCCCCCATCCCCGGTCCGGCGGGAATTCCCAGATCGCGCAGGTCGTGGCCGGTGACAAGGGGTTTGGGTTTGATCTCCTCCCGGGAAAATTCCGACTGCTTGGCCAGCAGGAAGCGGTGGATATCCAGCTCGCCGTGGCTGGCGGTGCAATCGACGCGGTGAAGCTCCAGCTCCTCCGGGAATGTGGGGCGGGCGAGCATGCGCTTGAGGGTGCTGACCCGCATCTGCGGCGCGTCCTTGAAGGCCATGTGGTTGGCGATGCAGGCAACCACCGCCTCGACCTGGTCGTTGGAAAACCGGAGCCGGCGCAGGATTTCCTCCGCCATGCGGGCGCCTACCCCCTCGTGCCCGAAGAAACGGATCCGGCCCGACGGCTCGGTGCGGGAGGTGCGCGGCTTGCCGACATCGTGCAGAAGGGCGGAGAGGGCCAGCACCGGGGACGGGTTTTTCAGGTGCGTGAGGAGCAGGCGCGTGTGGACCCAGACATCTCCCTCGGGATGGTGCTCGGGGGACTGGGCGCAGCCGCGCATCTCCAGCAGTTCCGGAAGCCAGGCGGCGATCAGGCCGGAATCGTGGAGCAGGTCCAGCCCGCGGGCCGGGTCCGGGCTGGTGAGGGTTTTGACCAGCTCATCGCGGACCCGTTCGGGGGCGAGGGTTTTTGATTCCGGGGAAAGGCGGACGAGCGCTTCCCAGGTTTTCGGTTCGATGGCGAAGCCGAGCTGGACGGCAAAACGGATGGCGCGGAACAGGCGGAGCCGGTCTTCCGTGAAGCGGGCGCCGGGGTCGCCGATGGCGCGGATGGTTTTGGATTCGAGGTCCTTTCTGCCGCCGACAAAGTCGAGTATTCCGTTTTTCAGCGGATCAAAAAACATTCCGTTGACGGTGAAGTCGCGCCGTTTGGCGTCCTCCTCGGCGGTGGTGAAGGTCACGGACGAAGGGCGGCGGCCATCGAGGTAAGGGCCGTCGATCCGGAAGGTGGCGATTTCAAAAACGTGATCGCCCTCCCGGAGGCGGATGACGCCGAAGGCCTTGCCCTGGGGATCCGAGGCTTTCGGGAAAACAGCCTGGACCTGATCCGGGGTGGCCGAGGTGGCAATGTCGACGTCGGGATAAGGACGTTGGAGCAGGGCGTCGCGGACGCATCCGCCGGCGTAGACGGCCTGGTGCCCCGCCTCGGCCAGGCGGCGGACGACTTGCTCGGCTTGAGGATGACGGATCATTTTTTCTGCGGGGTTCTCCAGGTGAGGTAAGCGAGGCCGCCCAACAGGCTCCAGAAAAAGCCCAGTCCCCAAAGGAGGATGGAGAAGGCGATCGCGGGCTCCTTTTCCTGGCTGATCCCCAGGTGTGCAAAAAGAAAGATCATTACCCCCTCCCGGACGCCGTGCCCGCTGACGCTGATGGGAAGAGCCGAGGCGGAAAAGACCAGAAAGGCGATGAGTCCGGCCAGGGGATAGTCGATGGGAAGGTTGAGGGAACGGGCCAGGCATGTGGCGGCGGCGAAGCTGAAAAGGTGGACGGAGATGGCGATGCTGACCGCGGCCAAGGTGGTCCAACCCCCGTGCATGGTGTCGCGCAGGGCATGGAGAAGGTCACGGATCACGTCTCGGCCGGGAAGCCTGGCGGGCAAAGGGAGTCCGGGAAGTAGGCCGGGCAGGACAAAGGCGAGGAGGAGAAGAATGGCTCCCGTGGGGCCCAGCCAAGGGATGGCCCGGGCGAGTGGCGCAAAGGCCGGGTCCTGGGCCAAGCGGGAAGCGGTGGCCGGAAGAAGCAGGAGGGTGAGGCCAAGCAACACGGCCACGCCAAAGACGCGGTCCAGCAGGATGGCAAGAGCGGAGCGGGCCTTTTGTTCGGGAAACCAGCGGATGAGGTAGTACAGGCGAATGGCGTCCCCGCCGGTGGAGCCGATCAGGAAGAGGCTGAAAAAAAAGCCCACCAAGGTGAGATAAAGGGAGCGCAGGAGAGGAAGGAAAATTTTCTGCAGGCGCAGGAGAAGCCAGAAACGGAGTCCGCAAAGCAGGATGGAGACCAGCGTGAGCAGAAGGGCGCCGGTGAGCCAGACGGGGTTGGCCGAAAGGAACCATTGACCGAGCTGGGCGAAGTCGACCCGGCCCGCAAGGAAACCAAGGATGCCTGCGGTGACGGCCAGGCGGATCCAGGGGGCTAGGCGGCCTAGGAGCGTGGGGGTTGGTTTTGGTTCCACCATGTTAAACTGGCACGGACATCCTCGGCGGACACATCCGGAGAAAGTTCCAGCGAAACGTGGGCCTCCCGGGGAAGAAGAGGCAGCAGACGGGCAAAGGGGATGACGCCCTGGCCGGGGGGGAGGTGATCGCCCCGTTCAGGGTGATAATCATGGAGGTGGGCTCCGATGAGACGGGGGGCAAGCCGGCGGAGGTGCTGGGCGTGGTCGATCAGGCCGAGCCAGTCCTTGGCGGCGGCGTGGCCGAAGTCGTGCCAGTATCCGAAAGTGGGCGCGGGGAGTCTTTGCAGGATCCGGTCCCAAAAATCATCGGGGGGAATTTCGCGCATGGATTCCCGGCACTCCAGGCCCAGGCGGATGCCGAGCGAGGAGGCTTTCTCCCCCACGCGCAGGAGGATTGCTTCCACGAGGGGCCAGGTTTTTTCGAAGGCCCGCTCCATTTCCCGGATGGAATCGATTTTTTTGCGGACGTAGGGGCGACTGCCGATGCCGCCCGCCAAGGCCATCGTCTCCAATTCCTCGGTGCGTCGGCGGGGACCCGCCGATCCGATGTGCAGGACCACCAGGGTGGCGCCCACCTGGGCGGCGGCCTCGAGGGTGGAGAGGGTATGACGTTCGGCCAGGCGCCTGGCCGGTTCGCGTGGATCCGAGAACTCGTAGGCGTTGGGATGGGGGCGGAGGACCTCGACGGGCACGGGACAGAAATTGTGGAGCACCTTGATCGCGGGCCCGTCCTGATTGGACCGGGCGGAAAGGATTCCGGGCCAGAGGCTGTAGCGCGTGTTGTGGCTGAGCTCGACCGAGGAAAAACCGAGGCGGACGGCCTCCTGGAGCAGTTGGCCTCCCTCCGTGACCCTTTCTGCATGCCAGCAGGTGGAGAGGGCGAGCGGGGACACGGGGGGATATTCCCAAAAAGCGGGCCGAGGACGATGCAAAAGCGGTTTCCCGGAGGAAAGCCGGAAACCAGCCCGGGCTTGGGGTTTGAATTTTTGGTCCAAAGGAGGGAAAGTGACCGATGGTGACGGCAAAAAAGATTTTTTATGAAGGCCGGGTTCAGGGAGTGGGTTTCCGCCAAAGCGTCCGCAAGATCGCCGAGGGATTTTCCGTGGCGGGCCACGTGACCAACCTGCCGGATGGCCGGGTGGAGGTTCTCCTGCAGGGGGAGGCGGAGGAGGTGGATGCCATGGAGCAGGAGATTGCCCAAAGCCATCTGGAGGGATTTATCCGCAAGCGGGAGACACGGGAAATTCCCGTGCAGGCGGGAACGAGGGGATTTCAGATCCGATGATTCCCGCGGTCCGGACAAGCGGCTTGCGCAAGGAGTTCCGGCTGGGATGGGGCCGGGGGCGGGTGCTTGCCCTGGCCGGGTTGGATCTGGAGGTGGGCCGCGGGGAGGTCTTTGGTTTGCTGGGACCGAATGGAAGCGGCAAGAGCACGGCCATGAAAATGATCCTGGGCCTGTTGCGGCCGACGTCGGGCCTTGCGGAAGTTTGCGGGGATGCGGCGGGCACCCTTGCGGCCCGCCGGCGCATCGGGTTTTTGCCCGAGAACCCGTATTTCCCGTCCTTTCTCTGCGGGGCGGAACTGGTCCGTTACTACGGAAAGCTCACCGGAATGGATGGCAAGGCGCTGGAGCGAAGGGTGGAGGAGTTGCTTGCCCTGGTCCGTCTGGGGGGAGAGGCGGGGCGCAGGCCTCTGCGCACTTACTCCAAGGGAATGCTCCAGCGCATCGGCCTGGCGGGCGCCTTGGTGAGCGATCCGGAAATCGTCATGCTGGACGAGCCAACCGCGGGTGTGGATCCGGCGGGTTCCCGGGAGATCCGCGACCTGATCCGGTCGTTGAAGCAGGCGGGGAAAACGGTGGTTTTTTCCAGCCATCTTCTCGAGCAGGTCGAGGATGTCGCGGACCGGGTGGTGATCCTCCATCGTGGGGAAAAATTGAGGGAGGGGCGCCTGGAGGAACTCCTCACCCTGACCGGGGAATGGCAGGTGCGGACAGCCGGCCTTGGGGAGGCTCCCCGGCGCGAGCTTCGGGAGTGGTTGCGGGAACGGGGGGCGAAGATCCTGCAGGAGGGCGCCCCGCGGGAGCGCCTCGAGGAGTATTACCTGCGAAATTTGCCGGAAGGGGAGACACGATGACGGCGGCCTGGCGCCGCATCCGGGCGGTGGCAGCCAACACCTTCCTGGAGGCCGTCCGGCAGAAGGTCTTTGCCGTTCTGCTGGTCTTTGGCCTGGTGTTGCTGGGCGGGGCGAATTATTTCGCCGAATTCTCCTTTCAGGAGCAGTTCAAATTCCTCAAGGATCTGGGGTATGCGGCGATCAGCCTGACCGGACTTTTGGTCGGTCTTTTGGGGGCGGCCCAGCTGATCCCGGCGGAGATTGAGCGAAGAACGATTCTCACCGCCCTTTGCCGGCCCCTCCGGCGCTGGGAATTTGTGGTCGGCAAGTATCTGGGGCTGGTCGCCCTGTTGGCGGTGATGCTGGTGCTGATGGCGGCGGTGTTCTGGGGCGTGTTGTTCTGGAAGGAGCTCCAGCTGACCGGGATCGAGGCCGGCGATGCGGCCGCCGTGGAGGCCATCCGGGGGGAGGCGCGGGATCCGAGGCTATGGCAGGCTTTCCTTTTAATTGCCGCAAAGCTTTTCGTTGTTTCCGGGTTGGCGGTTTTCTTCAGCACCGTTGCCACCTCCACCACCTTCGTGGTGGCGATGACGCTGATGGTTTACCTGATCGGCCACCTGCAGGGAGTGGCCCGGGAGCAGTGGCTGGAGTCGGGGGAGGCGCTTGGCTGGGGCCTGCGGGTCTTTCTTGCCGCGGTGACCCTGTTTGTCCCTGATTTCAACGCCTACAGCCTGATCGATGAAATTGTGGCCGGGAACAACCTTGCCTGGCGCGCCACTTTGGAGGTGCTGGCCTACTCGGTGGTTTACGTGGGGGTTCTGCTGGTCGCGGCGTCCTGGGTTTTCGAGGGCAGGGATCTGTGATCCGGGTCTGGTCGTGGCTCGGGCTGGTGGCTTTCCTCGTGGCCTGGGGGGGCATCAAGATTCCCTGGGAGAATCAAATGGCCCGTCACCAGCGCCTCGCCACGCTGGGCTTTGCCAACCCGACCTCGGTGGCGCTCCGGGAAAAGCTGGGCCAAGGGCTCGCCTTGGCCGCCTTGGGCGGTTTCCGCGGTCTGGCGGCGAACGCGTTGATGCTCGAGGCGCATGGGGCCTGGGAAAAAAAACAGTGGGTGAGGGTCAGGAGCAACCTGGAGATGGCCACGATTCTCCAGCCGCGGGTCGCCCTGTTTTGGGATCTGGCGTCCTGGCACATGGCCTGGAACGCCGCGGTGGCCGCGGAAAACTTCAACGGAGAACCGAGCGAGACGCGAAGGCGCATCGAGGCGCGCAAGTGGGTGGAGGCAGGGAGGGAGCTTCTTGAGCGGGGCACGCGGGCAGTCCCGGAAAAATCCATCCTCTTCCAGAGGCTGGGCGACCTTTATTGGCAGCGTCTGGCCGATTACCAGGCCGCCGCCTCCTGCTACCGCGAGGCCCTCACCAAGGGGGACGCACCGGTTTTTCTGGAGCGGTTCGTGGGATATGCCCTCGCCAAGGCAGGGGACCGGGAGGCGGCGTTGGAATATTTCCGGAATCTTCGCCTTTCCCTGGGGGAACATCCGGATCCGGAAAGAAAACCGGAAGTTCTCGACCGCGAGATCCGAAGGCTGGAACGGGAAATCGCCGAACAAAGGCAAGGGAGGGTCCCGTGATCAAATACGGGATCTTCGGCGACATTCACGGCAACCTGGAGGCCTTCGAGGCGGTTTTGGCCGACATGGAGGACCAGGGGGTGACCCATCCGCTCTGTCTGGGGGATCTGGTGGGATACGGGGCGAACCCGGTGGAATGTGTTGAGGTGGTCCGGGCCCTGAAATGCCCGGTGGTCCGCGGAAATCACGATGATTTCGTGACGCACGGGAAAAGCCCCGTCTCTTTTTCGGAAGCGGCCACCGTATCCCTGGAGTACGCGCGCCGCCAGATGAGCCCTTCCCAGCTCAATTTTCTCCGGCGGCTTCCCCTGGTTTATGTGGAGGACCCTTTTACCCTTGTCCATGCGACTTTGGATGGACCGGACCAGTGGGGCTACATCTCCACCCGGTTGGAGGCCCAGACCTGTCTTTTCTATCAAAAAACTCCCCTTTGTTTTGTCGGGCATACCCACCGGCCTTGCGCCTTCGCCCAGCAGAAGGAGGTTCGCCCCCTGGAATTTCGCCAGGTGGATGTCCATCCCGACCGGACCAAGGCGGGAAGAAGGTTTCTTTTCAACGTTGGCTCCGTTGGCCAGCCCCGGGACGGGGACTGGCGGGCTTCCTATGCAATCTATTCTCCCCGAGAGGAGCAGGTGGACCTTCGGAGGGTTAACTATGATATCGAAAAAGCCTCCCAAAAAATCCTGAAATCCGGTTTGCCAGAATCACTTGCCAAAAGGCTATTTCGAGGCGAATAAACTATTTAAATTGTTGACAAACAGCATTTTAAATTTATGCAAATTAATCGTAACTTGACTTCCGAACCAATTGCTATATTCACAACTAACATATATGGAACGAAAAAACATGCGTTGGTCCTCGGAACGAGTTTTAAGCGAGATCCGGGCTTGGCGGGACCGGGGCGAACCCCTCTACGCCAACCATGTCCGCATCAATTTCCAGGAGCTACTGGCCGCCTCCATCCGCTATTTCGGCAACTGGCAAACCGCGGTGGAAGCTGCGGGGATCTCCTACGAACAGGTTCGCAAGTACCGGAAATGGTCCAAAGAGGCGATCATCCAGGAAATCCACGACCTGCACGCCCGCGGAGTTGATCTTTCTTTCCGGGCGATGGCCCTCAGCCAGCACAACGCGATGGTCTATGCGGCCATCCGTCCGAAATATTTCGGAAGCTGGAAAGTCGCCCTCGAGGCCGCCGGCCTGGAATCGGAGGAAATCTACCGGTACCGCAGCTGGGATGAGTCCGACATCCTTGGGGAGATCCGCAGGCTTCAATCGGAGGGAGCTGATCTCAGTTCCAAGGCCATGGACGAATCCTCCAACCGCCTTATCGCCACGGCGCGCCGGCGTTTCGGAAACTGGGGCCAGGCCCTCAAGCGGGCCGGGATCGATTACAATGATATCCGCCGCCGCAAACGCTGGTCCCGGGAATCCCTGGTGGAGGGTATTCTTGAGCTGAAGCGGCAGGGAATTCCGCTGATCACCCCGGAAGTGAAAAGGGCCAACCCTTCCCTTTTCGCGGCGGCCTGCAAAAAGCATTTTTTCGGAACCTGGAAAAAGGCCCTCAAGGCCGCCCTGCAGGCGGAGAATCACGGGGAAGTCCCCGCGCGGACCCGCTTGTTGGCTGATCCGGTTGCCTCCTAAAACGACGTTTCCACCGATCCCCCTTGTCGGCTCTCCGGGGATCGGCGCATTCTTGCCGCGTGCCTAAATCGTTCCCAACCGTCCTTCTTTCCGTCCTCTGGCTATGGCTGGGGGGAGGGGGGAATGTGCTGGCCCAGCTCGACCTGCGTCTGGAGACGCCGAAATCCTCCTACCTGCAGTACGCGGCGATCCCCGTCATCGTGCACCTGAAAAATCTCGGGGGCAGTCCCCTGGAATTGAGGGAAAGGGACGGCAAGCCATGGATGGAAATGATCGTTCAATCGATCGACGGCCTTTTGATCCGGGCGGAAAGGCCCCTCTCTCCCCCGGAAATCACCCTTCGGCCCGGGGAGGAAAAAACTTTGCCCCTCGATTTGGCTCCCCATTTCCTGGTGCGTGAACCGGGAGCCTACCGCGTGCGGGCCTCCGCCCTGCTGCCCTCGGGACAGAGCCTGCTGACCGAACCCCTGCCTTTTCTGGTCGGGCGGGGTGAAGTCCTCTGGACCCAGCCCCGCGGGGAGGGGAAGGACCGGCGCATTTTCTCCATCCTGAGATTTTATGAGGATCCGAACCTGGGAATTTATCTCCGGGTGGAGGTTCCCGGACAAAATCAGGTTTTTCCCTCGCACCGACTGGGGCCCTACCTGCCGCTGGGAAATCCCACCGCGGAGTTCGACGGGGACAATCACCTGTTTCTCCTCTATGCGCTCGCCCCCGGCCAGCACCGCTTGACCGTGGTCAACCAGGATGGCCGGGTCCTGCGGGAGGAGGACCGTCAGGAAACCCTCGAAAAACCCCGCCTGGTCCGGAGTCCCGACGGCCAGATCGATGTCCAGGGGGGCACGGTGATCCTGCCTTCCCACCTCCGGGAAAAACTCTCAACCCTGCAGGGGCGTTCCGGAACCGCCCCCGCGGCGCCCTGAGGATTCCTCCGCCGCTTTTTTTCGGACCGGCTTGAGAAGCCTCATCCCGGAAGGTCCGAAGAGGCGCGGGTCGAGCGGCGGGGCGAGAAAAACCCTGTCCCAGGTTCTTTCGAAGGCGTGGGCGGCGTCGGGAAATTCCGAGGCCAGGAGCAGGGCACGCTCGTAAAAATCGCGCGTGCGGCGGTGTGCGGCCTTCCGGGAAACGGCGAATTGTCCTCCCCCCACGTAGCGGACCCGGTCCGGAACCGGCTCGTTCCAAAGCGACCGGAAAAATCCCGCCAGATCCAGTTCCCGGCGCAGGGGATTTTTGGTCCAATGCACAAAGGAGGGATGTCCCCGGGAATCGTCCGTCTCCCAAAGAAAACCCAGCCACAAAAAATCCTCCCCCGCCGGCGGATGGCCGGCGAGGCGGCGGATCACCCCGTGCATGTCCGGCACATGATCAAAGGGATGTCCCTGGGCAAAGAGGGTCCATTCCGCCAGCGAGTCGTAGCGTTCCGCCAGATGGTGAAGCCAGGCGTGGGCTTCCCGGCCCACGTTGGGAAGGGGAATGGATCCGGGCCAGGCAGCGGCGGGACCGGGGGTTTTTTCGTACACCGTCACGCGGAGGCCGCGCGGGACGTTGCGGAGCCAGCCCATCTCCTCGCCGCACCGGCAAACGACCAGTTCCAGGTCGGCCGGGGGAACCGGGCGTTTCATCCGCCGGCGGTCAGATCCTGGATGATCGTGATGAGCGGCAGGAACAGGGCGACCACAATCGTGCCGACAATCAGGGCGAGCAGGACGATCATCACCGGTTCCAGCAGGGAAGTGAGGCCGGCCACGGCGGTGTCCACTTCCTCCTCAAAAACATCGGCCACCTTGGTGAGCATGTCGGGAAGTTGTCCGGTTTCCTCCCCGACCTGGACCATCGAGACGACCATGGGGGGGAAAATCTGGCTCGCCTCCATCGGGGAGACCATCGATTCCCCCTCCTTGACGTTGTCGTGGATGTTGTCGATGGCGGAACTGACCCGCTCGTTGCCGGCGGTGTCCCGGGTGATCTGCAGGGCCTGCAGGATGGGCACACCCGAGGAGACCAGCGTGCCCAGGGTCCGGCTGAAGCGGGCCACGGCGGTTTTTGTCAGCATGTCGCCGAAAAGGGGGAGTTTCAGTTTGAACTGGTCCACCTTGGCGGGGACGCCCGGGAGGCGCATGGACAGCCGCAGTCCCACCACCGCAAG
>DDPU01000049.1:27142-28607 GCA_002342345.1 Verrucomicrobia bacterium UBA2460
GTCTGGGTGATGAAGGGAAGCGGACGGCCCCCGAGCATGTCCTTGAAGATCGCCTCGAATTTCGGAACGATGAACAGCATCAGGAAGGTGACGATGCCCACGGCGATGGTGAGAACCACGATGGGGTAGACCATCGCCGAGGTGACCTTGCCGCGGATCCGCTGGCTCTTCTCGGCGAATTCCGCCAGCCGGGTCAGCACCACTTCCAGCACGCCGCCCAGCTCGCCGGCCTTCACCATGTTCACGTAAAGCTTGTTGAAGGCCTTGGGATGCTGGGCGAGGGCCTCGGAGAAGGTGGTGCCTCCCTCGACCGATTCGGCCAAGCTGGCCATGATTTTCTTCAGATTCGCGTTTTTCTCCTGCTTGCTGAGGGTCCGCAGGCTCCGGAGAAGAGGAAGGCCGGCGCTGATCAGGGTGGAAAGCTGGCGGGTGAAAACCGTCAGCACCTTGGCGGGCACCTTACCCGTGCCCGAGCCTCCCCCGAAGGAAAAGGGGAGGGAAAGTCCCTTGCCCTTGACCGCCCCGGCTGCGGCGGCGGTTTCCGCGATGTTGGTGGGAAACCGTCCCTGTTTTTTGATGGCGGCGGCCGCATCCGCGGCGGAGTTGGCTTCCACGGTCCCTTGGTGGGTTTTTCCCTGGGCGTCGACTGCGGTGTAGGCAAAGTGCGGCATGGTCGTCAGGTGTACTTGAGCACCTCTTCCAGGGTGGTGTTGCCCTCGAGGAGGTTGCGGATGCCGTCTTGTCTCAGGGTGGTCATGCCGAGTTCGATTCCTTTTTGGCGGATCACCACGGAAGGTGCACGCTCATTGATGAGCTGGCGGATGGGTTCCCGGATGTCGAGAAGCTCGTAAATTCCCACCCGGCCCCGGTATCCGGTCCCGTTGCAGTTCTCGCAACCCTTGCCGAAGTAAAATGGGCGATCCCCGATCTCCGAAGGAGTGAGGCCAACCTGGGTAAGCACCTCCTCCTTGGGGCGGAAAGGCGTGCGGCACTCCTTGCAGATGCGGCGGAGGAGACGCTGCGCCAACACTCCCTCCATGGTGGCGGACATCAGGAAGGGTTCCACCCCCATGTCCAGAAGGCGGGTGACCGCACCGGCGGCGTCGTTGGTGTGCAGGCTGGTCATGACCAAGTGACCGGTCAGGCTCGCCTGGATGGCGATCTGGGCCGTCTCGAGGTCGCGGGTCTCCCCCACGAGGATTTTGTCCGGATCCTGCCGGAGGAAGGCGCGCAGGGCGCGTGCGAAGGTCAGCCCGATCCCCTCGTTGGCGGGGACCTGGATGATCCCCTCCAGTTCGTACTCCACGGGGTCCTCCACCGTGAGAATCTTGGTGTCGATGGAGTTCACCCGCCCGAGGCAGGAATAAAGGGTGGTGGTTTTTCCGGATCCCGTCGGCCCGGTGACGATGAAGATGCCGTTGGGCTTCTCGATGGTTTCGCAGACATAATCAAAAATCGCCTTGGG
>DDPU01000049.1:28675-28920 GCA_002342345.1 Verrucomicrobia bacterium UBA2460
TGGGTGGGCAGGGTGGAGACCCGCAGATCCACCTGTTTGCCGCCGAGCAGGGTCTGAATTCTGCCGTCCTGGGGAATCCTCCGTTCCGCGATGTTGAGGTTGGCCATCACCTTGATGCGCGAGGTCACGGGGACCGCCAGTCGCCGGGGCGGAGGAGCCATCTCGTAGAGGGCGCCATCGACGCGGTACCGGATCTTGAACTCTTTTTCAAAGGGCTCGAAATGGATGTCGCTGGCCTTGGCCTG
>DDPU01000055.1:0-4013 GCA_002342345.1 Verrucomicrobia bacterium UBA2460
TGCCCCCGCAACCACCCTACGCCCGCGCTTGGCGGCTGGGCTTCGGGTGGCAGGCCAGCGCATCGGTCGGCATGTTTTTCGTCTACATTCTCCGAAGCTCCGCAAACCCAAGCAAAACCTATGTGGGTTTTACCGCCGATCTGGAGGTTCGGCTGCGCGAACACAACTCCGGCAGGAATCCTTTCACCGCAAAGTTTCTGCCGTGGGATTTGGAAGCCTATGTCGCCTGCCGTTCCCGGAAAACCGCCATAAGCCTGGAAAAATATTTTAAAAGTGGTTCCGGGGTTGCCTTTTGGAAAAAACGTCTTTCGGGGCAGGCTCCCGAAGGTCCTCCGAAGCCTTTGGCGTAGGAGGAAAATCCTGCCCCCGCAACCACCCTACGCCTGCGCCTGGCGGCTGGGCTTCGGGTGGCAAAGGCTGTCGGACGAATTTCTCAGCACGTGCTTGGGCTCGATTTTCGGGGTTTTTCGGCCACACTGACACGATGGCAACAAGCGCCTCCGCATACATCAATCGGGAGCTGAGTTGGCTGGAATTCAACCAGCGGGTGCTCGAGGAGGCCGAGGATCCCACCCAACCCCTGCTGGAGCGGTTGAAATTCCTGACGATTGTCAGTTCCAACCTTGACGAGTTCTTCGAGATCCGCGTGGCCGCCCTGAAGCAGTTGTTGGAAAACCGCAGCGATGCCCACGGCCCCGACGGGCTTCGTCCCGGGGAAACCCTCGCCGCCATCCGCCAGCGGGTCCAGCGGATGGTCTCGGACCAATACCACCTGCTCCACAAAACCCTTCTGCCCGCCCTGGCGGAAAAAAACATCTTTCTCCGCACGGTCTCCGGCCTGGACGAGACCAGGGTGGCCTGGAGCCGGGAAACCTTCCGCAAGGACATCCTTCCCATCCTCACCCCGCTGGCCGTCGACCCCAGCCACCCTTTTCCCCAGCTGCTCAACAAATCCGTCAATCTGGCAGTTCTCTACTCCAAGCCGGGCATCCAGGAAAGCACCCGCCATGCCTTCGTCCAGGTTCCCCGCGGCATCCCCCGGATCCTCGCCCTTCCCTCCGCTCAACCGGACCGGAAGGAGTTCATTCTTTTGTCCGAACTCGTCCGCCACTTTGTCGGCGAGGTTTTTCCCGGGATGAAAATCCACGGGGCCTGGCCCACCCGCATCACCCGCAACAGTGAGCTCTATATCGACGAGGAGGAGGCCCAGAACCTGCTCCTCACCATCGAGGAGGAACTCCAAAAGCGGAACCGCGGCGCCGCCGTGCGCCTGGAGATCCCCGAGGATTGCCCCGTGGAGATCGAAAACTATCTCCTCGGCCGGCTCCATCTCCGGCCGGAGGACGTCTACCGCGTCATCGGCCCCGTCAACCTCACCCAGCTCTTCGCCCTTACCGAGGCCGGCCGCAACGACATCTCCCTCCGCGACCCCGCCTTCACTCCGGCCCAACCGGCTTCCCTGCCGGGAGGCCCGGCCGATTTCGAGGCCATCCGGCAAAAAGACATCCTTCTCCACCATCCCTACGAAAGCTTCACCCCCATCGTCACCCTGCTGGAAAACGCCGCGGAAGATCCGGACGTCCTTGCCATCAAGATGACCCTGTACCGGACCAGCGGAGATTCCCCCGTCATCAACGCCCTCATCCTGGCCGCCCGCAACGAAAAGCAGGTCACCGTGCTGGTCGAGCTCAAGGCGCGCTTTGACGAGGCCAACAACATCGCCTGGGCCAGAAAAATGGAGGAAGCCGGTATCCATGTGGTCTATGGCCTGGTGGGGTTAAAGACCCACTGCAAAACCCTGCTGATCGTTCGCCGTGAGGAGGGTCACCTCCGGTCTTACCTGCATCTGGGCACCGGCAACTACCACCCCCGCACCGCCCGGCTCTATACCGACCTTGGCCTGCTGACCTCCCGCTCCTCCCTCACCACGGAGGCCGCCGCCCTCTTTAACGTCCTCACCGGAATGTCCGAAACCGCCCATTTCGACGAGCTGCTGGTCGCCCCGTTCAACTTCGCCCCCCGCCTGATCGAGATGATCAACCGGGAGCGCGCCCACCTCCGCGCCGGCCGCAAGGCGGGCATCTTTATCAAGGTCAATTCCCTGGTCGACCAGCAGATGATCGACACCCTCTACGCCGCCTCGCAGGAGGGCGTTCCCGTGGACATGGTCATCCGGGGAATCTGCTGCCTTCAGCCGGGCGTACCCGGTCTCAGCGAAAACATCCGTGTCCGCAGCATCGTGGACCGTTTTCTTGAACACAGCCGGATCTATGTTTTCCAAAACGACGGCGAACCCCTCATCTATCTCGGGAGCGCCGACCTCATGCCGCGCAACCTGCACCGCCGCGTGGAAGTCGTCTTCCCCATTCTCGATCAGGAGCTCCGCCGGAATATCCTCGATGGGATCGTCCCGTCCTATCTTGCGGACAACACCAAGGCGCGGATCCTCGGTCCGGCCGGCCAATACACCCGCGCTCCGCGGACGGAGGGATCGCCCCGCCACCGCGTACAGGAGGAATTCCTCCGACACTACACCGCCACGCCCCTGGAAATGCCGCGCGCCGCGGTGAATCCGGTGGGCCGCCCGGCCGCCGGCGCCCGGGAAGCTTAGCGTCTGCCCTCGGCCGCCGGCTTCTCCGCCCCGATTTTTTTCAGAATCAGGGACACATCGAGATGATCCGCCACCGTCTTTTGGATCACCTTGATCTTCTCCTCATCCCCCGGATCCGTTTTCACGGTCATCCGGTCGATCCGGGAGGTCACCGTGTAGCTGTCCGCTGCCACCGCTACGCTCGGCACCCCTTTGTCGTTCATCATCCGAACGAGTCCCGGCTGCGGCCTGAGCCCGTCGGTCAGCAAAATCCCCGCCAACTTGGAATCGGTGGCCCGCTTGGGTTGATGTTCCAGCACCGCCAGCAAAAGGTCCTCCCGGTCCCCCGGTGTGATCAGCAGGCTCCCGGCACCCAGCTGCTCCTTGATCCGCGCCGCCGTCATCGCCCCGATGGCGATCGATCGCACGCGGCGACGCTTGAAGCTTTCCCCGGAAAGGAACTCCCCGCCCAGTTCCCTGGCCACCTGTGCGAGGATCGGGCGCCGTAATTCGCTCAGGTCGGGAATCACCCCCAGGATCGGCAATTTCATCTTCGCAAAGGCCCGCTCCGCCCAAGGCAGGAGCGCCTCGCTTTTCGAGGGCAGCACCTTGTTTAACACCACCCCGATCACCTCCACTCCCTGCTTTTCAAAAAGCGCCAGGTTTAGGCTGACCTCGTCCACCGGCCTCCCCACCCCGCCGGTGGTCACGATGATCACCTTGCTGCCGAGCAACTGCGCCACCCGCGCGTTGGAGAGGTCAATGACGCTGCCGACCCCGGCATGCCCGGTTCCCTCAATGATCACAAAATCATGCTCCCAGGCCACCCGGTTGAAGGCGGAAATGATCGTCTCCTGCATCTGCGACAGGTTCTCCGCCTGGAGATAGTTGCGGGTAAACATCCGGTCCACCGCGATCGGCGACATCGCCTCAATTGGAAGATTCACGTCGTAGGTGTCGCTGACCAGGACGGAGTCCTCATCCACCTTTTTCCCGGCCACCTCCACGAAGCGCTGCCCCACCGGCTTGATGTAACCAATCCTCGGAAACCTCTTTTTCAGCGCGGCGTAAAGCCCGAGGCAACAGGTGGTCTTGCCATCATCTTGCCGTGTGGCCGCCACATAAACGCGTGGCGTGACCTTGTTCAATTCCATCACGGTCAGATATTTCTGGATTCGGAGGGCGCGCTCGGCTCGGGATACAGCTTTCGGTACTCGACCGCCAAAAGCCCGACAATCGCGGCCACTCCCAAAACCTCCTGCTCATCGGCCCCTCGGCTGATTTCCGCCGCCGGCAACCGCAAGCCCAGGAGAATGTTGCCGTAGGTGCGGACATTCCCGAACTGCTGGATCGCCTTGATGCAAATATTCCCCGCACTGAGGTCGGGAAACACCAGGCAGTCCGCCCGGCCGGCCACCGGGGA
>DDPU01000055.1:4155-4279 GCA_002342345.1 Verrucomicrobia bacterium UBA2460
CCCGTCAGCTGCAGCTTGAGCGCCGCCAGGCCCACCGCCGTCGCCGCCAACTCCTCCGCCTTCGGCGTGGGCACCACCGCCGCATCCCCGGCAATCAGCAGCCCGCCGTCGCCCACCGTCTTGT
>DDPU01000036.1:0-9587 GCA_002342345.1 Verrucomicrobia bacterium UBA2460
CCGACACCGGCACGGATCCGAATGTGGCGGACAGCGACGGTGATGGGGTTAGCGATGGGGTGGAAATCGCCGATGGCACCAACCCGAACAACGTTTTCAACTTTAAGACGACCACCAATTTCGTTTACACCGGCAGCTTCCAAACGTTCACGGTGCCGGAGGGAGTTTCCCGGGTTTCCTTCTCTCTGCAAGGTGCGGACGGCGCGAACTTCCAAAACGGCTGGTTTGTATTCGGCGGGCAGGGCGGAACCGTGACAGGCACTTTAACTGTGAATCCGGGACAAATCCTAAAGCTCGGGGTGGGCGGAGCCGGCAATTCCAATGTGGGAGGATGGAACGGGGGAGGAAGCGATCCGTTTAACCGCGGTGGTGGTGGCGGCGGTGCGACGGATCTGTTCCTCAGCACCACCGACTGGGCCAATCTGGTGGCGATCGCGGGCGGCGGTTCTGGCGGAAATTCGGCGGGCGGATTCGGGGGCTCCGGCGCCGGAGAGGGGCCGAACAACGGCACCTTCCTGAACGGCAGCAATGGAGATGGTGGCGGCGGTGGAGGATATTATGGAGGTCTGGGTGGAGTCACCGGAGGTCCCAGCGGCCGGGCCGGGGGAGGCGGAACCAGCTGGGTGGATTCAGCCAAGGTCACCACCAGCAGCATCACCGGTGGCAGTGACGGAACCAGCAATGGATTCATTCAGCTGCGCTACGTTGTCGAGCCCATTCCGAGGATCACGCAGGTGCCCTTGGCCGCAACGGGCACGGTCGGCGGCGCGGCCTCTTTCTCGGTGACAGCCGAAACCCCCGGAGCAGGGGCAGCCGGGTTGACCTATCAGTGGAAGAAAAACGGGGAGGAGATTCCGGGCGCCACCGGCAGCACCTTTAATCTCTCGATCCTGAGGGTCGACAACGAAGGAAGCTACTCCGTCACTGTTGCCAATACCTACGGATCCGTGACGAGCCCGGAAGTGGCCCTCACGGTCAACAAGGCCACCCCGGTAATCGAGGTTCCGCCCTTGGCCGGCGGGCTGACCTATGGGCAAACGCTCAGCCAGGCGAGTCTGACGGGTGGTACCGCGAAGATCGGGGTCCTGGAAGTGGAAGGATTTTTCTCCTTTGATTCCGGCGATTTCAAGCCCGCTGTGGGAGTGGCGGAACAGAACATCACCTTCGTTCCGCTGGATCCGGATAACTACAACACGGTGGCGCTAAAAGTGCCGGTGACGGTCGCCAAGGCGAGCCTCCGCGCCATCGCCGAGAACAAAACCCGGGCCTATCGCTCCGGAAATCCGGCCTTCACCGTCCGTTATGTCGGGCTGGTGGCGGGGGAAGTGGCCCTGGAGACCGCCCCGGTAATGGCGACGACCGCCACGCTTGCCTCCGCCCCGGGCAGGTATGACATCAACATCTCCGCGGGCGGGCCGAGCGCCAATTATGCCGTCGAGTTTGTTGCCGGAACCCTGACGGTGCTGGATGGGGATCTGGACGGGGATGGCGCCGCGGATTCCTCCGAGCTGGCCGCGGGAACCGACCCTGCCAATCCGGCCGACCGTCCGATGCTTCTCTCGGCAGGCTGGAACCACACCTTGTATGTGCCCCAGGCAGGGGGATATGCGCTGGCTTGGGGGCTAAACACCGATGGCCGCTGTGGTGTGGGCCATACCAACTCGCCGCTGACGACGGGGGTGCGGACGGTCGGTGCGGACGGCAAGGAGTTGTCCGGCATCATCCAGGCTGCGGCAGGGGGCAACCACAGCCTGCTCTTGCGAAATCTGGGGGGTCAACTCACGTTGCTGGTCGCTGGTGCCAATGCCAACGGACAGTTGGGCATCACCAATGCGTTCTCCGACCGATTCTTGCCGGTCTCTTCGGGGTTGCCCACCAACCTTTTGGCGATTGCCGCCGGGGCGCGACACAGCATGGCCTTGGACGCGGATGGAAAGGTTTATGCCTGGGGCGACAACCTGCAGGGGCAGGTGGGTGTGAACACGAACCGTAGCGTCATCCGCACGCCCACCCGCGTCACCAACGCCCTGGCGACCCTGAGAATCAAGGCAGTCGCGGCCGGGGCCGAGCACTCCCTGGCGTTGGCGGACGATGGCACCGTCTATTCGTGGGGCCGGGGCAACGGGGGTGCCTTGGGTTACACCGTTCTGGGGGCGGTCCGTGCTCCTCGGCAGATCACCAACCTCAGCTCGATCCGGCAAATCGCGGCCGGCGACAAACATTCTCTCTTCCTCAATGCGGGCAAGGTCTATGCCTGCGGGGACAACAGCCTTGGCCAGTTGGGACTGCCCTCCTCGGTTCTTTCCACCAATACGCCGGTGGAGATTCCTTTCCCCGCAGGGGTCACCATCCGCAAGCTGGTGGCGGGGTTGGATCGTTGTTTGGCCATCGCGGAGGACGGCCGGGTATTCGGCTGGGGTTACAACCGCTACGGGGAGCTCGGGTTGGGCTTCGCCAGCACCAATGCCCCTTACGCCGTGTTTCAACCCCAGGAGGTCAGGGCCCTCTTCGGCGCCAAGGAGGTTGCGGGTGGCGCTTTCCAGACCTTTGCGTTGGGATCCTCGGGAACCTTGCTGGCTTCCGGGCTGAACGAGGGCGGACAGCTCGGGGTCGGCAGCACCAACAATGTTTCTTCCGCTCCCGCCCCCACCAAGGAAGCGGGCAAACAGGATCAGATCCTCACCTTTGATCTTCCCGTCCCGTTGCGCGTCGGCAGTCCGGTGGTGTTGGGCGCGGTTGCCGTGCCGGTCACCAGGGATGCCGGGGCGGACGGAGCCGTGGGCACGGCGGTGTTGCCGGTCTCCTATCTCTCTTCCGATTCCTCCGTGGCCACGGTGGAAAACGGGATTCTTACCCCCCTGAAAACCGGGACGGTGACAATCACGGCCAGCCAGCCGGGCACCGGCACCTTCAATGCCGCCGCCCCGGTAAGCCGGACAGTGACGGTGGTGAAGGGGATCGCTTCCGTCCTGGTGACCGGGTTGCGGCAAAGTTACGACGGCGCTCCCAAAAATGTTCAGGTGACCACGGTTCCCCCGGGGTTGGCCTTCCGGATCGCCTACAACGGATCGACGAATGTCCCTTCCGCCATCGGCACCTACCCGATCGAGGTTTCGGTGGAGGATGAAAAATACGAGGGCAGGGTCGGCGAAATCCTGGAGATCCGCCCCTATCTGACTTTGGAAATGGAGACGGCGGAGGCCAACTACGATCTGGGCTCCGGGCCGCAAATTCTCGATACAACCGTCCGGGCGGAGGGATCGCCGGCCACCCTGTCCGCCGCCAACGTCCGCATCGAGGATGGTTTTGTCGCCGGGGACGTGCTCGCCCTGACCAATCCCCCGGCTGGGATCACCGCCAGCTGGTCGGCCGCGGGTGGGCTTCTGCGCCTGAGCGGAACGGCTTCCGTGGCGGATTACCAGACGGCACTCCGGCGGGTGACCTTCACCACGACTTCGACGAACACCAACAACCGTGTGATCAACATGACCCTGGGATCGGCCGTGGCTCACGCGGGACACGCCTACGAATATGTTTCCCAAACCCTTACCTGGCCGGATGCGCGGACCATCGCCAAAGGACGTTCCCTTTATTTGGAAAATGGCTACCTGGCCAACATCACTTCGGCGCAGGAAAACGCGTTTGTCCTGGGACTCCTTCAGGAAGTCGGCAAAGACGCCTGGCTGGGTGGATCCGATAGCGCGGGAGCCGGGTACCGGTGGTTTGATGGCCCTGAAGCTGGCACCCTCTTCTGGAACGGGGTTGGCAGCGGCGGAACGCCGGTGAGCGGCCAATATTCCAACTGGGGGGCGGGGGAGCCGAATGACTTTGGCTGGTCCACCGCCACTTTCTTCAGCCCCTTTGCCAAAGAGTATGAGAGCTTCCTGATGATGACCCACTCCACGAGTTTTGTGATCGGGGGTTGGACCCGCAGCACCTCTCCCGGCAAGTGGAACGATGCGCCTCTCAAGACCAGCGCGAACAGCTTTTACCGGCTTGGCTCCGTGGTGGAGTACGGTGGTTCGCAGCCGGTCTTTTTCACCGACCAGCGCACCCTCCGGGTCCGCCCAAGCCCGCAAGCGATCACCTTTGGTCCGTTGGCGGACAAAACCTACGGAGATGCGGCTTTCCCGCTGACAGCCACGTCCAGCTCGGGACTGCCGGTCAGCTACAGCTCCTCGGACATCCATGTGGCCACGGTCAGCGGAAACACCGTCACTCTGGTGGGAGTGGGCACGGTCACCCTCACGGCGAGCCAGCCCGGCAACGGGACGTATGCTCCGGCCACATCGGCCTCCCAAAGCCTGACGGTCGGGCAGGCCTTGCTTTCCCCGACGAATATCGTTCTGACCTCCCCGGCTTCGCTGGTGTATGACGGAACGACCAAGACCTACTCCGCCGGAGCCGCCGGTGTGACCGGGTTCACTTTCCTTTATGAGGGGCGGCTCGGCACCGTCTACGGTCCTTCGGCCACGGCTCCCACGAATCCAGGCGACTACACGGTGACGGCCACCAGCTCCGATCCCCGCTATGGCGGATCCAGGTCCGCGGACTTCTCCATCCTGCCGGCCAACACCCCGCCCGCCCTGGGCTCGATCACCGATCGTTTGGCCCAGCCCAACCAGACGCAGGTCTTTGCGCTGAGCACCCTGGACGGGGAGACGGCGCTCGCCGATCTCGTCCTGGCTGCTTCCTCCGACAACCCCACGCTGTTGCCCGCGGGAAGCATGACCTTTGCCCGGAGGGCGGACAACGGTTTGTGGGAACTGACCGTCAACCCTGCAACCAATGCCACCGGCACGGCCAACATCACCGTGGTTCTTCGGGATCAGGGGGGTCTGCAGAATCAAAAAACCTTCCGGTTGACCGTGGAGGCGCCCGCGACCAGTCCGTTTGCCAATAACGTCAATCTCACCTCCACGGCCTCGGTGATCAGCGTCCCCATGCCCACGGCGGCGCTAGGAGCAATGACCCTGGAATTCTGGATTAAGCCGGCCTCAGGTCTAAGCTCAGGGACTTACCGCGTGGTCAGCAAAAATGGACCTACTGGAAAAGCGGAATTGGCCATCGATTTAAATTACACCTCGAGCACCGTCGCCAATCTGAGTGCGACGCTGACCCCGTCCGGTGGTTTTCCCACGACGGCTTCCGTCGACCTGGGCAACCCCTTGGGCTGGACGCATGTGGCCATGGTGATATCGAGTTTCTCCGTCCAGCTCTTTGCCGACGGCACGGCCAGCAGCAGCTTCTCGCTATCGTCTAGCTTGAACTGGAGCAATCTGCAGATGGTCTTCGGCAACGGATTCCGCGGCCAGCTGGACGATATCCGGATTTATTCCGGGGTTCGGACCGGCACCCAGATCAATGCCGACAAGAGTGGTCCGGCATTAACCCCTTATGAATCCAGTTTGGTGGCCTATTACAAGCTGGATGAGGGAACGGGCACTTCCCTGGCGGATGCCACCGGCCGCAACGGATCGGCTACCGGTGGGAATATTGCCTGGGGACCGGGACGCTCACCGGGAGCTTGGAATTTCTCCTCTGGTGATTATGCGCTTCTAAACGATGGAACTTCCTTGTTGCTGGAATTGGGCGGAACGGAGGGTACCACCCTCTACGACCAGATCTTTGTCCGGAACGGGGCGGCCACGTTGGACGGCATCGTCAACCTGATGTTTATCGGGGCCTACACCGGGCCGGTTTCGGGTGGTTGGCACACCTTTGACCTGATCTGGGCGCAAAACGGGGTCCTCATCGGTGACAACTACCGGCTGGTCTTCGACCAGCCGGGCTACACGGTCGATACGGCCGTGGTTGCCAAGGATGGTGGCCAGCTCTGGCAGGCGACCGTCCGGGAGGCGGCGAGCCAGGCGGATCTGAACCAGGCCGCCGTGGTGGCCCGGCCGGTCCTGGGAATTTCCAAGAGCCCGGGTACGGTCGGCACGGTGGAGATGATGTACACTTACACCCGGCCGGCCGGCGGCTCGTATGTCGGCGGTCAGTACGCCGTGAACGGGGTTCGGTATGAGGTGCAAATCAGCACCAATCTCGTCAGCTGGACCAATGCAGCGGTGGAGCCTGTTTCCGCCGTCACCGCCGGGGGCGGCAGGGAGAATGCCACAGTGAAGGTGAACAGCGGGGCCGCGAAGGCGTTCCTGCGGCTGAAGATATCGAACTAGCGCTGCTCGCTGCGGGTTAGTTTAAGTTTAGGTTTAAGTTGAAGTGATCTTTGGATCAACGTCTTCCAGCGTTCTTCTACTTCAACGGAAACGGGTAAAACCGGCGATGGCCGGTGTTTACTCCTTCGGCTTCGACTCCGATGTGTCGGCCTTCAGCTGTTTGTAGTCCGCCTTCATCTCCTCGAGAGCCTGAATGACCTCATCGGCGGATTTTTTGGCGGCATCCGTCACCTTGCTGGCGGCCTGGATGGAGGCGGAATTCAGCTCCGTGGTGAAGTAGGTCTGCACCTCCTGCAGCTTGTCGACCGCTTTGGTTAACTTGGCCCCAATGGTGCGCACCTTCTTGTCCACGTTTTCGTACTCCTGCTTGGCCTTGTTCATCCGCTCCTGGGAGATGTTTTTCAGGTCGCCCTCCATCTTGCTGAGATCACCTTCCCAATCCTTGAAGCGGGCATCGGCCACCGTGCGGAAACGGTTGATCCGGTCGGAGAGGGTTTCCTGGACATCCTTGTAATCCTTAAGCTGGTCGGTGTAGTCCTCGAAGGCGTCGCGGGGTTTGTCGGATTCCGCGGCGATGCGGTTCAGCTGATCAAGGGCCTCCCGCAGTTCCTTGATCGTCTTGTCGATGAGGCTCTCGATTTTTTCCAGGTTGCTGGTCATTTCCCTGGCCCGTTCGGCCGTTTCCGATGCGGGGAGCGGGGTGGTGGTTGCCAGGGTAAGGGCCAAGATCGGAAGCAGGAATTTGTGCATCAGGTGGATATAGTCGCGAGATCTGCACCGAAAAGAAAAAAGGTTCGGGGGGCATTTGCGTTTATGTTTAGGAAATCTTGAAAGGCTGAAATCCTGTGGGGACGCAATTCCAACGCGAAGCGTATTAGCATCCTGCCAGAGGCAGAGATGGGATAGCGCCGGTGCGCAAGCACCCAAGACAACGTCCCCGGAGGGCAAACCGCAAAGGCCGGGGGGTGTGTAAGGGGGCCAATGGAAGGGGGAAGGTCTGAGGGGGGGCCAATCCCCTGTGTCCAAACGGCCCCAAAGCCTGGGGCCCTACAGAATCATGGATTGTGGAAACCCGATGAGGCGGGTTGGGACAACCCGCCCTACCGTGGCTTGCATCACCAATCTGTGTATTTTCAGCCAATGGCTTGGATTTTCCTGCTTCTTGCTTCGGCGGCCATGGCGTTCCCTGACGAGCGGCTGGTTGAGGTCACCCCCGCGAACGTGCCGGGGGTCGTGCTGGATTTGCGGTATGCCTCGACCAACAACCTCACGGGCAAGGCACTTTATCCGGACGCCAAGGCTTATTTGCGGCAGGAGGCGATCCGTCAGCTCCGGAGGGTGGCCCGGGAATTGGAGGACGAGGGGTATCGGCTGGTGATTTGGGATGCCTGGCGTCCCGCTTCCGCCCAAAGGGCCTTGTGGAAAGCCAAGCCGGATGGAAAGTTTCTCACGCCGCCCTCCAAGATCAGCCGGCATCGGCGCGGGACGAGCGTGGACGTCTCGTTGGCGGACGGGAAAGGGAACATCCTGGAGATGCCGAGTGACCACGATGAGTTCAACGCCAAGGCAGACGAGGATTTCTCCGATGTGCCCAAGGAGGTGGCCCTCAGGGCCCGGATTCTCCGGAAGGCGATGTTCGCTGCCGGCTTCTCCGGGGTGCCGGATGAATGGTGGCACTATGATCTACGGGATTGGGCGGACTATGAGCCCGTTGAAGACAAGAAGATGGGAGGTAGCAGGTAACAGGTCGTCGTTTAGGTTTACGTTTATGTTTACGAGGAGAGTAGCTACGAAGTTCGAGGGTTAGTCGTAAAGGTAAACGTAAACGACCAGTTCCCGGCCTGATTTTTTTGGCCGAAATCAAAAAAGACCGCATCCTTTTCCGGGTTTCGAGGTTTTCTCCTTATGGGTTTGGGGTACCGCCGATGGGTCAGCGCGAATCTTCTCCGGGAAGAGCCGGGGCCGGTCTTGTCGGAGTCCATCCTTCAGCGGATCTGGTTTGAGCAGCTGGTTCGGAATCCGCTGGCGGCGGTGACGGGCGAGGCGATCCGGCTTCATCACCCCGGCATCTGGAACCACCGGCCGGGGCCGGACTTTCTGCGGGCTTCCTTCTCCGGGGCCGATGGGCGGATCTTCACCGGGGATGTCGAGATCCATCGCCATTCCTCGGATTGGCATGCCCACCGGCACTCCGGAAACGCCGCGTACGGCAACGTCGTTCTTCATGCCTTTTGGCAGGCAAACCCGATGTTTTCCCCTGAGCCCCCGTGGGAAGTCCGCCAGGTGGCCTTGGAGCATCAGCTTTCCGCCCCGTTGACCGAACTGATCTCCCTGTTCCGCTCTTCTCCTGCCGAGATCCAAACCGGGGAGAAACCCGGCCGATGTCATCCGGTTCTCCTCGCGCTTTCTCCGGATAAGCTGGGGGAATTTCTCGAGGAAGCCGGATGGCATCGGCTGAGGCAGCGGCGGGCCTTGGCCCGGGCGAGGGTGGTTTCCTTCGGCCTGGAACAGGCGGTCTGGGTGGGCCTTGCGGAGGGGCTGGGTTTTTCCGAAAACCGGGAGCCCTTCGCCGCGTTGGCCCGTGCCGTTCCGGTCCGCAACCTGCTGGAAATTCCCGATCCCATCGAGCGGGCCGCCATTCTTTACGGGACGGCCGGCTTGCTGCCGGATCCCACGCGAACCAAGGTCAGCGATGGTGCCTTGCCCCTGCTTCGGCGACTTTGGCGGCTCTGGTGGACCAAACGGGAGGACTGGAGACCATATATTCTTCCTGCCGGGATTTGGCGGTTGGGGGGTACCCGGCCCAACAATTCGCCCTTTCGGCGCCTTGCCGCCCTTGTAAAGATATCCTATCAATATGACTGGCAGAGACTTATGGAAACTGTTCGGAACGGGGATGCGGACTGCTTTTTAAGGATTTTTGGATCTCTTTCGGACGAATTTTGGGACCGGCATGCTGGTTGGGACGGACGCATTCTATCTTCCTCCTCGAAATTGGTGGGCACGGATCGCGCGGTTGCGCTGCTCTTTCAGGTCTTGGCTCCTCTGACTGAGCTCACGGAGGGCGAGCTTGGGGCAAGGATGGAGAACTGGCCGGCGGGGGGGGATGCCGGCCTGCTTCGGTCGGCCTCGGTCCGGTTGCTGGGCGTGCCGTTTCCCCCTCCCGACGTCCGCACCCATCTGGCCAGGGAGGGGTTGCTGCAGATCTACAAGGATTTCTGCCGGGCCAAGCCGTGCAGCGGATGTTCCATGGTCGAGTTTTTGGAAAACAGGTGATAAAGCCCGGTTTGGGCCCAGAAAAAACCTGCGAGGAACCGGCATCCGGCCGTTTCCGTAAACGTAAGCGTAAAGGTAAACGAGCGCACAAACTTGTTTATCAGGGAAGTCGAAATAAGATGGAATGATGGC
>DDPU01000036.1:9605-9934 GCA_002342345.1 Verrucomicrobia bacterium UBA2460
GTGGAGAAGGTTCGGCCGGCAGTGGTGAATATTTACACGGAGGCCGTGGTCACGCAGGAGGTGCGGGATCCCCGGGATATTTTCTTTGAGCGTTACTTCGGGGGGGGCATGTCGCGCGGCAACCGGATCCTGCAGACGCCGCTGCGGAACCTGGGCTCCGGACTGATTGTCCGTGCGGACGGTTACATCGTCACCAACCAGCACGTGGCCAACCGCGAAACCAACCCCAGGATCCGCGTCACCTTGGTGAACGGGAAGGATTATGAGGCGGTCCTCCTGAGGGACGACGACCTGCAGGATCTGGCCCTGATCAAGGTGGATGCCAAGGA
>DDPU01000036.1:10063-10353 GCA_002342345.1 Verrucomicrobia bacterium UBA2460
CTCGTGGACGCGGAGGGGGACCTGGTCGGCTTGAGTTCGGCCAAGATGTCCGTTGCCCAGAACCTTCCGGTGGAAAGCATCGGGTTTGCCATTCCGGGGGAGCGGGTGAAGCGCTGGGTCGAGGAGGCGATCGCGATCGTGGAGGGAAAGATGAAACCCCCTCCCGAGCGCTCGGCGGCGGTGGCCCTGAGGGAAAAATTCGGCCTGGAACTGAAGGACTGCAACCCCAACGAGTCGCTTCAGCTGGGTTATCAGGGGAGGGTAGGACTTCTCGTGACCGGGGTGGAAAA
>DDPU01000036.1:10480-10665 GCA_002342345.1 Verrucomicrobia bacterium UBA2460
TTGGGCGCGATGAAGCAGGGGAGCTTCATCGCGTTGAGAAGCGGGACGGTGACGCTGAAAGCCCGATAAGGACGATGGGGTAGTATCGGCTGTTCGTTAACTTTTCCATTTACGTTTACGAAATGGGCAACCTTTTGAATTTGGGCTTGGGTAGGGGCGATCGTCCCCGATCGCCCGATGGAAAG
>DDPU01000026.1:0-763 GCA_002342345.1 Verrucomicrobia bacterium UBA2460
CATGGAGGATCCCGTCAAGGTGGGGGAAATCCTGCGGGAGATCGCCGGGCTTGCGAAGGAGGGTTTTTCCATGGTTTTGGTCCACGGGGGAGGAAAGGAGATCAGCGGGGAGATGGACCGGAGGGGATGGAAGGCGGTCTTTGCGGAAGGCTTCCGGGTGACGGACGGGGCGGCGATGGCGGTAGTGGAGGAAGTGCTGGATGGGAGGGTGAATCCGGGGATCGTGAAAAAGCTGAAGGAGCATGGAGGGAGAGGGAGGGGGATCAGCGGGCGGAAAGTTTTTCTGGCCCGAAAGGCTCCTCCTGCCGGCGGAGTGGATCTGGGGCGGGTGGGTGAGGTGGAACGGTGCGAGACGGCGGAGGTCCGGAAATGTCTTGAGGCAAAAGAGACGGCGGTGGTGAGCCCGGTGGGCCAGGGGAATGACGGCGGAGCGATGAATTTAAATGCAGACGTGGCGGCGGCGGCGCTGGCGGGGGCGTTGGGGGCGGAGCAGCTTGTCTTTTTGTCCGATGTGCCCGGGTTGATGCGGGATCCGAAGGATGCGGGCACGCTGATCCGGGAGATCCGGGCGGGCGAACTGGAGAAGCTGGAGAAGGAAGGGGTGATTCGTGGGGGAATGATTCCAAAGTGCCGGTCGGCCATTGCGGCGCTGAAGCAGGGTTTGCAGAAGGTCGAGTTTGTGGATGGTCGGGTGGCGGGCGCGCTGACCAAGGTGGTGAAGGGGGAGGAACGGGCCGGGACGGTTTTGGAAATGTGAGTTAGG
>DDPU01000026.1:771-2859 GCA_002342345.1 Verrucomicrobia bacterium UBA2460
CTCGATGAGGCCGCCTGCTTTAAAATCTCCTACTAGCAAATTGTCATCAGGCGGAGTCCTCGACCCCGCCCCACCTTGATTCAAGAGCTTAAGTTGTAATCTCGACGCGGGTGCCGGTGGGAACGAGGTCGTAGAGCTCGATCACGTCGGAATTTTTCAGGCAGACACAGCCGGCGCTGGCGGGGATGCCGATGAGGTCCTCGCGGTTGGTGCCGTGGATGTAGATGTAGCGGTCCTTGCTGGTGCGGTTGTGGGGTTCCTCGCCGTCGAGCCAGAGGATGCGGGTGAGGACGAGGTTTTTCTCCTCCACGGGGTCGGTGGACAGCCAGACCCGGCCGGTGGGTTTGCGTCCGACAAACTGGGTGCCGGGGACGGCGTTGTCGCCGATCTTTTGGCAGACGCGGTGCCAGCCGAGGGGGGTTTTGTTGCTGTCGGGTTCCGAGCCGGTGCCTTTTTTCGCGGTGGAGACGGGAAAGGAGCGGGTGACGCGGCCATCGTCGCCGACAAGGTCGAGGCGCTGGGCGGAGACGGAAACGCGGAGGTGCATGGCTTAGTTTAAGGGGAAGTCGAAGTTGAAGTTAAGCGGGAACCGGAAGGGGAGGCCTTGTCAGAGTCTGTCCTCCGGGGAAAGGACCAGAAGCACCGGGCCGGGGGTGATATGCCACCAGTGGCCGGTGGCGGAGCGTTCGGCGGGGGTGGTGAAGCGGTATTGGTCGAGCCGGATGCGGAGGTGGGTGCCGGGCGGCAGGTTGGGTTGGCCGGGAGCGAGGAGTCGGGTGACGGCGGGGGAGCCAGCACGAAGTTTTTTGAGAAATTCGGCGAACCAGCCGGGGAGTTGGCCGCGTTCGGCGGAGAGGGCGGCAAACCACATCTGCCAGTCGAGCCTGGGTTGAAGGGGGGCGATCTGCGGTGGAAGGCGGTCGGGGGGTCCGGCCTTGTAGCGGAAGAGGAGGGGTTGCCAGTCGATCCCGTCCGGGCTGTGTTCGATGACGAGCTCGGGGCGGCGGGTGGTCATGACGGCGAAGAGGCCATAACCGGAAGCAAGGTGCCAGGGGGCGAAGATTTTTTCCCATCCGTTAAAGACGGGGACGAGCGGGCGGGGCAGGATTCTGGCGGTCGCCAGCAGCATCGGAAAAGAAAGGGAGAGCTGGAGGATGGTGGCGGCGGAGCAGAGGTGGCGCCACGGGACGGGGGTCCAGGGGAGGGGAATTTTTTCCGGGCGGAGGGGGCGGGGCCAGTAGCGGTTATCGATGAGGGTGAGGGAGAGGCCGGCGGTGAGGAGGTTGAAGTAGGCGTAGTTGCCGGTCAGGGCGATCAGGAGCATCAGGCCGAGGAAGGAGAGGCCGGCAGCAAGACGTGGGCGGGGTCGGGGAATGAGGACGGCGAAGGGGACCAGCAGTTCCAAAATCAAGGTGGCGAGGGTAGCGAGAGACTGGGCGGGGATTTGGTGGGCGAACCAGGAAAGGGGGTTGGGAATGGGTTGGGTAAAGAAGTGATAGGACATGGCGGAGAGATCGGACCAGGCGGGGTCACCGCTGAATAGTTTGACGAGGCCGGAGCTGAGCATGAGGCGGAAGACGAGGAACCAGACCGCCCAGCGGAGGAGGGCGGGTGGGGTATCGGCGGCGGGGTGGCGGGAGAGCAGGCCCGGCTTCTCCAGGAAGATGGCCAGGAAGCCGGCCTCGAGGAGAAGGGTATCCCACTGGAAGGAAAGGAAGTCTTGGCCGATGTTGACGAAAGAAAGCCAGCAGAGCCAGGCGAGGGCGGCAGAAAGCGGTCGAAGGAAGCCGAGGGCAAGGAGTGTGGAGGCAATCAATCCCGCCAAGGCGAGAAAACCGAGGGAGGAATTGCTGGCGCCAAAGATCCAGGCCATGGAGGGGAGCATCCAAGGCATTCCAGGTCCGAGGGCTTTCCAGCCTTCGGAAAGCATGGTTTGGGCCGGGAGAATTCCATCGGTCCCGATCAGGCCGGAAATCTGAAAGGAGAGGGAAAGAAAGGCGAAGAAGTAGGAGAGTCCAGTCAGCCGGGCAAAGAACCAGAAGCCGAGGGAGTAGTTCAAGGGCGTTATTTTGACCGTCCTACTTTCCT
>DDPU01000026.1:2900-12223 GCA_002342345.1 Verrucomicrobia bacterium UBA2460
CCCGAAAAACAAAAAAAGTGAAAAAGGACCGCATCTTTTTCCGGAAACCGAAGTTAATTCCCTTATGAAGACAACCACACAAAACACAGCATACAGATCCCAAGACAAAACCAGCACCACCCCACGCCCTGGCGGGGGCGGGGAACGCCGCGGTTCGGATGTGTCCGACCGGCTTCTGGCGTTCACCTCGACCCTGCTCGGGCTGGCGGGAAGCCTGCCCGAGGACCGGGCGGGCGGACATCTGGCGGAGCAACTGCTCCGCTCGGGCACGGCCGCCTATTTCCGCCACGGGGAGGCTGAGGGCTCGCCTTCGGCGAAGGAGTTTGCGGACAAGTTCCGCGCCGCCCTGACGGAGCTGCGCATCTCGCGCCGGGCGCTTCAGCTGCTGGAGAAGGCGGGTCTGCCCTGTGACGGACAGGCGGTCCGAACGGCTTTGGAGGAGGTCGATATCCTGATCCGGATCTTCTTTTCCAGCATCCGAACACTGGAGAACAAAGCGGCCGCCTGAGGAAACGGCCGCGCCGCGACGGTCGGTCCGGATCCTCCGAGAAGGGGGAAGAGCCGGGCCGGCCGTCGTCGGCATTGTTCCCATGGAAGAACCCGCCTACGATGGTTTTTTAGGAATCCTATGGGCCTTGTTGCCATCTCCATGCCCCAGCTGGGGGAATCGATCGCCGAGGCGACTCTCATCCGTCTCAAGGTGAGGCCTGGAGACAAGGTGAAGGCTGACCAGGAGGTTGCCGAGGTGGAGACCAGCAAGGCGGTCATGAGCGTGACGACCAGTTACGGGGGCGTATGGAAGGAGTGGAGGGCGAAGGAGGGCAAAAGTTATCCCGTGGGGTATGTTCTTGGCCATGTGGATGCGGTGGGGGCGGTGGCGCCAGAGACGGCCCCAAAAGCCGCGGAGGCCTCAGCCGGAAAAAAACCGGCCAAAGCCATGCCCGCAAAAAAAACCAAGGCTGCAGCGATGGCTGAGGGGGTGAACGGTGCGAACGGAAATGGCGGCGGGGTGTTGCCGACGATCACGGGGTTGCCTGTGCCGGCCAAGGCGGCCGGGGCGAGTTATCTGTCGCCGAGGATGAAGGCGCGAATCAACGAGCTGGGATTGCATGCGGCCGATCTAGCCGGGCTGGCCCCGAGCGGGGCAAAGGGGCGGGTGACGATTGAGGATTTTGAAAGATTCATCGCCGAGCTGGAAAAGCAGAAGCTGACGCCGGCTTCCTCCATGCGGGTGGCGGTGGCGGACGCGATGCGGCGGAGCTGGACCCGGCCGCTGGCCACGGTTGGGCGCGGGGCCCGGATGGACGCGGTGATGGCGCATCGCAGGCAACATCCCGGCAAGCCCGGGCCGACCCTCTATGCGGCCCGGGCCTTGGGGATCGCGTTGGGGGAGAACAGCGTCCCGGCGGGAAGGTTGGTGGGCAACCGGATCGTTCATCCGAGCTCGATCGACATCGGTTTTGCGGTGGAGGCGGAGGATGGGGTGCTGGTTCCGGTTTTGCGGAAGGTGAACCAGACTCCGTTGGACAGGATGCTGCCGGTGTATGGACAGCTGATGAACCAGGCAAAGGAGAGAAAACTGCCGGCCGATGCGGTTGGCGGCTCCGTGGCGGTGGTGACGAACTACGGGACCTTTGGACTGGAGTGGGCCACGCCGATTCCGTTGCCGGAGCAGAGCCTGGTGCTGGGTCTGGGTGCGGCCAAAAAGGTTCCCGCCTGGGATGACGCCTCCCAATCTTTCCGGCCGGTCAACGAGGCAAGGCTAACCCTGAGTTTTGACCACCGGGTGATTGACGGTGGGGCGGCGGGCCGGCTCCTGGCCCGTGTGGCCGAGCTTCTCGAATCCCCGGAACTCCTGTAAACCATTCTCTCCGTGAGGTCGCGCCATTTTTCCCGCCTGAGGAATGTTCCGCTCCCGGAGGGGAACGGGGTTCGGGGAGAATTTTTCACCCACGAAGGGCAGCCATGGTACCGGATCCGGAACTATGACCGGATGCCTTCCTTCTTTTTCTCCGTGGTCAGTGCGGAGGATCATTGGATGTACCTTTGCAGCCACGGTGGAATCACCGCCGGACGAGGGGATGCCGACCACGCCCTGTTTCCCTATTATACGGACGACAAAATACGCGATCAGGCCGAAGTCACCGGGGGAAAAACGATCCTGCGGGTGGGCACGGGGTCCAGGGTAAAGGTTTGGGAACCTTTTTGTGCCAGGGGGGAAGGCCGTCACCGTACCCAACGAAGCCTCTGCAAGAGCGTTTGCGGCAACGAGATCGTTTTTGAGGAGGAAAATCCGGATCTTGGTCTGGTGTTCCGGACGGGCTGGTTCAATAGCCGGAAATTCGGATGGATCCGGCGCAGTTGGCTGAAAAATTCCGGAAGAACCCCGGTACGGGTGGAGTTTCTGGACGGCATGCAAAACCTGATGCCATCCGGGGTGGGAAGTGAGTTTCAGCTCCGTTTCAGCACCCTTCTGGATGCCTACAAGAGAAGCGAACTTGTTGCCGGCAGCCGACTGGCCCTATTTCGCCTGAGCGCGGTGCCAGCGGACAGGCCGGAGCCTGCGGAGGCGCTTTCCACCACGGTGGCATGGTCGGTGGCTCCGAAGGTTTCCTCCATCCTGCTTTCCTCCCGCCAACTGGAGATTTTTCGTTCCGGAAAAAGGGTGGAGGGGGAAAAGGACATCTGCGGTCAGCGGGGTGCGTACTTCCTGTCCGGGGAAACGAGACTGGTGCCGGGTGCGGAAACGGAGTGGATGATCGGGGCCGATGTTTCCCTGAGTGCGGCGGAGGTGGTTCGGCTACGGAATCAGCTACGGCAGCCAAAAAGATTCCGCAGGGAAGTCCTTGAGGATATCCGGAAAGGCACCTTGGAGTTGCGGCGGCTGGTGGGAAGTGCCGACGGTCTACAGATCTCCGCGCTGCCGATGGGGTCGGCCCGCCACTACAGCAACACCCTCTGCAACATCATGCGAGGAGGGGTTTTTCTCCGCGGGGAGACGGTGTGGCGATGGGACCTCGACCGGCTTTTTTGCTCCTCCGCTCCCGCGGTGGCGGCGCGCTGGAAAAGGCGGTCCAGACTCCTTCCCCCCGAAATTTCTTATCCTGAGCTGATTCGCAGGGTGCAGGATTGGGGGGATCCCTGTCTTGAGAGGATTTGCCGGGAGTATCTGCCCCTGACCTTTAGCCGGCGTCACGGGGATCCGAGCCGACCTTGGAACCGGTTCACCATTCCCCGGCGTGACGCGGAGGGGAATCGCATCCTCAATTATGAGGGAAATTGGCGCGACATTTTTCAAAACTGGGAGGGGTTGGCCCAGGCCTTTCCGGGATTCGTCCCGGGCATGATCAGCCGGTTTCTCAACGCCAGCACCGCCGACGGTTACAACCCCTACCGGATCACCCGCGATGGCATTGACTGGGAAGTGCCCGAGCCCCATGACCCTTGGGCCTGCATCGGGTATTGGGGGGATCACCAAATCATCTACCTGCTCAAGCTGCTTGAGCACTCCGTCCGTCACAACCCCAAGGAACTGGAGAGCCTTCTGGACCGGGAGATCTTTGCCTACGCCAACGTTCCTTACCGGATCCGGAGCCACCAGCAACTTGTCGCCCATCCCAAGGATACCGTGGTATTCGACCATGATTTGGAAAAAATCATCCGGTCCCGGGTGCGCAGCCGCGGGGCGGAGGGGAAGCTGCTGTGGGACCGGCAGGGAAGGGTGATTCGCGCCAATCTTGCGGAAAAACTGCTGGTGCCCCTGTTGGCCAAGCTTTCGAACTTTGTGCCTGAGGCGGGGATTTGGCTGAACACCCAGCGCCCGGAGTGGAACGATGCCAACAACGCCCTGGTCGGTCAGGGAGCCTCGGTGGTTACCCTGGCATACCTGCGGCGCTATCTGGCTTTTCTGTCGGCCTTTTTCTCCGCCTCTCCACGGGCGGGTTTTGCCCTCTCCCCGGAGCTCTCGGCCTTTTTGCAGGGAGTGGCGGGCGTTTTGGAAAAGAACCGGAGACTTTTGGCCCGGAAAATTTCCGGCCGTGACCGGCGGCGGATCCTCGATCTCTTGGGAAAAAGGGGGGAAATTCACCGCCAGACCGTCTACCAGAGGGGTCCTTCTTCCGGAAAAAGAACCCTCTCCAAAGAAAAGGTTTTGCGCTTCCTTTCCCTGGCCATCGCCTGGGTCGACCACAGTCTGAGGCAAAATCGACGGAAGGACGGCCTGTACCATTCCTATAATCTTCTCTCTTTTGAGGGGGGGAAGGGGATCGCCATCCGGCATCTTTACGAAATGCTGGAGGGCCAAGTGGCCATTCTCAGCTCCGGCTTGCTTTCGCCGGAAGAGGCGGTGGGGGTTCTTCGCTCCCTGAGGCGAAGTGCGATGTATCGGCGGGACCAGCACAGCTATCTCCTTTACCCGAACCGCCGGCTTCCGCTTTTTCTGGAGAGGAACAACCTTCCGACTGCCGGTCTCCGTCGCGGAGGGCTTCTCCGCAGGCTTCTCGTCGAGGGCGACCACCAGTTGGTGGAAAAGGACGCTCAGGGCAGGGTGCATTTCCGCCCCGGTCTGGGCAACCAGCGGGAACTGCAACAGGTTCTGGACCGCCTCGCGCAGAACCCGAAATACCGCTCCCTGGTGGAGAGGGACCGGGCGCAGGTCATCCGCCTCTATGAACAAATTTTCGACCACCAGTCGTTCACCGGCCGCTCCGGGACCTTTTATGGTTATGAGGGGCTCGGTTGCATCTACTGGCACATGGTTTCCAAGCTGCTCCTGGCGGTGCAGGAACTCTGTTTCCATGCGGAAAGCCGCGGGGCTCCCGCCCGGGTGCGCAAGGCCCTGTCGGAGGCGTACTACGATATCCGCCGCGGTTTGGGAGATTCCAAGGTTCCGCAGGAGTACGGGGCATTCCCGATGGATCCGTATTCCCACACTCCCGCCCATGCCGGAGCCAAACAACCGGGCCTGACCGGCCAGGTGAAAGAGGACATCCTTTGCCGCCTTGGCGAGCTGGGAATCCGTCTGGAGGAAGGAAGGATCCGCATCCGCCCCTGCCTGCTTCGCCGGATGGAATTTCATCCCCGGCCGGGCTCCTTCGCCTACTACGACCACGAGGGGCACGAGACAGTCATGGATCTTCCGGAAAAAAGCCTGGCCTTTACCGTCTGCCAGACACCCTTTGTGTACCAATTGGGGCGGAAAGATGGTCTAACCGTGTTCTGGTCGGACGGAACCCGCTCCGTTTCCCCCAAGCTGGTTTTGAACGACGGAATTTCCCGCGCGGTATTGCACCGGTCGGGCATGGTGCGGAAAGTGCTGCTGACCCTCCGTCCGGAGGGGCTTCTCCCGGGAATTTGAGGCAGATTTTTCCGGTCTGGTTCGTTCGGGCAAAAGCCCGTTATCCGGTCGCACAGGATTTTGTCGGGCAGAAAGAAAGGCGGCCCCGTCGAGGTCTTTATTTTTTCGAGGCCAACCGGACGGCGATCTCCGCGGAGAGAAGCACGAGGGGTAGGCCGCCGCCGGGGTGGGTGGTTCCGCCGACAAAGTAGAGGTTTTTCAGGAGAGGGGAGCGGATCGGGGGCCGCAAAAAGGAAGGAATCATCCCGTGGGAGGCCCAGCCGTAAAGGGAGCCGCCAACCACGGCATCGCGGGCCTCGAAATCGGCAGGGGAAAACCATTCCTTGTGGACGATTCTCTTGGAAAGGCCCGGCAGGAACTTTTCGTCCAGGATCCGGATGATCCGGTCGGCGTAGGCAGGGGATTCCCCGGCCCAGTCGATGCTTTCGGTTTCGGCCGGGGCGTTGACGAGGAGAAAGTAGTTATCGTGGTTGGGCGGGGCGTCGCCGGGCTGGGTGCGGGCACTGAGGCAAAGGTAAATGGTGGGGTTATCCGCGGGTCTCTTCTCCCGGAACATCTGCCGGAACTCAAGGGGATAGTTGTCGGAAAAGAAAATGTTGTGGTGGTGGAGAGCGGGATCCTTGCCCTTCACTCCCAGCAGCACGACAAACCCGGAGATGGCCCGCTGGGGTTTGGCCATTTTCTCCGCCATGGCCCCGGCTTTGGGGTGCAGAACCATCTGCCGGTAAGCTCGCAGAACATCCCCGTTGTGAAAGACAAGGTCGGAAGAGAATTTTCCCCCGTTGGTCAGGGTGACCCCGGAGGCGTCGATGGTGGCCACCTCGGCCCTGGTTCGGATGGCAACCCCGTGTTTTTGGGCGAGGCTCAGCAGGGCTTCGGCCAGCCTGCGGATCCCTCCATGGATAAACCAACCGCCAAAGCGGGCCTGGACATAGGGAATGACCGCAAAGGTGGCGGGAGTGAGTTCGGGATCACTGCCGTTGTAGGTGGCAAAGCGCTGGAGAAACTGCCGGAGATGGGGATCCTGGTAAAAACGGCGGGACGCCGAGGCGAGGCTTTGCAACGGGCTCATTGCGGGAAGGTGGCGAAGCAAGGGAAGCAGTCGCGGGTTGATCATCTTTGCCCCCAACTCCGAAGGGGCGCTTTCCAGAAAAGCCGGGGCGGAGAGGTTGTAGAGTCCTTCGGCGTGGCGGAGGAGGCGGGCGGAATCGGGTCGCGACCAGAAGAACTCGTTCTCATCGAACTGGTAGCCGTCGGCCCAACGGTAGCGACAGGTGGGCGAAAGAGGCTGCAGGGTCAGGTAATCCTCCCGCCTCTCGCCAAGATCGGCAAAGAGGCGGTCCAGAATCTGCGGCATGGTGAAAAGGGAAGGGCCCAGGTCCCAGCGGAAGCCTCCCGCCCGGCGTTCCGCCACCTTGCCCCCAACGGTGTCATTTTTTTCCAGGAGAACGACCTGTGCGCCCGCTTTCCGCAGCCGAAGGGCGGTGGCCAAGCCTCCAATGCCGCCGCCGACCACGACGGCTCGTTTTCCGGCCAGTCGGCCGTTCATTCCGTCCGTCCTTTCCACAGGTGGATCAGGCAGGAGGAGAAGTCCTCCGGCCTCTGTTGGATGAGAAGATCGAGCTGCTGCGGCTCGAACCATTCCAGTGCAGCCACCTCCGAGGCATCGGGCCGGAAGGGGCCGGCATGGGCGGCGCGGTAAAGCCAGACGAATTCCTGGTCGGTCTCCCGGCAGGCGGGAAAATACCTCACCCGGGCAAGATGGCGGCAGGAGCCGGCGGGGACGCCGATCTCCTCGGGAATTTCGCGGTGCATGGCCTGGTCGTACTCCTCGCCGGCGTTGACGTGCCCGCTGACGCTCGAGGTCCATTTGCCGGGCTCGCGGTCCTTGGAGAGGGAGCGGCGCTGCAGGAGAATCCGGCCGGCGGGATCATGCAGCCAAAGATGGACGGCGCGGTGGAGGAGACGTCGGGCATGAATTTCCGACCGGGGGGCGGAGCCGATCACCCGGTCGGAATCGTCGACGATGTCAAACTTCTCGTCCGTGCCGTTCATAAAGTTGCCACCATTCCGAAGGATCGAGCTCCTCGGCGCGGCGGGCGAGATCAACGGGCAGGACCCGTTTGAGCTGTTTGCGCCGCTGGGAAAAGCCCTTGCGGACGAACGCGTAAAAATTCTCCAGATCTCCGGGAAGGGGGGTCCTCCGGGTGAGGCGGAGAACCGAGGAGTCGACCCGGGGTCGCGGGTAGAAAACCTCCGGCGGGAGATCGCGGAGCCTTTCCATCCGGAAAACCGTTTGCAGCAGGACGGTGACCGCCCCGTACTCGGAGGTGCGGGGATGGGCGGCGAAGCGGTCCGCCACCTCCTTTTGGAGGGTGACGACGACGGTTTCGGGGGGTGGTTGGCGCAGGGTCAGCTGGACGAGGAGCGGGGTGGAGATCGAGTAGGGAAGATTTCCACAAAGGACGGGTCGGGGTGGTTGTCCCGGCAGGGTTTTCAGGGCATCGCCCCCGATTAACCGGAAACGGGTTTCGTGCTTGAATTCCTCGCGCAGAAAAGAGATCAGGCCCTGATCCATCTCGAAGGCCTCCACGGAGTGGCCGGCCGAGAAAAGGGCGCGGGTGAGGGCGCCCAAGCCCGGGCCGATTTCCTGGACGGGTTCCGATCCGGCCGGTCCGACAGCTTCGGCGATCCGGGTAGCGAGCGTGGGTTCGGCGAGAAAGTTTTGCCCAAGCTGACGGAGGGGACGGAGGCCGCGGGCGGCCAGGATTTCCTTGATCCGGGTGGTGTTCAGAGCTGGCGCCGGAGGATGGCGTGGAGTTCGCCCGGATTGAGGATGCCGTGCACTTCCTCCGAGCCCTTGCCGTAGGCGGCGGCCCAACCGAATCCGGCGGAGGGCGCCGCTAACCGGCCGGTGCGTAGGCCGGCGGGATCGGAGCCGGCCCTGCCGGGGCCGTTGTGCCAGGAAAGGGAGGGAAGCCGCGATTTTTTATTTTTGTCGGTGGAGGGGGATTCGAGGAACTGGAAGCCACCAACCGAGAAAGGGCAGTAGACAAGGATCAGGGCATTTTTTCCCGCATAGCGGCGGGCGGTGTCGACCGCGCGGTCGAGCTCATGAAGTTGGCGCACGGCCAATTCGGCCTGGTTCTGGCCGGCGGCGTTGGCGACCAGGGGATGCTCCACCACCAGAAAGTATCCCAGAAGGTTGTAGGCGAGGGTTTGGATGGCCCTTTCGACAAGATCGGACAACCGCACCGTTCCGGCGCCCGGGTCTTCCGTGGCGGCGAGGGGGAGTTCTTGCGGAGCAAACAACCCGATGATTCGTCGGGTGTTCCATGCGGGAAAGCTTTCCAGACCGGCGCGGTCAAAAACGATCGTGTAGTCCAGCTTCTCGGCCTCCTTGAGGAGGTCCCGCCGGCCGGCTTTCCTCTCCGTCTCGAAAACTTCGAGGCCTCCGCCAAAGATCAGTTCGATGCGGGTGGAGTCGAGCATCTGGTTGGCGATGCTGGCGGAGACCGAGGCGTCCGGTTGATGGGCGAAAAAAGCGGCGACTCCCGGCGAGGTGACGGGGCCGGACGAGATGATTCCCACGGCGCGGCCGCGCCGTTGTGCCTGATACAAAAGGGTGTCGGCCGGTTTGCCGTCATAACGGAGGCTGAGGCGGTTGGCCGGACCAATCTCCCCGGTGGCAAGGAAGGAGGCCAGGGCCGCGGTGTCGCCGGCGAGCTGGTCGGAGGCCTGGGTCTCGACGAAGGCCATCGAGTCTGCCTGGTCGAGCCCGGGAAGGTGGCGGTTCGGGTGGCGGGCCTGGGCGAGGGAGAGAAGCTCCGGGCTTGCGCCGGGCACCAGGAAGACAATGACCGCATGGGTGCGGGCACGGACGAAGTAGCGGACATAACTGTAGGAAAAGCCGATGAAGGCCACCAAGATGGCCAGGGCGATCAGCTGGGGACGCCAACGTTTCACA
>DDPU01000026.1:12265-23533 GCA_002342345.1 Verrucomicrobia bacterium UBA2460
AATGGCTGGCGGCCGGAAACCTGCTGGAAGAGGTCGGATTTACGCTGGAGGCCGAGGTTGGCCTCTTCCGTGCCCTCGCCACGGGCGTGGATCAGACAAACACCCGGCCGGAGTTCCAATGTTTTCAAAAACAACTTCTGGCGGTGGGAGCGGTCCATGGCATCGGCGATCCGGAGGATACCGGCCAGCCAGCGGAGCGGTTCCCTGCGGCTGGATTCCAGGTTCAGGTAGCGTTGGTGCCGGGAGGAAGGGGCGCTTTTGCGGTGGTAGCGGGCGACCAAGGCCACGAACTCGCGCTCCTTTTGGGAAAAGTTTTGCCAGGGATGTTCCCGGATCCGGCGGGCGGACTCCTTGTGGTGGGGACGTTCCTCGGTGGCGGTCGACCAGCCGGTGTCATGGAGAAGGGCGCCGGCGGCCAGGTAGTTGAGTTCCCTGGATCCGAGTTTGTGCTCCGGGCGGAGTTCCTCAAAAAGCTGCACGGCCCAGGCCGTGACATGCAGGACGTGGTTTGGCTCCTTCTCCCAATCCTGCATCAGGGCGAGCGCCTCCTTGACGGCCGGGGTTTTGGGGATCACCGGACAATCCTCCGGATGGGGCCCGGGGCAAGATGGGCGAGCCACACCCCGTAGCGCAGGCCGTGGGTGCTTACCCGGATGCGGGAAAGATTGAGGCGTTCCACCGCTTCGGCCAGCACCAAGAAGGCCGGAAGGGCCAGGGTGACGCGGTCTTCCGGCATCCCGGGAAGGCGGGCGATCTCCCCGGTGGAAAGGGGCAAAAGGCGGAGGATGAGCCGGACGAGCTCCTCCCGGCGAATGGGGAAGTTTTCCAGCCGGCGGGCCTTCATGTTCCTTTTGCGGAGAAGGCAGGCGTAGGCGTGCCCGGTGCCACCGGTGAAGGTGGCTTGGGCCGGGCGAAGGGGGCGCGGAAGTTTGCGAAGGGCCCGGCCGATGCGCTGGCGCGCGCGCATCCATTCGTCCGGGGAGGGGGGTTGACGGGGAAGCAGGGTGTCGCGAACCGCCACGCAACCGATGTCCAGGCTTTGGATTCTGGGTTGTTTGGGGTGTTGGGAATCGATGACCTCCAGGCTGCCGCCACCGAGGTCGAGGTGGTAGCGGGGGCGGGGGGCTGAGGTGAGGGCGCGGGCGGCCAGACCGATGAGCCTGCCCTCCTCCTGCCCGGAGAGCATCAGGATGGGTTGACGGATGATCCTTGCGGCCGGCCTGAGGAAAGCCTGGCGGTTGCGGGACCGGCGGAGGGCGCCGGTGCCGACCGCTACCACCTTTTCGGAGCGGAAAGCGGCGATTTTTTTTGCGAGTGTGGAAAGAACGCGCAGGGCGCGGCGGACGGCGACGGGCCGGAGTTTCCCGGTGACGGCCACGCCTTCCCCCAGCCGCACGGGATAGGCCTTCTCGTGGAAGATGCGGAGAACGCCTTTCCTTTGCTCGGCCAGGAGCAGCTTGAAGGTGTTGGAGCCGAGGTCGAGCACGGCCCCGCGTTTGGCGGCGGAGGGCATCCGAGCTTTAAAGCGTCCCGTGGCGCGGTCGGCAAAACCTTTGGCGGGCCTCGACGGAAAGCGTCTGAATAGGTTGAATACACCCATGTTGGACATTGCCTCCATCCGGAAAGATCCCGAAGGGATACGCCAGCGCCTGGCTTCCCGCAGCAAGGGCGCGGCCGACGGCCTGGCCAAGGTGCTGGAGGCCGACGAGGAGCGGCGCAGGCTGATCGGGGAGGTGGAGAAGTTGAAGGCCGAGCGGAACACCATCAGCAAGGAGATCGGAGCGCGGAAAGCCAAGGGCCAGCCGGCGGATGATCTCATGGCGGGGATGAAGGAGAAATCGGACCGGATCGCGGAGCTGGACCGGTTGGCGGGGGAGGTGGAGGCACGTCAGGAGGCGTTGTTGCTGACCATCCCCAACCTTCCGTGGGAAGAGTGTCCGCAGGGGGCGGGATCGGCCGATAACCCGGTGATTTCCACTTGGGGTAACCCCGCAAAATTTGATTTTCCACCCGTGGATCACGTTGCTTTGGGGGAGAGGCTGGGGATCCTTGATTTCACGGCGGCGGCCAAGGTCTCCGGCAGCGGCTTTTCGGTCTATCGCGGGGCGGGTGCGAGGCTGGAACGGGCCCTCATCCAGTGGATGCTCAACCTTCACACGGAAAGCCACGGCTACACGGAAGTCTCGCCCCCCTACCTGGTGCGGGAGGCGAGCATGGTGGGCACGGGACAGCTGCCAAAGTTCCGCGAGGACATGTATGCAACTGAAGGCGGGGAACTGTTCCTGGTGCCGACGGCTGAGGTCCCGGTGACCAACCTGCACCGGGAGGAAATTCTGGCGGAAGGGGACCTGCCGAAAAAATATGTCGCCTACACTCCCTGCTTCCGGCGTGAGGCGGGCAGTGCCGGGAAGGAGACGCGGGGGCTGGCCCGGATGCACCAGTTCGACAAGGTGGAGCTGGTCTGGATCGAGCATCCGGACCGGTCGATGCAGGCCCTGGAGACACTCTGTGGGCATGCCGAGGCGGTGCTCCGGAAACTCGGCCTGCATTACCGGAAGATCGAGCTTTGCACGGGGGACATCGGTTTTGGTGCGGCGCGCTGTTATGACCTGGAGGTGTGGGCGCCGGGGATGGGGCAGTTTTTGGAGGTTTCCTCCTGCAGCAACTTCCGGGATTTTCAGGCGCGAAGGATGGGCCTGCGGTTCAAGGGCGCGGACGGAAAAAACCGGCCGTGTCACACGCTCAACGGTTCGGGCACGGCGCTCGCCCGGCTTTTCATCGCCCTGGTGGAGACCTACCAGACCAAAGGGGGAAAGATCGAAGTCCCTGAGGCGATCCGGCCGGTGTTTGGATCCGCCCTGATCGGTTAGAGGGGGTTCGATCTGGCCCGGTTGGGCTGATAGGATTCCGCCGTGCTTCCAACCAAGAAGAAGTCCCTGCCCGAGGTGCATGCCACCGTGGGGATACCCCCGGGAGCGGGTTTTTGGCGTAAGATGCTGGCCTTTGGCGGGCCGGCCTTTCTTGTCAGCGTCGGATATATGGATCCCGGGAACTGGGCAACCGACATTGAGGCGGGCTCCCGTTTCGGTTACGGGCTCCTTTGGGTGCTGCTTCTTTCCAATGCGATGGCCTTGCTGTTGCAAAGCCTGGCGGCGCGGCTGGGGATCGCCTCCGGCCGGGATTTGGCCCAAGCCTGCCGTGAATTCCTGCCTCATCCGTGGGGTGTGTTGCTCTATCTGCCGTGCCAAATCGCAATCATTGCCTGTGATTTGGCGGAAGTTCTGGGCGGGGCGGTCGGATTAAATCTTCTCACCGGCTGGCCGTTGCTGACCTGCGCCTTGGCTGTTTCCCTGAATGTTTTCCTGATGTTTCTGCTGCAGGCCAAGGGCATGCGCTGGTTGGAGGCGGGCATTGTCTCCTTGGTGGCCATGATCGGCGGTTGCTACGTCATCGAGATCTGGTTGGCCCAACCGGATTGGGGAGGGGTGCTGCATGGCCTCTTCACGCCAAAGCTGACCGGGGGTCCCATGGATGGAGGTTCCAGCGACCTGTATGTGGCCATCGGCATCATTGGGGCCACGGTGATGCCGCATAACCTTTATCTCCATTCGGCACTGGTGCAGACCCGGTTGGTGACACCCACACCAGAGGGCAGAAGGGAGGCGATCCGATTCAATTTCATCGACTCGGCGGTTGCGCTGAATGGGGCCTTTCTGGTGAACGCCTCCATCCTGATCGTGGCGGCGGCGGTCTTTTTCCGGAATGGCATCCCGGTGGAGGAGTTGCAGCAGGCCCATGCCACCCTGCAACCGTTGATGGGTGGTGCCGCGGCATTTCTCTTTGCCCTTGCCCTTCTGGCAAGCGGGCAAAGCTCCACCCTGACGGGCACATTGGCCGGACAAATCGTGATGGAGGGATTTTTGCATCTGCGCACGGCGCCCTGGATTTCCCGTAGTCTGACACGGATCCTTGCCCTTATTCCTGCGGTGATCGTCATCCTTTGGAAGGGGGATCACGGAACTTACGACCTCCTGATTCTTAGTCAGGTGATCCTGAGCCTGCAGCTTCCTTTCGCGGTCATCCCGCTGATCCTGTTCACGTCCAACCGGGCCATCATGGGGGAATTTGCCATCGGGCCGCGGATTCGGATCCTGTCATGGCTGGTTGCGTCCCTTTTGGTGGCCCTCAACCTGTGGCTTCTGGCGGAAACCCTGTGCGGCGGAAAGGGATGATGAAAGCGGGGCATCTTTACCGTAAAATTCTCGTGCCGCTCGAGGGCACCAGTCATGACGCCAGCATTCTCAACCATGTGCGGGAGTTGGCAAAAACACACGGTAGCGAGCTCATCCTCATCCACATTGCCGATGGATGGTCCGCCCGGTTCTTTCGTGAGGAAAGTGATTCCAAGGAGGTGCGGGAAGACCGGGCCTATCTGGAGAAATGCGCAAAAAGCCTGAAGGAGGAGGGAATCCCTGCAACATGGCGATTGGGTTTCGGCCATCCCGGACCGGAGTTGGTTCAGGCGGTGGAGGAGACCGGCTGTGACCTTGTCGCCATGACCACCCACGGTCACCGATGGATTGAGGATGTTCTGTTCGGGAGCGCCTCCAGCGAGGTCCGTCACTCCGTCGAGGTCCCGGTTCTGTTGCTGCGGACGGAGAAAAAAAGGCGTCCCCCATCCCCATGAAGAAGGGCCGGAGTCCGGTCCTTCTGGTGGGCATCGATCTGGCCTGGGGGGAGAAAAACCGTGACGGCGTCTGTTTTCTGGAATGGGACGGGTGGAAGGGTGTGGTGGCCGGTTTTGCCTACCCGCAGGGCGACGGCGACCTGCTGGCTTCCATCCGGGAGAATGCCCGGGGGTGGGGCTCGGTGTTTGTCGCGGTGGATGCGCCCATCGTCTGTCCCAACCGCACCGGGACGCGGCCGGTGGACCGGTTGACCCATCGGATGTTTCACCGGCAGCACGCCGCCTGTCATCCGGCGAACTCCACGAAATGTCCCCGGCCACCCCGGGTGGCGCGGTTGCTGGAGAAAAGCGGGTTCCGGGTCGGGTGGGAGCCTTCCCGGGGCAAAAGGACCGTGGCGGAGGTTTATCCGCATCCGGCGATGGTGCGGTTATTCGGGATTCCGCGAATCGTTAAGTATAAAAAAGGAAGGGTGCTGGCTCGCCGGAGGGAGTTCCGGCGGCTTCAGTCGCTCTTGAGGAATTGTCTGAGAAAAAAATTTCCCGGTCTGCGCATGGATCCCTCCATGGCCGCTTTCCTCGCCGAGAAGTGGTCCAAGCCGGTGGAGGATCGGACGGATGCGTTCTTCTGTGCCCTGATTGGGCTGTGGCACTGGATTCACCGGGGCCGGAAAAGCGAGGTGATCGGAGACCGGAGGAGGGGTTTTATTTTGCTGCCGAAAGCGGGGTAGCCCGTCCGCCCGGGCTTTTCCGGGGACGGGTTACTTTCCCGCTTTTTGCAAACCGGGAAGGATTTCCCGGGCCGCCTGCTTGGGTTTCCTGTCCAGATCGTAGAGGCCCCAGTGCTTTTCCGCGCCGTCGGGATTGGCGGGATCGCCCTTCCAGCCTTCGTCAAAAGCCTCAAACCAAAAGACACTCACGTTGTTTTTCCGGGCCCACTCCAGCAGATCCTGAAAGTAGTGTGCCTGATTTTTTTCGTTGGCCTCCTGGGGGAATTCGGAGGCCACCGTTGCCCAACCCGCTTCGGCGATGGCCAGCGGGATGCCGGGCAGGGCTTGCTGGACGGCCGCAAGATTCTGCACGGTGAACGCCATGGCCTGGGCGAGGGTCTTTTTCTCCCAGACGGGGTAGGTGTGGACCCCGGCAAAATCGACCACTCCGGCGAGATCCTTGGCGTAATGGACCCAGGCGGCGTAATTCTCCGCGGTGGTCACGGGTTGGTCCAGGGCCTCCCGTGCCTCGCGGAGAAACCCGGCCAGCCGGTCGATGGGGACACGATGATCATTCCAGTCGACCAGGGTTTCGTTGCCGATGTTGACCGCCGTGACCACATCGGGAAATTCCCGGGCCAGCCCGATTGCCCGTTTCACTTCCTGCCCGTTGGCCTTCCGGTTGGCGGCCAATCGGGCTTCCGGCAGGGGCTGCTTGACCCATTCGCAGGTGAGATGAGGGCTGATCTCGGCATCCAGCCAGGCCCCCAGCATCACCTTGAGCGGGAGTTTCTCCGATCGGATAAGTTCGAGAACCGTGCGGGAGTTTTCCTTGCTGTCGTAAAGACGCAGGAGAGGAATGCCGGCGGACTGGCTGAGCAAACGCAGGTCCTCNNTCCTCGAGGATTTCCTCGCGGGAGGGGTTTTTCGCTCCCTGGCCATGGTCGGGATATTGTCCCCGCCGGAATCCCGAATAGCAGACAGCAAGGGTCTGCTGGTCGATCCGGTCGTCTGGTTTCTGGGGGAGGAAATCCCCGGCCAAGGCCGTGCCCGCGAAGAGGGCGACCAGGGGAAGGCGGAAAAGCATTCTAGGCGGTTGCGGTGGCCCGGCCCCGGCGTTTTTCAAGTTTGCCACGCACTTCGTGGGCCATGGCCTCGGTGAGCGGGTAGCCGGCAACCAAAAGGATGGCCAGGGCGGAGGTGGCTGCCGGAACGGCGACGTCGAGCAGGCGCATCAGGAAAAGGGTTCGTTCCGACTGGCCGCCCCCGAGATTGACATCGAACCCGGTGAGATTGAGGGCGTAACCGGAAAGGGCCAGAGCCAAGGCCATGCCCAACTTGACGACCCACCAAAAGACGGCCCCGAACATCCCCTCGCGCCGTTGCCCGGTCTGCAATTCGTCGAAATCACAGACGTCCGCAACCATGGAACCCATCAGGACGAACAGCCCGCCAAGGCCAAAGGCGATGAAGGGAGTCGGAGCGAGGATCAGGTAGGGGTTGGTCGGGCTGTAGCAGAACCACTTGAGGAGGTAGCCCACCACGGAGATGCCGGTGGAGAAAAAGAAAGTTTTCCGCTTTCCGATCCGGGTGGCCAGCCAGGTCACCAGGAGAATCACCAAAAAAGTGGCGATGGCCGAGAGGGTTCCGTTCCAGCCCATCAGTTTGGCGCCGAGATCCTTGTCCCCGCCGTAGACGTAATAAATCATCACGTAGGAGGAGAAGGAGGAGACCAGCATGAAACCGTTGAAAACGAGGAAAGTCGCCCCGCAAAGAATGAGGAAAGGGCGGAAGCGCATGGTGGCGGCAAACCCACGGAGAAAATCCAGGATTTTCCGCCTGGCAACGTGGAGGAAGCCGTCCTTTTCCTCCGGGGGAATCTCCTTCTCGGCGATGGCCTGCATCCGTTCCCGGCAAAGAAAAGCCGGGACGAGCCCGAAAATAGCCACGAAAATCCCGACAAAAATGGCCAGCCAGCGCGCTCCCGCGACGGAGTCGGGAAAGAGGTCGTCGTTTTCCATAAAGGCGTAAAACCAGGGCACCGCCACCCAGGCGATCTGCCCCATGAAGTTGGAGACTCCCATCAGCCGGGTCCGTTCGTGATAATCCGGGGTCATCTCGTAGCCGAGTCCGACCCACGGGGCGGCGTAGATGGTGTAGGCGATGTAAAAGAGATTGGCCCCGATCAGAAAATACCAGAAGTAGAAGTGCTGGCTGTAGCCGGCCGGCAACTGCCAGAGCAGGGCGAAAACGAGCCCGGAAGCCAGGGCACCGATGAAGATAAAGGGGCGCCGCCTTCCCCAGCGCAGGCGCGAGTGGTCCGAGATATAGCCCATGACCGGATCGATCATCGCGTCCAGCAAGCGGGGTAGGGCCATGAGTGTGCCGACGACGGCCGGATTCATGCCCAAGCCCAGATTGAGGACAATGGCCATCATGCCGATGGCCGCACCCAGCAGGTTGTTGACCAGGGATCCCACCCCGTAGGCGAATTTTTGAATGCCCGGAATCCTGTCGCCGGGTGCCGTGGAATATTGGGGAACCAGGCTCATCCTAGGTTGGGTTTTGTCACTATGCTTTGGGGAAAGGTTTTGGCAAAGACTCTTTCCGCTCGGAGGCGCGGAGTCGGCGGATGGTCGCGAAAAAGGGCGTCAGGAAACCTCGGTGGCCATGCAGATGTCGCGCCAGCCGGGAAAGTTCCAGGCGTTGGGGAAGTCGCGGCACTGTTGGGGTTTTACCGGCTGGATCCGGCAATCCTGGCCGTCGAGGAAGATGCAGGCGCCGTCGGGTTGATCGATGAGGGAAAGACCGCGGCGATCGGCGCGGAGACGGGTGTAGCGCTGGATAAAGTCGTCTTCACCCAGCCCAAGGTGGCGGGAAATGGCCGTGATTTCGTCCGCAGTGATCTTCACGTCCCCCGGCCAGCGGCAGCAGTTGGTGCAGCGTTCGCAGAGGTATTTGGGGGCCTTCTTCACGGGATGGGAGGAGGATCAGGATGATGGCCGGGGCAAAAACCTGAGGCCAAGGAGAACCAAGGCTGTGGCCAAGTAGGCGGCGGCGAAGGATGGGGCAACCCACCAACCGGCCAGGGCTTGGGCGCCGGCGGAGGTGATGGCAACGCCGTGGATCAGGCCGGTGAGGGAGAGCAGGGAACTCAGGAGGGCGATACCGGCGGCGGCAAGGAACCGGTGATCGATGACGAAGGCGACCATGGCCGCCAGCAGGATGCTGGAGAGGAGAAATCCCTGGCCGAGGGCAAACAAGCCGGCCAGGACCAGATCCCCTCCCGTTTTGGTGGCCACGGCATCCAAGGGCACACCGGTCGCCCGGACGACGGTTTCCACGATCAGGGCCGCCCATCCGGCGAGGCATGGAATCAGGCCAATGGCAACGGCCAAGGCGTGCTTGGCCGGCGTGTCGACGAAGGATTGCGCGGTGATGACGACCCCGATCCAGAGAAGAATCCCCAGGGTGACCTCCAGGGGGATGACGCGAAGCACGGAGCCGGTCAGGCCCAACAGGCAAAGCAGGGTGATGAGGATGCCGTTGAGGCCGGAGTAGCCGATCCGCGCGCCCATCCGCTTCCAGCCCGGGTGGCCGATGTAGATGGTGGTGGGGAAGGGGCTGCCAAGGAAGCCGGCCAAAAGAGTGGAAAGACCGTTCACGGAAAGGGAGGAACGGGTGGCGTAGCGGTCGCCGGCCGCTTCGGCGCTTTCCAAATTTTGCAGCGAGCCGATGACGTTGAAGAGGGCCATGGGGAAGATGACCGGGAAAAAAGCGCCGACTCCCTCCCTTTGCAGAAAGGAGAGCAGCTTGTCGAAGGCGGGCAGGGGGAAGTGGAATCCGATGGAGGAGGAAGGTGCGGGAGTTTCCGGCGGGGTCAGGCCGAAGCCCTTGAGAATCCAGGCAACACCGGCGCCCAGGAGAATGGCGGCCAGCCCGGTCGGTAGATGGCCCGGCAGGCGGATCTTGCCGGCGTAGATGAAGACGACGAGGAGCATCGGCAGAAGAGCGATGGCCGGGGCGGCATAGATTTTAAAGACGAACGGCATGGCAATGAAGGTGAGGGCAATACCGGCAAGGGGGGCGAGGAGGGAGGCGCGGGGCAGCCAGCGGCGAAGCGGGTCGGTAACGAAAGCACCGAGCAGTTCCAGGATGCCGCCAGCCCAGCAGGCGAAAATGCCGGCGGCCCAGACGAGATCAGCATCCCGGGTTTTTTGCCAGAGCGGGCCCATGATGAGAAAGAGGTAGGCCATCAGGCTGACCGTGTTGATGCCGAACGGGAGGGCGGTGACGTCGTCGCGGCCCGTGCGGACGGCAAGGCGGTGGGCCTGCCACGAGTAAAAGAGGTTGCCGAGCAGGATGGAAACCGCGGCGGCCGGCAGAATCCGGGAAACGACGATTTCCACAGGGATGCCGCAAACCGGGGGGACGAGGGAGAGGATCAGGAGAAGTTGGAGGAGGTTGTCGATGAACAGGCCCACCAGGCCGTCCAGATCTCCGCGAACAAACCAGCGGGGCTTCACCGATTCAGTTTAAGTTTAAGTTTTTGCTGAGGGTAGCGGAAACTCGCCCGCGAAGAACGGGTGAGATAAAACCAAGGTTTATGGCAAAAGGCTGGAGCGAGGCGGTGGAGCAGGCGGTGCGGGCCGGAAAGCTCTCCCGGGAGTCCTTGGACAACATCCTGCGGTTGATGGCATCGTCCCGGGCCAATCCGCTGACGGAGGCGAGCATCGGGGAGCTGGTATCCGCCGGGGAGTGGGCGGAACTGAACGATCGTTTCTTCCGGACACTTGCCTTCGGGACCGGAGGCTTGCGGGGACGGACGATCGGGAAGGTGGTGACGAAGGCCGAACAGGGCATGCCCACCGCCCTGGGGCGGCCGGAATTTCCGGCAGTGGGCACGAACTGCATGAACTATGGCAACGTTGCCCGGGCCACCCAGGGACTGGTCAGCTATCTCGGAAAAAATTTTTCCGGACAGGTGCCCTCGGTGGTCTTCGCCCATGACACCCGCCACTTCTCCAGGGAGTTTGCGGAGCTTTCCGCCCGCACGGTGGCGGCAGCCGGCGGCACGGCTTATCTTTTTACGGAAGACCGCTCCACGCCGGAGCTTTCCTTTGCGGTCCGGTATCTTGGGGCGCAGGCGGGGGTGGAGATCACCGCCAGCCACAATCCGCCGCACGACAACGGGTACAAGGTCTACTTCTCCGATGGGGCGCAGATCGTGGAGCCGCACGCCTCCGGGATCATCCGGGAGGTGGAGGCGGTAAAGGAACCGGAGACCGATCCCCGGCCCAAGAACGGCGGCAAGGTGGTGATGGTTGGCCGCGAGGTGGATGAGGCGTATCTCCGGGCCTTGCGGGAACTGATTCTGGAGGCGGATCTGCTGCGGAAGGAGGGCCCGAAGCTCAAGGTGGTTTTTTCCCCCCTGCACGGCACGGGAATCCGGATCGTGCCGCCGATGCTCAAGGAAGCGGGTGTGGAGGCATCCCTGGTGGCCGCGCAGGAGAAGGGGGACGGAAGGTTTCCGACCGTGAAGTCCCCCAATCCGGAAAACGGGGAGGCGCTTTCCCTGGGCATCGAACAGGCCCGGAAGGAGAAAGCGGACCTGGTGGTGGCGACCGATCCCGATGCCGACCGGATGGGCGTGGCCCTGCGCAACCCTGCCGGGGATTATGAACTGATCACCGGAAACCAGATTGGTTCCCTGATGGCCAGCTACCGGATGGAAAGAATGAAGGCGAAAGGATGGATCCGGCCGGGACAGGAAAAGAACTGCTGTCTGATCAAAACCTTTGTGACAACGGATCTGCAGAAAGAGATGGCCGCCGCCGCCGGCATGAAATGCGTGGAGACGCTGACGGGCTTCAA
>DDPU01000026.1:23606-26777 GCA_002342345.1 Verrucomicrobia bacterium UBA2460
ACAAGGATGCCAACGGAGCGGTGATGATGTTCGTGGAGGCGGCGGTGTGGGCGAAAGCGCAGGGCAGGGATCTGCTGCAGGAGCTGGACGGAATTTACCGGAAGCACGGCCTTTATCTGGAAAAGCTGGGGAATCTGGAGATGCCGGGCGCGGAGGGCGCGAAACAGATCGCCCGGGCGGTGGCCAGCTACCAGGGACAACCGCCGAAGGAATGGGGCGGAAGGAAAGTTGTCGGCGTGCAGGATTACGAGAAGGGCTGCCATCGGGACGTGGATGGAAAGGAGATCCCCAAGGAGAGGATGTTGATTTTTGATCTGGGCGAGGGTTTTCGCGTGGCGGTGCGGGCGTCGGGCACCGAGCCCAAGATGAAAGTATACTTTTTTGGCAAACGGAAGGTGGGGGAGAACGAGGATCTCGCCAAGGCCAAGAAGGAACTCGCCGCGGAACTGGAGCGGCTTTGGGATTGGACGCGACAGGATGTGGAAAAGAGAAAGGACTGAAGGTTGGGTACCCCGCTGATTACGCTGTTGGATGCCTCCCTGCTGGGGCGGGGAAGCCGGGAGGCGTTTGAGGATGAATCAGGGTTGCGGCTGAACTTTGCCGACCTGGAGATGAGGAGCAACCGCTGGGCGGCCTGGTTGCGGCAGAAGGGGATACAGCCCGGGGACCGTCTGGCGTTTTTCCTCGCAAACCGGGCCGAGGTCATCGACCTGTGGCTCGCCTGTGTGAAATCAGGGGTGATCGTTGTGCCGGTCAACATTCTCTACCGGGAAAGGGAAATTCACCACATCCTGGCGGAAACACGGCCGGCGGCGGTGGTGACCGCGGGGAAAGACGCGCACTTTTTTGCGGGAGCCAGGATTCTTGAGGTGGAGGAATCGGCGCGGGAGGCGGGGCAAATTCCCGTGTCTTCCCGTCCGCCGCTCCCGCGGGAGGAGGATCCGGTGGCGGCTTTGATTTTCACCTCGGGAACCACCGGGGTGGCCAAGGGAGCGGTGCTCACCCACGGAAACTTTGCGGTCAACGGATCCAGCCTGGTCCAGACCTGGAAGTTCACGGAAAACGACCGGTATCTGGCCGCCCTACCGCTGTTTCATGTGCACGGCTTGGCCAACGGGCTTCATTGCTGGCTGGGAAGCGGTTGTCACCTGCGGTTGCTGGAGCGCTTTCAGGCTGCACGGGCGGAGGAGGAGTTCCTCCGTTACCGTCCGACGGTTTTTTTCGGCGTCCCGACCATGTATGTGCGGCTTCTGGAGCTGCCCGCGGAGGCGGCGCGGAAAATCGGGGCGTGCCTGCGGCTGGCTGTTTCCGGTTCCGCGCCCCTTTCCCCGGCGATCCACGCGGAATTCCGCAAAAAATTTGGCACGACGCTTTTGGAGCGGTATGGAATGACCGAGACCCTGATGAACACGAGCCATCCGTACGACGGAGAGCGTCGACCCGGCACGGTGGGGCCCGCCTTGCCCCATGTGCGGATTGCCATTCGGGACCTGCAGGGGGATGAGGTCCGGGACGGCGAGGAGGGGGAACTTTACGTGAAGGGGCCGAATGTCTGCCGCGGTTATTGGAACCGGGAGGATGCCACCCGCGGGGCTTTTGTGGACGGCTGGTTTCGGACGGGGGACATGGGGGTGCGCAGCCCGGACGGCTACATCACGCTGCAGGGACGCCGGAGCGACCTGATCATTTCCGGCGGCTTCAACATTTACCCGCGCGAAATCGAGGAGTTCCTGGTGACCCTGCCGGGGATCCGCGAGGCGGCGGTGGTGGGAGTGGCCGACCGGGTCCGGGGGGAATTGCCGGTTGCCTATGTCGTCAGCGAGGGGCCCCTCGACGAGAATGCCCTCAAGGAGGCCCTTGGCAGGTCCTTGGCATCGTTCAAATGTCCCCGGGCATTCGTGCGGGTGGATCATCTTCCCCGCACGGCTTTGGGTAAGGTGCAAAAACATCTCCTTCCTCCCCACAAACCATGATGACTCCCGCCGGTTTTTCCCTCCTCGCCCTGCTGCTGGTGATCGTGCTCAGCATGACGGCCCGCTGCCACATCGGGGTGCTGGCCCTGGGGTTGGCGTGGCCGCTGGCGGTTTGGGGTGCCGACTGGAAGCCCGACCAGGTAATCGGGCTGTTTCCCTCCGGTCTGTTCCTGACCCTGACGGGGGTGACCCTGCTTTTCGGTCTGGCCCAGGAAAACGGAACCTTGGGCAACGTCACCCGGATGGCGACCCGCTGGACCCGGGGGAGATCCGAGTTGCTTCCCTGGATGTTTTTTTTCCTCGCCGGAGCGGTTTCCAGTCTGGGCCCGGGCACGATTGCCGCCACCGCCCTGGTGGCACCGCTGGCCATGGGCACGGCCATCTCCGCCGGGATCCGTCCCTTTCTGATGGCCCTGATGGTGGGCAACGGTGCCAACGCCGGTAACCTGAGTCCGCTCAGCGCGGTGGGGCTGATTGTGCGAAGCCTGATGGAACAGGCGGGGCTTCCGGGCCATGAAGCCGCCGTCTTTTTGGCCAACTTCACCGCCCATTTTTCGGTGTCCGTGGCGGCTTATTTTCTCATGGGTGGCCACCGGATCCATCGCCGGCTGGAAACAAACACCGAAAGCGAGGTCCACTTGGACGTCAAACAGAGGATCACCCTGGCGGTCTTGTGTCTTTGGGCGGCGGGGGTTCTTTTCGGCAAGTTCCCTCCGGGGTTGTCGTCCTTGGCGGCGGTTGCGGTCCTTTTCCTTCTTCGGGCCGGCGAGGAAAGCCCGGTCTTTCGGTCGGTGCCCTGGTCGGTGATTCTGATGGTCTGCGGTGTGAGCACGCTGGTGGGGATCCTGGAAAAAACCGGCGGGATGAGTCTTTTCACGTCCCTGCTGGCGGGGATGACGTCCCCCGGCTGGGTGAACGGGACGATGGCCTTCGTCACCGGTTTGATTTCGACCTACAGTTCCACGTCCGGGGTTGTCTATCCCGCCTTTTTGCCCACGGTGCCGGGTCTGGTGGAGCGTCTGGGAGGGGGCAATCCCCTGGAAATCGCCCTCAGCATCAATGTCGGTGCAGCCCTGGTGGATGTCTCCCCGCTCTCCACGGTGGGAGCGCTCTGCATGGCGGCTCTGCCTCCGGGACAGGACGGACAGAAGCTTTTCCGGCAGCTTTTGATCTGGGGTTTTTCCATGGTCGTGGTGGG
>DDPU01000026.1:26857-27171 GCA_002342345.1 Verrucomicrobia bacterium UBA2460
AAACGGGAGAGCCTGATTTCCTACAGCCTGACGGCGAAAAATTCCGAGCCGAAGGAGGGGGAGAAGTTTGACCTGGAGGACGTTCGGAAGGACGAGGAGTGCGCCGATACCGTGGGCGTGTTTCTGAAAATGGACGGGGAGGGGAAAGCGCACTTCCGGATGACCCTGGGACCGCAGGTGCAGACCCTCACCAAGGCGATGACGGCGATCCTTTGCAAGGGTCTGGACGGGGCCGCGCCTAGGGAGATTCTGGATCTGGAAAGCGATTTTGTCCCCAAGATCGTCGGGGCCCAGCTGGTCCGGGTCAGAAGCCA
>DDPU01000013.1:0-4026 GCA_002342345.1 Verrucomicrobia bacterium UBA2460
TTGGTGAGGCGTTCGAGGATCTGTTTTTCCGACTCTCCCAGCGTTGTCTGGTTGGAGATCTGGAAAAGGTTTCCCAGGGCTTCCGTTCCCTCCCCGTAAAGACCGCGGACGGCCAGACCAAGCTGGTTGACGGACTTGATGACCTGGTTGATCTGTTCGCCCAAAACAAGGCCGGGAAGATGAAGCATGGCGGAGGCGCGCATGCCTGTGCCGACGTTGGTGGGGCAGGCGGTGAGGTATCCGAGGGATGGGGAGAAGGAAAACTCGAGCTTGTCCTCCAGGGCGGAGTCCAGCCGGTCGGCGGCGTCCCAGGCTTCCTGAAGATGAAAACCGGAGCGGAGGGCCTGGAGACGCAGGTGGTCCTCCTCATTGATCATCACGGAAAGGGATTCGTCCCCATTGACAACCAGGCCGCTTCCGGCGTTTTTGGCGGCGTGTTCCCTGGAGATCAGGTGTTTTTCCACAAGGAGCTGCTTGTCGAGCGGGGTGAGTGCCTCCATGGCAACGGCCAGCTTGGCAGGACGCATCACGGCAAGATCCGCCACGGCCGGCTGGATAGCTTCCAGGAGCTTGAGCCGGTCGGCTTTTTTCAGCCATCCGGGAAACGGGTAATCTTTGACGTTCCGCGCAAGGCGAACCCGGCTGGTGATGACAATGCCGGAGTCGGCATCCGACGAAGAGGCGGACGAGGCGTGGCCGTTTTCCGCTTTCACAGTCGGTAATCTAAGGCTGGACCGGAGGATTGGCAACCGGGGGAGGGCCGCGTCGCGAAATACTTTTCCGGAACCCGCCCACCACCTTGTGAAATGCCACCGGTTCTTTTAGGATCCGGCGATGGCGGCCCACCGGACCACGGAGTATGCGGTCTGCGCGCTGGTCGTGCTGGCCCTGGAAAAAGGCGGGGGAAAGATTCAGCAGGCCGCTGCCTTGGCGCGCTCCTCGGGAACGCCTCCCAAGTTCATGGAGCAGGTTCTCCGGCTTCTGGGGAAAGGCGGTTTTGTGGTCAGCCGCCGCGGAGCGGGCGGTGGTTATGAACTTGCCCGGGCCCCGGAAAGGATCCGCTTGGGGGAAGTGGTTTCGTGGATGGAGGGTATCGCGGAGCGGGCGATTGGGGACGGAGCGCCCTCGCGGGAATGGAAAATCCTCCGAGATAAGGCGGAGGCGGCACGGCGCGCGGTGCTCGAAAAGGAAACCTTGCTGGATTTGGCGGAGAAAGTGCAGCAGCGGATGGCCGTCCGGGGGCGGGGTTCGGAATATCAGATTTAGGCGAAGGGTGGCGGCTTGCCCGGCCTGCCGGCTTTCGGGATACTATCCTTATGTCGCGCAACTTTTCCTCCGATGGATGGCAGGGGAGCGAAGGCCCCCTCTTCACCCTCGGCGGCCTGCGCGTCGATCTCACCCTGGCGTTGATTTTTCTGCATACCCTGGCCATGGCGACCGCGGCCATCCTGACCGCCTCCGGAAGGGAAGAGTGGGTCAATCTGGCGGCGTTTGCCGCCGGAGATCTGAAATCCGGACAGGTCTGGACGCTGGTCACTTACCCCTTCGTCCACGATATCCGGATGGAGGGGCTTTGGTTCGGTCTGGAGATGCTTGTTTTTTTATGGTGCGGCCGGGAGGTGGAGTCGGTGATGGGTCGCCGGCCTTATGCTCTCCTCTGGGTGGCGCTTTCCGCGGTTCCCGCGTTGATTCTTGCGGCCACCGGATCGTTCCTCGGTTCCCGCGCGTTGGCTGGCTCGGGCTGTTTGACGTTTGCCGTTTTTCTCGCCTTTTGCGCATTGCATCCCGATGCCCAGTTTTTTTTCGTCGGTTTGCGTGCCCGCTGGGTGGGTTGGATTTTGCTGGCCATCTATACCCTGGCGGATGCGGCGATCCGGGATTGGCCGGGCCTTGCCCAGCGCTGGCTCTGCGCCCTGATCGCGGTGGCCTGGATCCGGCGCGGCGCCATGGATTGGCCGTCGATTCCCCCGATGGCGAACCGGAAAAAAGCCGCCAAATCCAAGGCGGGTGCGAAAAAAAACCCTTCCGGCCCGTCCCCGGAAAAAGTGGATGCGATTCTCGATAAAATTTCCAGGGAAGGGATCGACTCGCTGACGGCTGCCGAGAAAAAACAGCTGGAGGAAGCCAGGGCCAAGCTTCTGCAAAAAGATCGGCAAAAAGGGTAGGGGCGGTAGCCTTCGTCGATGGCGGCGGCAATCCAGAAGAACCGCCCGGAAGGGGGCGTGTGGGGCGCGTGGGTTCCCAAGGAACGCGGCACCCTGTGTTTTGTGATCCGCGGGGGGCAGATCCTTCTCATCGAGAAAAAGAGGGGGCTGGGTGCCGGCAAGGTGAACGGGCCGGGGGGAAGAATCGAACCCGGGGAGACCCCTGAGGAGGCCGCTGTCCGGGAAACCCGCGAGGAGGTCGGGATCACGCCGGTGGGGGTGGAGTGGGCCGGGGAACTGAACTTCCGTTTCCGGGACGGTTACTCTTTGCGGTGTTCGGTGTTTCGGGCTGTGGAATTCCACGGGGAACTGACGGAAACGGCGGAGGCCAAGCCCTTCTGGCATCCCGTGGATGACATTCCCTATGCGCGAATGTGGTCGGACGATGAGCATTGGATGCCGAGGCTGCTGGCGGGCGAGAGGTTCCGCGGCTGGTTTGAGTTCGACGGGGACCGAATGGAATGGTTCCGGATGGAGGAGGCATGAGCCGGAAGATCCTGGTCACCGGCGCGGCCGGATTCATCGGGTACCATTTGGGGGAGCGTCTGCTGAAACAGGGCGATCAGGTGGTCGGTCTCGACAATCTGAACGACTATTACGATCCGAAACTCAAGGAGGCCCGGCTCGGTCTCCTGAAAAAGAACAAGGCCTTCCGCTTTGTCCGGGCCGACCTGGGAGACCGGACGGGGGTGGAGAAACTCTGGAAGGAGATTCGCCCCGATGTGGTCGTGCATTTGGCCGCGCAGGCGGGCGTGCGCTACAGCCTGACCCACCCGCATGCCTACTCCCGCAGCAATCTGGAGGGGATGATGGACGTTCTTGAGGCCTGCCGGGCGGAGAAGACGGGACATCTGATCTTTGCCAGCTCGAGCTCGGTGTACGGACTCAACCAGAAGATGCCGTTTTCCGAGGGGGACAACGTGGATCACCCCGTCTCGCTCTATGCGGCCACCAAAAAGGCCAACGAGCTGATGGCCCACTGTTACGCGCATCTTTACGGGTTGCCCTGCACGGGACTGCGGTTTTTTACGGTGTACGGACCGTGGGGTCGGCCCGACATGGCGTACTACAAGTTCACCCAGTCGATTCTGGCCGGCAAGGAGATCGAGCTTTATGGAGAGGGAAAATTGCAGCGGGACTTCACCTACGTGGACGACATTGTGGAGGGGTTGGCTCGGCTGACGGAAAAGCCCCCCCGGGGAAATCCGCAATGGGATGGAGCCCGGCCGGATCCGGCAACGAGTCCGGCCCCGTATCGGATCTACAACATTGGCAACAACCGTCCGGTCGAGGTGATCCGGCTGGTGAGAGCGATCGAGGCGGCGACGGGCAAGCAGGCGAAGGTTGTCTCCCGGCCGGTGCCACCCGGGGATGTGATGGCCACCGCTGCGGATGTGGGGGATCTGGAAAAGGCGGTGGATTTCCGTCCCGGCACCCCGCTTGAGGAGGGGGTGAAGAAATTTGTGGAATGGTATCGGGGATACGCTGGTTGAGGCCCCAATCAGGGCGTTTTGCAGGGAATGGCCGCGACCACGGCGGTGTCGGATGGCAACTACAGAGCCAACGCATCGTCGACCAACATCACGGGGATGCCGTCGCGGATGAGATAAGCGCGCTTGCCGTCTTGCCGAACCAGAACCGCTTCAAAGTCATCCTCCACCCTGGAATCCCGGATATTTTTCAGGGTGCCTTGGCGGGCCTGTTGCCGCAGTCGTCCGACCATTTCGTCATCCGCCATCCGGAGAGGCTGGAGCGATTCCGGGCAGCGGAGGATGGCCAGCAAGCCGGGATCGACCGCGCTGGCGGTGCTCATCGGGTCAAG
>DDPU01000013.1:4063-9932 GCA_002342345.1 Verrucomicrobia bacterium UBA2460
AGGCTTTCCATGGCGCCGGCGCCGGCTTCAGAGGCGAAATAGTAAAGCGTGACGGTCTGGCCGCCCCGGAGGGTCTGCTGGCGGCTGTGAAGGTAGTAGGTTCGTCCGTTTTTCTTGCTGACGGTGCTGAATGCCATATGAGGTGATCTCCTTTGGTTGGTTTTGGCCCGGGGGGCTTTCCAGAACTCTGGGGCGACTTGGGCTTTTGAAAATCCTTAATTTGCAGTTCCTCACAACCTCCGCTCCGGGGATGGTTGTCCTCGGCTTCCCCGCAGGGGCTTATCCGAAAGCTTGCGTCAAAAAAGGGGGGGAGCACTATGAGGGAGTGATCACGAGGCGCAGGTTTTTGGGCCTGATTCCGGCTTGGGGAGTCGCCAGGGGATTGGCCTCCGGATCGGAAAAAGTTCCCACCCGCGCTTTTGGCCGCCATGCCGAGCAGGTGAGTGTCGTGGGGTTCGGCGGACACACCCTGGCCCTGTCCAAAGACGTTGCCGAAGCCACTAAAATCGCCCACGAGGCTGTGGATCGGGGTATCACCTTCTTTGACAACGCCTGGGATTATCACGGGGGTCGCGCGGAAGAGTGGATGGGGCAGGCCCTCGAAGGGATCCGGGAAAAGGTTTTTTTGATGTCCAAGTGTTGCACCCACCAAAAACCCCTGCCCGAGGGGGGCAAGGAAGGCGCGATGAAGATGCTGGAGGATTCCCTGCGCCGCCTAAAAACCGACCATCTTGACCTGTGGATGCTCCATGAGATGAAAACGGAGGCGGAAGTGAAAAAATTTTACGGTCCCGGCGGGGCTGCGGAGGCTTTCGACCTCGCCAAAAAGCAGGGCAAGGTCCGCTATCTGGGGTTCACGGGCCACGATGATCCCGGCGTTCACCTCAAGATGATCGAGGGGGGATATCCTTTCGATGCCTCCCTGCAACCTGTCTCGGCCTTGGGCACCCTCCATTCGCGGCGCTTTGAAAGTGAGGTCATTCCCGCGTTGGCCCGGGCCAAAATTGCGGTGATCGGGATGAAAGGTTTCGGCGGGAGCAAGCGTTCCAGTGAAAAAGGGCTGATGACCGCGGAAAAGGTGGTTCGCTACTCCCTGAGCTACCCGGAGGTCTGCACGCACCTGATTGGAGTCGACCAGATATCCTACGTGGGCGAGGCGGCTGTTGCCGCGACCAAGACCCCGATGACCGCCGAGGAGAGAAAAGCCTTTGTCGCCTGGTGTGATCAAAGGGGCGGCGCTTCCTACGCCATGCATTGTCAGCCGGGGCACCGCGATGGCGGTTGCTGCGGCAGCTCGACGGCCTGATTTTCCGGTTTGAAGTTCGCCCTTCTGGTTTTCGGATATGCCATCTCGATGGCTGGGTCGAATCTCCTTTTCAAGGTGGCATCCGAAAAGGCCGGGACGCAGTGGTGGCTCTGGTTTTTGGCTGGCAACCTGGTCGGATTTGGCTGCCCTGTTTTGATCACCTACGCCTTACGGGAACAAAGTCCGCACCTGGTCTACGCCTTCACGCTCGGTGCCGGATTTGTCCTGGTGCAGGTGGCCGGCTGGTTTTTCTTTCATGCCCCGATCACCGTCATGCAGGCGGGAGGCTTGATTTTGACCGCGGTCGGATTGGTGATGCTGCAACTGGGGAAGGCCTAGAGAGACCCGACCGCAAGGGCGACGGAGGCAAGCAGCAGGGCGGCTCCGGCCAGACGAACGGCCAACACCCGTTTGTCGTGGTAGGTGGAACCACCGCCGAGGGAGCCTTCCAGTAAAATGGCCCATAATCCGCGCGTGGCGTAGACGACGTTAGTGGCGGTGGCGTGGCCAAAGAAGCCGATGACAAACACCACCAGCGAGGTCTGAAAGCCGATGACCACGGACCCGCCCAGGGCCCCGGTGCGGGCGGGGCCGGGAAGGAGCGAAACGGTCCTTTGCCTTCCCAGAAGTGCGGGCGCAAAGAGCAGGGGAGTCAAAGCCACCAGGGTGGCGAACATCAGCGGCTGGAACCAACCCACTCCAAGCATTTTGGCAAAGCGCTGGACGGTGACATCGGTCAGCCCGAAAAAGAAGGCCGCGAGGAGAGACCATGTCACGGTGGCGCGGTCGACGGCGGCACCTTTTTTCTCCCCGTGGAGGATGCCCGGTGAAAGAGAGAGCAGGGCAACAGCGAGAGAGGAGAGTACGGCTCCGGCCATCAGGCCCGCACCAACCGGTTCGCCAAGCAGCGCCACGGTGAGGAGGGCAACGAAGATTGTCTTCATCCCCAGAACGGGGGTGGCCAGGGAAAGGTCGCCCTTGGCCAAGGCCCGGATCGCGCAGGCACGGCCCAAAAAGAGGCTGACGCCTGCCCAAAAAGCTCCGAGGAATCCCTGGGAATGGGGCGTGCCAGGAAAGAACAGCACCAGCGGCGCCGACCATCCCGCCATGGCAAGATTGGAGATGGCCGTGATGAGACCGGGTGTGGCGCCGCGCCGCAGTCCCAGCTTCAGGCCCCAGGATCCCAGGGCGTAGAAAAAAGAGGCGATCAGGGGAAGGGCGAGAGGCATGGGGAAAGGGATATCAGCATGGCTGGGCGGGGGGGATTATTCCAGCCGTACCCACGGCTTGCCGCTGAGACCTAGGACCGATAGGAAAGAGGGATGCTCCGCGAGTTTATTCCCGTGCTTTTTTCCCTCGGGATGGCTTTGGCCGTGGCCCTTGGTGGCGTGGGATTGGCTGTCCTGATCGGAAAAGTCGGCCGGGGAAACAAGGCCAAGGACATGGCCTACGAATGCGGCAAGGATCCGATTGGCTCGGGCTCGGCGCGGTTCTCGGTAAAATTTTATCTGGTGGCGATGATTTTCATCCTTTTTGACATCGAGGTGATTTTTATGTACCCGTGGGCGGTCAGCCTGGCGGGGTTGCAGGAAAGCGGCCTCGGTTGGCGCACCTTCGGCCTGATGCTGGCTTTTGTTCTGCTGGTCGAGGTAGGGCACCTTTATGCGTATCGGAAAGGTGTCTTTTCGTGGAACAAGCGCGGGTGATCTTTGCTTTGGGCGGCCTAGCGGGCCGCACCGAGGATCGCCGGATGAAAATCGTGGGGCAGGTTTTTTCCCTGGGCGAGGATTTTATGGGTGTGGCCGAAGAACGAGGGATGGGTGAGATGCCGAAAGTTGCGGATCCAGGGTTCGGGTGGAGCGGGCGGTTGTTGCAGAAGGGGCGCGGCCAGGGCGGTCAGACCCCGCGCGAAATCCGTAAGACCGTGGTTTTGTAATCCCAACCGGCTGCCCAGTTCCTCCAATTCTCCGAAATTCACATGGCAAGTCAGATCCTGCTCGCCCGGATCCGCAAGGGGGTCGGACTGCTGCCGGTGTTCCCGGAAGGCCATCAGGGTCCCGGCTGGTCGGGGAACTTCGAAAATTCCGGCGGCGGGAAATCCGTAGTCCATGGTGAGGATGAGGCCGTGGGAGAGGCTTTGGGCGACGGCACGCATCCATTCCGTCGCCCCGGGGCGGATTTCCACGACGTGGTCCTCGGCGGGTGCCGGAGTCCTTCCCAAGACGGACTGGAGTTCCGGAGCAAGTGCCTCCCGTTCCTGCCAGACGAAACGGGGAGGATCCCATCCCACCACCCTTTCCAGCCAGCGGCCGGAGCAGTGCCGGAAAATACGGACCGGGAAACTGTCCAGAAGTTCGCAGGAATAAAATAATCCGGGAAGATCCCCGGCAGACAGGGAGTCCCAGGAAGCGTGCCAATGAACGGCATGTTGCCGCTGCAGCGGGCCGAGGGTGTGTTTTTGTTTTTGGGCCAGCTTTGGCAGCGGTTCGAGGAAATGAAACTCCACGGCGGCTGCCAGTTCCGGAAATCCGCCCCGGAGGCTGCCGAGCAGGTCCCTGGCGAGGGCGCCGGTATCGGCGCCTTGCTCGATCAGGCGGAACCGCGCTGGACGTCCCAGGATCCGGTGAAGCTCGTCCGCCTGTCGTGCCAAAAGATTTCCCAAAACCGGCCCTGGGGAGACGGGGGTGAGAAAGTCCCCCTTTATCCCGGTGCGAGCCCGTCCGGAGGAATAAAAACCGTGTTCCGGGTGATAGAGGGCCTCGGACATAAAATGGTCGAAAGGCAGGGGGCCCTGCTTCCGGATTTGGCCGGCCAGGATTTCACCTAGGGGATTTTTCAAGGAGTCTGGATATTATTCCCAGTTGGACCGGTCGGCGAGATTGACGGGTCGCCAACCTGAATTAAATTTTTGGAGTGAAGAGTCTTTTGGCCATGTTCCTCCTGGTCGCCCCTTGTCTTGCCGAGGAGGGGACGACGGGCATTCCTGCGGGGGTCTCCGAACTTCCCTCGGTGGAGACAAAGCCCAAAGTTCCCGGCTTGGGGGAGGATTCCAGGCCGGATTTTTCCGGGGCCTTGCCTGAAGATTCCCCTTCCGTCCCCCAGTTGCGTCCCCCTGCCGCCGCCCCGGCCAAACCCTCCGACAAGGACTGGGCGGCTCAAGGCATTCAGCAAAAGAACGAGGAGGCCAAGAAGGCCGAGCAGGAGCAGCTCAAGATCGCCGAGCAAAAAAGCAGGGAAGACAAGGAAAAGGTGGAAAAGGAAAAGAAGGACAAGGAGGTCGCGGCTGGCCCAACCGTGAAACCGGCCTTGAGCCAATCCGCCATGAGTGGGACGGGGAGTGGGGAGGCGAAAAACCTTCCCGCGGTCACCGGAATGGATGGGGTGAAACCCCGGGCGATGGGCTCGGGAGACGGGCGGGTTTCCCCCGGCTTTGACTCTTTCAGCGGTCCCTCGGCTTCCGGACCTCTGGGGAAGGACTACCAGTCCGGCGCGAAGCCCATCATGCCCAGAATGGATTCCGCGGACGGCCGCATGCAGTTGCCTCCCCAAGCCCCCGAGGCTCCCAGTGGGGCCTACAAAAAGATTTCCCAGGATCCCTACTCCGCACCGGCAGGTTACGGGGAAAAAAAGGCCCCGCCACCGCCCCCCAGCAAACCGTTGGTGATTGCCCCCAATCCCTCCACGGGGGACCCCAAGCGGGCCATTGATGACTCCAAGGCCGGTTATTCCCCGTACGACAGTACCCGAAAGGTGCCTGATCCGAGATCCCAGAGAAGGTTCTGATTTGCCGCTTTTTCCGGGCCCCCCAGATTTGTTTTCCTAAGTGTATCCCGTGCCTGCAGAAATTAGCTTATTCCCGTTCGGGGAGTATCTGTGGTTCTACGCGGGATTTCTCGTGTTTGTGCTGGGGGTTTTGGCCTTGGATTTGGGGGTCTTTCACCGGAAAGCCCACGCGGTGGGGATGCGGGAGGCGGCCGGTTGGAGCATTTTTTGGGTCACCCTGGCGCTGGCCTTCAACTTCGCCTTCTATCTCTACTGCAAGCATGACTTTGCCGGTGACCCCCGTCTCGCCGTCCTCCCGGGATTCGACGCCGAAAAGCAGGCCCGAACCTCGGCGCTCGAGTTTCTGACCGGTTTCATCGTCGAAAAGTCCCTTGCCGTCGACAACCTTTTCATCTTCGTGGTGGTATTCCGGTTTTTCGGAATCCCCGACAAGTATCAGCATAAGATTCTCTTTTACGGCATCCTCGGCGCCCTGTTTTTTCGGGTGGTGTTCATCGCCCTTGGCGCGGTGTTGCTGCAGGTCCATTGGATCACCGTTCTGCTGGGAGTCTTTTTGGTCCTGACCGGGATCAAGATCTTCTTCTCCCCTGACCATGCAATTGATCCGGAGACAAATCCCTTCCTTCGCTTCCTGCAGAAAGCCCTGCCGGTGACGCACCGGATGGAGGAGGGAAGGTTTTTTCTGCGCACCGGCTCCGTCTGGAAGGTCACTCCGCTGATGATCTGTCTTATTTTCATCGAATTTTGCGACATCATTTTCGCGATCGATTCGGTTCCGGC
>DDPU01000013.1:10003-13304 GCA_002342345.1 Verrucomicrobia bacterium UBA2460
GTCGACAAGTTCCACTTCCTGAAATACGGGCTCGGCCTGGTGCTGGTCTTTGTCGGTCTGAAGATGGCCTGGCTCAACGGGGTTTTTGGCGGGAAGTTTCCCGTCTCCTGGTCCCTTTTCATCATCACCCTTTTGGTGGGGGGATCGGTAGCGCTCTCGTTGCTGCTACCCCAGAAGAAATCCGGGAAATGATCCCGCGGGAGGGTCGCGTTCCGGCACGACCATGGTCCCGGCGGACCTAGGCCCCGGAGAACCCTGGAGATTGGTTGGGGTCGTTGTCCCGAGCGGCCCGAAAGCAACGGTTAGTAGCGATAATGCTCGGGCTTGAAGGGGCCCTCGACGGGAACGCCAAGGTAATCGGCCTGTTCCTTGCTCAGCTTGGTCAATTTCACCCCGATCTTTTCGAGATGCAGGCGGGCGACCTCCTCGTCGAGTTTCTTGGGCAACACATAGACCGCCGGCTTGTAGACGGTCCGGTTTTTCCAAAGGTCAAGGGCGGCGAGGGTCTGGTTGGAAAAGCTGTTGCTCATCACGAAGCTGGGGTGCCCCGTGGCGCAACCCAGATTGACCAGTCGCCCCTCCGCAAGGAGGAAAAGCTCGCGGCCATCCGGGAAGACGTACTTGTCCAACTGGGGCTTGATGTTGACCCTCCTGATCCCGGGAAGATTGTTCAGCTTGTCGACCTGGATTTCGTTGTCGAAGTGGCCGATATTCGCAACCACCGCCTGGTCCTTCATCTTCCTCAGGTGTTCGATGGTGATCACGTCCTTGTTGCCGGTGGTGGTGATATAGATGTCCGCACGGCCGAGGGTATCCTCCACGGTGGTCACCTCGTATCCCTCCATGGCTGCCTGCAGGGCGTTGATGGGGTCGATCTCGGTGATGATCACCCGGGCGCCCTGACCGCGCAGCGACTGGGCGGAGCCCTTGCCCACGTCCCCGTAGCCGCAGACCACGGCCACCTTGCCGGAAATCATCACGTCGAGGGCGCGGTTCAGGCCGTCCACCAGCGAGTGGCGACAGCCATAGAGGTTGTCGAACTTCGACTTGGTCACCGAATCGTTCACGTTGAAGGCGGGAACAAGCAGCTTGGCCTGCTCCTGGAGGCGATAGAGCCGGTGCACCCCGGTGGTCGTCTCCTCGGCGACGCCTTTCCATTCCTTGACCAGCTCATGGAAAATGTAGGGGCTTTCCTTATGAATTTTTTTAAGGAGGTCCTTGATGACTTTTTCCTCGTGGCTGGAGGAGGGGGTGTTGACCCAGCCATCGCCTTCCTCGAGCTCGTAACCCTTGTGAAGGAATAAGGTGACGTCGCCACCGTCGTCGATGACCAGCTGCGGCCCTTTGCCCTCGGGATTCACGATGGCTTTCCAGGTGCAGTCCCAGTACTCCTCCAGGGTCTCCCCCTTCCAGGCAAAGACGGGGATACCGGCCGCGGCGATGGCGGCGGCGGCCTGGTCCTGGGTGGAAAAGATATTACAGCTGGCCCAGCGCACGTCGGCCCCGAGATCCACGAAGGTTTCAATCAAGACCGCCGTCTGGATGGTCATGTGCAGCGATCCGGTCACCCGGACGCCGGCCAAGGGTTTGTCCTTGGCGTACTTCTCGCGGATGGCCATCAGCCCGGGCATTTCTTTTTCGGCGATCTCGATTTCCTTGCGGCCGAGTTCGGCGAGGGAGAGATCCTTGACCTTGTGGTCGCCGGCCTTGGGGCCGCGGTTTTTGGCGGTTTTCGGGGTGAGGGTGGCGGTGCTCATGGTGGGTCTCCTGGGGTGTGGTTCAGCTTAGCCCGGCGTGACGGCGGAGCTCGCGGACACGGTCCGTGTGCTCCCAAGGGGCGTAAGCGGGGTTGCCGCGGTGGCCGAAGTGGCCGTAGTTGGTGGTTTTGGAGTAAATCGGCCGGCGGAGGCGCAGGCGGCGGATGATCTCGGCCGGACGGAAGTCGAATGTTTGGTGGACGGCTTCTTCAATCCGGGAGAAGGGGATTTTCTCCGATCCAAAGGTGTCCAGGCAGACGGAAACCGGCCGCGGATAGCCGATGGCGTAGGCGAACTGGATTTCCACCCGGTCGGCCAGGCCGGCGGCCACGATGTTCTTGGCCACGTAGCGGCCCATGTAGGCGGCGCTTCGGTCCACCTTGGTCGGATCCTTGCCGCTGAAGGCCCCGCCGCCGTGACGACCCGCGCCCCCGTAGGTGTCGACGATGATTTTCCTGCCGGTCAGGCCGCTGTCGCCTTCCGGGCCACCGATCACGAAACGGCCGGTGGGGTTGACGAGAAACTCGGTGCGACGATCCAGCATCTCGGCCGGCAGCACCTTCCGGATGAGTTTTTCGATGATGAACTTCTCGATGGTCCGGTGCGGGACGCCTTCGGCGTGCTGGGTGGAAACCACCACCGCGGTGATCCGGACGGGGCGGTTATGGCGATACTCGACGGAGACCTGGGATTTGGCGTCCGGGCGGAGCCAGGGTACGCGGCCGCTTTTGCGGATCCGGCTGAGTTCGCGCCCAAGGCGGTGGGAAAACATGACGGGGGCGGGCATCAGTTCCGCGGTCTCCCGGCAGGCGTAGCCAAACATCAGGCCCTGGTCTCCGGCGCCCTGTTCGGAGGTCTTCTTGCCGTCGGCCTTTTTGGCATCCACGCCCTGGGCGATGTCGGGGCTCTGGCCGGTGAGGGCATTCATGATGTGAACCTTGTCGGCGTGGAAAACGTCGTCGTCGTGGGTATACCCGATTTCCCGGATGGTTCTGCGGACGAGGGTGTCGTAATCAAGTTTGGCGCGGGTGGTGATTTCCCCGGCGATGACCACCAGGTTGGACTTCACCAAGGTTTCGCATGCCACCCTGCTCATCGGATCCCGGGCCAGACAGGCGTCCAGGACCGCATCCGAAATGGCATCGCAAACCTTGTCCGGATGGCCCTCGCCCACGGACTCCGAGGAGAAGATGAAATGGCCGCGCATAAGGAAAATTCTGCCCCAGTTGAGGCGAGGTGCAAGAATAAATATTGATCTATCATGATAAGATGATGAATCTTTAGGCATCCATGAGTGACCGGGTAAGACTTTTGGGGGCGCTGGCGGATCCCACCCGTCTGCGGATTCTTTCCGTCCTGAGGGAAAACGAGCTTTCCGTGGCGGAACTGCAAAAAGTTCTTGGGGTGGGGCAGTCCCGAATTTCCAACCACCTTTCCCAGCTCAAGGGGGTGGGTTTGGTCCGGGACCGGCGCGAGGGGCAAAAAGCCTTTTACCGGAGGGCGGAGGCGCCCTCGGCGGCCCTGAGGGAGGCCTGGGCCTTCGC
>DDPU01000013.1:13363-16632 GCA_002342345.1 Verrucomicrobia bacterium UBA2460
GGCCGTTCCTGGGAGGCGGTCGGCAGGCTTTTCCTGGCTTTGGCTCCGCGGGAAATTTATGCCGATCTTGGCGCCGGGGAGGGCCTGATTTCCCACCTGCTGGCGACCCGGGCCAAACGGGTGATCGCCGTCGATAACTCCCCGAGAATGGTGGAAGTGGGGCGCGGTCTAGCCAAGCGCAGCGGCCTGAGGAACCTGGAGTACCGACTGGGGGACCTGGAAAATCCGCCGATCAAGGCTGGGTCCGTGGATGTGGCGATCCTCAGCCAGGCACTGCATCACGCGGTTCATCCCCCCAAGGCCCTCGAAGCGGCTTTCAAAATTCTCCGTCCCGGAGGGAGGTTGCTGATTTTGGATCTGGCCGAGCACACCCTGGAGGCCGCCAGGGATCTTTATGCCGACGTCTGGCTGGGTTTTTCTCCTCCTGAGCTGGGGCGGATGATGCGTTCTTCGGGCTTTGAGGGAGTCTCGGTCGAGATTGTGGCAAGGGAAAAGGAGGGTCCGGGCTTCCAGACGCTGCTGGCGGTCGGGCACAAACCCGCTTCGCGGGTGGGCTGAAGCGGGACAGGCGGGGAAACCGGAACAGGGCTGGGTTTGCGAATGGTGGGCGGCGGGTCAGGGCGAGGCTTGGAGAAAAGGATGTTTTGGACTATGTTTTTTCAACGCGCTCGTGGCGAAATGGCAGACGCGCTAGATTCAGGTTCTAGTGGGGCAACCCGTGGAGGTTCAAATCCTCTCGAGCGCACAAGGTAAGCGAGAGTTTTCCACCGCCGGAGGCGATCATCGATTGGCGCAGGGGCGGGTTGGGAGGGGCGCAAATCCTCTCGAGCGCACAAGGTAAGCGAGAGTAATCCATTCCGCGGAGCGCTGGGGAAATTGGGCCTAGGTAAAGCGGGGTTTGGGCTTATTCGTTGTAAGCTGTGAATACCTGCTTGTCCCCGTCTTGACGATTGTTGCCGGGTCGGTGAAGTAGCTTGCTTGAAATCAGCAGGTTCCAGCGGATTGCAGGAAAGAATTCTGATCCTCGATTTCGGATCCCAGTACACCCAAGTGATCGCCCGCCGCGTTCGCGAGGCCAACGTTTACTCCGAAATCGTTCCCCACAACATCCCGGTTGCCGAGGTGTTATCCCTCCGTCCCCGCGGGATTATTCTCAGCGGCGGCCCGGCCAGCGTGTATGCCCCCAAGGCCCCCAGGATGGATCGCGGGATTTTCCATCTGGGGATCCCGATCCTCGGCATCTGTTACGGCATGCAGTTGTTGGTGAAGGAATTTGGCGGGGAGGTGGCCCGCGGCACCCGCAGGGAATATGGCCGCGGCACGCTGCGCCGCCGCAAGGCCTGCGCGCTGCTCGCCAACCTTCCGAAGAATCTGGAGATCTGGAACAGTCACGGGGACCGGGTCACCCGGTTGCCGAAGGGGTTTCAGTCCGTTGCCACCACCGAAAACAGCCCGTATGCCGTCGTCCGCAGGGAAAACATCTACGGACTCCAGTTTCACCCCGAGGTCTCGCACACCCCCCGTGGCAAGGAGATGCTTGCCAACTTCCTGCGAAAAATCTGCGGGTGTGAGGGAACCTGGACGATGGGCTCCTTCGTCCGCCGCACAATCCATGATATCCGCGGGCAGGTCGGGCCGCATCGGGTCATCCTTGGGCTGAGCGGCGGGGTCGACTCCTCCGTCGCGGCCGCCCTCCTTGCCAAGGCGATCGGGCGCCAGCTCTACTGCATCTTTGTGGACAATGGTCTTCTGCGGAAAGGGGAGACGGAGAGCGTCCGTCGCATTTTCGGCCGGCAAAGGAATATCCACCTCACGGTGGTGGATGCGCGGAGCCAGTTCTTGCGGCGGCTGAAGGGCGTGGCCGACCCCGAGCGGAAGCGGAAGATCATCGGGCGCGAGTTCATCAAGGTGTTCGAGAGGGCCGCCCAGCGCGTGGGCAAGGGCGCCCGTTTCCTCGGGCAGGGCACCCTCTATCCCGATGTCATCGAGAGCGTGCCGATCGCCGGAAACCCGGCCGCGCTCATCAAGAGCCACCACAATGTGGGCGGCCTGCCGAAAAGGATGAAACTCGGGTTGGTCGAGCCGCTCCGCCAGTTGTTCAAGGACGAGGTGCGCGAGGTGGGGCGGGTGCTCGGCCTTCCCAGGGAGATGGTTTGGCGGCAGCCGTTTCCCGGGCCGGGTTTGGCGGTGCGCTGTCTTGGGGCAATCAACGAGAAGAAGTTGTCGATCCTGCGGGAAGCCGATGCGATCGTGGTGGAAGAGATGAAACAGGCGGGCTGGTACTACCGGATCTGGCAGAGTTTCGCCGTCCTGCTCCCTTGCCGTAGCGTGGGGGTGATGGGAGACGAACGCACCTACGANNCGCCATCCGGGCGGTGGAGAGCAGGGACGGCATGACGGCCGACTGGGTGCGCCTGCCCGGCGAGCTGCTCGGACGGATCTCCAACCGCATCTGCAACGAGGTGAAGGGAATCAACCGGGTCGTGCTCGACATCAGTTCCAAGCCCCCGGCGACGATTGAGTGGGAGTAGGATGAGGCTTCTCGACAGCCGCCGGCCAAAAGATTTCACCAGGGTTTTGGGTCTGCTGACCCGGCATCCCACACCCGAGGCGAGGGTTCGGGGCGCGGTGGAAAGGATCCTGCGGGAGGTGGAAACGGGAGGGGATGCCGCGCTCATCCGCATCAACAACCGATTTTCCAAAAAGAAGATTTCCAGAACCACCTTGCGGGTGAAAGGAAAGTTTCGCGCACCTCCCCCCGCGGTGCGGGCGGCCCTGGCAGCGGCGGAGGCCAATATCGGCGACTTTGCCAAGGCCACCCGGCCGACGGATTGGTCGCACCGGAACCGGCAGGGGGCCCGCGTGGGGGAAAGTTTTCCGGCGCTGGGCCGGGTGGGTGTTTATGTGCCGGGAGGGACGGCCCCTTTGGTTTCGACGGCCTTGATGACGGTGGTGCTGGCCCGCGTGGCCGGGGTGAGGGAGATCGTGGCCTGCACGCCCGGGCCGGTGAATCCCGTGCTGGGCTGGGCGCTGCAGAAGGCCGGTGCCACGGAAATTTACCAGGTGGGCGGTGCCCAGGCGGTGGCGGCGATGGCCTATGGCACCGAGACGATCCGGCCGGTGGAAAAGATCTGTGGCCCGGGAAGCGCCTGGGTGGTGGAGGCGAAGAGGCAGCTGTTTGGCCGGGTGGGGATTGATCTGCTGCCCGGTCCCAGCGAGATCGCGGTGGTCGCGGATGAGAGCGCCCGGGCCGACTGGGTGGCGGCGGA
>DDPU01000078.1:0-3573 GCA_002342345.1 Verrucomicrobia bacterium UBA2460
CTCAGGGGAAAGATTATCCAGAAGGATACGGTCGGGCTTCATCGCCAGCAGGGACTTGGCCAAATCCACCCGGTCCGCCTCCACAATCAACGGTATCCCCGGATTATTTTCCCGCGCGGCACGGATCAACCCGGCCAGGTCCTTTTCCCCGATCAGCGCCAGGTGGTTTTCCTTGATGAGAATGGCGTCATAGAGCCCCATGCGGTGACTGACCCCGCCCCCGCAACGGACAGCGTGCTTTTCGAGGACCCGGAGACCGGGGGTGGTTTTTCGGGTGTCCAGGATCCGCGTGTTCGTGCCCTTGACCGCCTGGGCATATTCCGCCGTCCTGGTGGCGACTCCCGATAGGCGCTGAAGGAAATTTAGGGCACACCTTTCCCCGGTCAGGATGCTTCGCGCACAGCCGCTAACTTCGGCCACCTTCTGCCCGGCGGCCAAAAGATCACCGTCGCCTGCCAGAGGCTTCCACTTCAAATGGCCGTCCACTTCGCGAAAAACTGCCTCAGCCACCTCCAGTCCCGCGAGCACGCACGGCTCCCTGGCTAAAAGAACCGCGGTGGCATTTCGATCAGCCGGCACCAGCCTGCTCGTCAGGTCGGCTGGGCCAACATCCTCCCCGACGGCACGGGCGGCCGCCTCACGCACCACCGCTTGCCATGCCCCAAGGGATTCCATCTCACCAGCGTGCGTTTCCCCCCAACCCCAAGTCGAGGAAAACGTCCCGCATTTCCCGCGCCTCCGTTTTGACTAGCCTAGGCCCATGGAAACAAAGGTTCTCCCCGCTGATCAGGAGGGAATCGCCGCGGCGGTCAAACTGCTGGAGGCGGGAGAAGTTGTGGCCTTCCCCACCGAGACTGTTTACGGCCTTGGCGGTCCCGCCTCCCGCGTGGATTCCATCCAAGCCATTTTTGCCGCCAAAGGACGCCCCTCCACGGATCCGCTTATCCTGCACCTTCCGGATCCGGATCTGGCAAGGGCAGTGGCAGACGGATGGGTGGCCTCTCCCCTGCCCGAGGCCGCCCTCGTTCTTGCCAAAATCTTTTGGCCGGGCCCTCTCACCCTGATTCTTCAACGGGGCTCCGGAGTCCACCCGGAAATGACCGCCAAGCTGGAAACCGTGGCCGTCCGCTGTCCCTCGCACCCCGCGGCCCGGAAGCTGTTAAAATCCTTCGGCTCTCCCTTGGCGGCCCCCAGCGCCAATCGGTTTGGCCGCATCAGCCCCACGGATGCCGCCGCGGTCCTTCAGGAGCTGGGTGGCAGGATACCCCTGATTCTGGACGGCGGCCCATGTTCCGTGGGACTCGAATCCACCGTGATCAACTTGATCAAACCGATCCCGGAGATTCTCCGTCCCGGGGGCATCACCATGGAACAAATCTCGGCGACTCTGGGTCGGCGGCCCACCTTGCGTAGCGGCTTTTTACAAAAGGAGGAATCCCAGACGGCCCCAGGGCAACTCGCCTCCCATTACGCCCCCGCCACCCCCCTCTACCTTTGCGATACCCCGATACAAAACCTTGCGCCGGAATCCTTTCATATCCTTTTTTCCAGAAGCCCGAAAAATCCAGCCGCTGCTGCACTCGTTCTCGGCGCCGATGGGGATCCCGGATCAGTAGCCAGGGAGCTTTACCGGGCTTTGCGGATCGCCGATGCCTCCGGCGCCAAGAAAATCCTTGTGGAACCCGTTCCGGATGGGATTTGGGCCGAAGCGGTTCGCGACCGACTGGCAAGGGCGGCTTCCGGCACCGCCCACTGGAGGGGCAAGGGCTGGGAGGTGATTCCCCGCCAACCCGCCTAGATCTGCCCGCCTGGACCCTCCGCGCTTTCCCGATCCTCGTCCTTCAGGCGTACCATGCTTAACACATGCCGGAGAAGATGGCCGACGCTGCTTTCCACAATTTCCCGGTCCGTGTGCAGGACAAGATCGGGGCGTTCCGGCTCTTCGTAAGGGGAATCAATGCCGGTAAAACCCTTGATCTCACCGGCCCTGGCCTTGCGGTAGAGGCCGCGGGGATCCCGTTTTTCGCATTCCCCCAAAGAGGCGTTGACGTATACCTCACAGAAGTTCACGCCGGCGGCATGACAGGCCCCACGCACCGACTGCCGTTCCTTTCGGAGAGGTGAAATCAACGAGCTGATCACCACAAGCCCCGATTCCGCCATCATTTTGGCCGCCTCGCCCGCCCTGCGAATGTTCTCCGCACGATCCTCCAGGCTGAAGCCCAGGTCCGCGCAGAGTCCGTGCCGCAGATTATCCCCGTCCAGGATCATCGAGGCAATGCCACGCCGGAACAGCAGGGACTCCAGAGCCACCGCCAGCGTGGATTTTCCGGAACCGGAGAGGCCGGTCAGCCAGATGACCGCACCCTCGTGACCGAAGTGGGCGGCACGCGCCTCCCGGGAAACCCGGCCCTCCGTCCAGGTCAGGTGCTCCCCGGTGACGGCTTTGGGAAGACGGGCGGGATATTCCGCTTCCAGCACAATTCCACCCCCACCCAATCGCGGTCCCTGCTGCAGGGCGAATCGCCCCAGCGATTCCACACGATCATGAGCATCGTACACGAGGGGCCGGCGGCAGCGGATCCTCACTTCGGCCACTTCAAAACGGCCCACCTCCTCGCGGGCCCCGCTTCGCTGCTCCAGCTTTTCGGCGTCGACCACCCGTTCGATCGCCACCAGGCGCGCCTCGACGTTCTGCGTGGCCAGGCGCAATTGCACCGGGGCCTGTAGCCTGAGGGGCTCACTATCCAGCCAGAAGATGCGGGCCCGTACCTCACGTGACTCCACCGGCGGATGATCCTCAAGTGACCCTACGTGGCCACGCTCGACAAAAATCTGCTCCTCCAACGTGACCGCGGCCGCCCGCCCCGGAACGAGCTCCCTGACCTTTTCCGGCTCCCCCCAGGCCTCGATGCTTCGTATGCGGCTCGATTTGCGGTCAGGAAAGAAAACCACCGGATCCCCCACCCGGAGCGTCCCGCTCTCCACCCGGCCTGCAATCACCCGCCGGTCGTCAAACCGATACACATCCTGGACCACGAAGCGAAGAGGCCCCTCGGCATCCCCTCCTTGCTGCCCGCCGGGAGCCCCAGCCAGCAACGCCTCCAGCAGGGAAGGCCCCCGGAACCATTTCAAATTTTTTGCATCCCTGGCCTTTACGTGGCTTCCTTCCCGGGCGGAGATCGGCAGGACTTCCCGAGGGGATATTTTCAGGCCGCCCAGGTATTCCCGGATCTCCCTCTCCACCTCACGGAAACGGGCCTCCTGCCAGCCGACCAGATCCATCTTGTTCACCGCCACGATCACCCGGGCAACACCCAGAAGCGAAAGCAGGAGACCGTGCCGCCTTGTCTGCTCCTTTAAACCCTCCTTCGCGTCGATCATCAGGATCGCCTCATCTGCGGCGGCCGCCCCGGTGACCATGTTTTTGATAAACTCACGGTGTCCCGGGGCATCGATGATCTGGAAGGCCCGACCGCCGTGGCGGAACTCGATCCGGGTGGTGTCGATGGTGATGTTTTGGGCCTGCTCCTCCAGCAACGCATCCAGAAGGAAGGCGTGCTCAAAAGGCAT
>DDPU01000078.1:3628-10072 GCA_002342345.1 Verrucomicrobia bacterium UBA2460
CCGTGGTCGACGTGACCCACCACCACGATCCGCGTCCGCGGTTCGCTTGCCGCCCCGGCAGCGGCTCCGCCCATCCGCTGCGGAAAAAAGGCCGGCTGGAAACCGGGAGAAACCGGTTGCGGGGCTGGCGGCATGGTCACCCCGCTCACAGGAACCCTTTTGCACGCAGCTTCTGCATGGCGTTCCGCTCGTGGTGATCCTGGGCGCGGCCCGCCCGTTCCGCCGTCTTGGTGGATTTGAGTTCCTCGATAATCCCCTCGATTGTGTTCACCCTGCTTTCGACCGACTTGGTGATGGGCCAGCAACCCAGCGACCGGTATCGCCTGCCCTTGTCCGCAAAATACATCCTGGGAACCGGAATGCCCTCGCGACGGATGTACTCCCAGACATCCAGCTCCGTCCAGTCCAGCAAAGGCTGCACCCGGACGTGCTCCCCTGGTTTCACCGCGGTGGTGAACTGACCCCAAAACTCAGGAGGCTGGTCCCGATATTCCCACTCGTTGTCTGCGGTCCTTGGGGAAAAATAGCGCTCCTTGGCCCGCGTGGAGTCCTCATCCCGGCGAATTCCCGTGACCAGGGCATCCCATTTGTACTTGGCCAAAGCCTGCTGCAACGCCAGGGATTTCAACTCATGCGTCACCGTGACCGGATCGTGACTCTCGTATCCGACCCCCCGTCGGCGGGCCTCCTCGTTGACGATGACGATCAGGTCGATCTGGTAGTGCTCTCTGGCCCATTCCCGGAATGCCAGCATTTCCGGAAACTCATAGGTGGTGTCGATATGGACCAAGGGAAACGGGATCTTTCCGGCGAAAGCCTTCTTGGCCAACCAGATTAAAGTGTTCGAGTCCTTGCCCATCGACCAAGGCATGGCCATGTTCTTAAAATTCGCGAAAGCCTCGCGAAAAATATAAATGCTTTGATCCTCAAGGTTTTGCAAATACGACATAAAGGATGGACTTTATAGGGTTTCGTTTTATATTTCAAGTATGATTCCGTCCTCCAACAAATCAAAAAAGGTGGAGGATCAAGATGGCATCAAGTTCCTTTCGTTACTGGAGCCCAAACCCCCCGCGGACCGAGTCCTTTGGGCCCTGCAGACTTTCCCGGCCAAAACAGTCGTCACCACGTCCTTTGGGGCCCAGTCGGCGGCCTTCCTCCACTTGGTCTCGCGGGTTGCCCCGAAAATTCCCGTTGTCTTCATTGATACCGGCTATCACTTCCCGGAAACCCTTGCCTTTTCCGGCGAACTAAGCCGATTGTTGGACCTGAACCTCAAGGTCTACCAACCGCTCCTCTCCCCCACGCAAATTGAGTCACAATACGGTCGCATCTGGGAACAAGGCCCCGCCGGATTGGAAAAATTTCATGAGATCATCCGAGTTGAACCCCTTCGGAGGGCGTTTGCCGAACTAAATCCGGAGGTCTGGGTGGCCGGACTTCGCCGCTCCGGATCCGCCCACCGGCAAAAGCAGGCCGTTCTTAGCCGTCAGGACGCCCGCTGGAAACTTTTACCCATCCTCGAGTGGTCTGACAGGGATGTGGGAAGTTACCTAAAGCTTCATTCCCTTCCCTATCATCCCCTTTGGGAAAAGGGCTACGTTTCCATCGGCGACCGGGTCACCACCAAAAGCCTCGGGGAAGTATCCGATCCGAACGAGGTTCGGCATTTCGGCTGGAAGCGTGAGTGCGGCATCCACGACAAGGTCTGACCGGGTCATGGCCGCTGGCGATTAATTGTTTCGCCCGACTTTTAATTTTTGTTAGCCTCCCTGCTTATGGCAGGTGATGTCGTTGAAGTGGAGGGCGCGGTGAAAGCCGTTTTGAAAGGCACCCTCTTCCGCGTGGAACTGGTCAACGGCCACACCGTCCTTGCCCACATTTCGGGCAAAATGCGCAAAAATTTCATCCGCCTGAACATCGGCGACAAGGTCAAGATGGAGATGTCCCCTTACGACCTCACCAAAGGACGGATCACCTACCGCATTCCTCCGCCCTCTCCGGACGGCACCCAGGCAGCCCCGGTGCCGGTCTAATCTTTTCCGGCGATTGCGGCGGCGTAGGCCTCCCAGGGAACGTCGCCTCCGGCATCCCGGGGGTTTCGCTCCAGATGGCCTGAATCGAAATCCACTCCAAAAATTCCAAACCTAGGGGCGTAGGTTCCCCACTCATAATTATCGGTCATGGACCAGTGGAAATATCCGGCCACGGGAAGCCCCTCCTGCCGCAAACGCCTCACCTCACCCACGTGCTGGCGGATGAAATAACTGCGGCTCTGCCGGTCGGCTCGTAACTGACAGTCCTGGCTCTCCTTGCCGCAACGACGCTCCGCCATGCCGTTTTCCGCGATGACAATGGGTAGGTCCGGATAATCCGCAGCGTAGCGCTCGACAAAAAAGCGCAACCCGCGGGGCAAGGCATGCCAGTCCCACCACTTGGTGGCGAGCCCTTGGGTAAACCACTCCCGCAGGCTCAGCCGGCCCAGTCTCAACTCGCCCAATGTGGGAAGCCGGACGGCGTTGCCCACAAAAGGGTCGTAATAGTCGAAGGAGATAAAATCCACGTTTCCTTCTCCCGGCCGTTCCCGGATTCTGTTCACCAGACGGGAAAAGGTTGTTTCCCGGAGAAATCGGTGACTCAGGGCATTCTGGACCTGCTTGATAAGTTCCCCTGCCGCCTCGGAGAAAAGGCTGTGACGCGGAAAATCCATCGCGCGATAGGTCCGGGTAAACTCCCGGGCCTTCTCCTGCAGGTAGGCGAGGATTGATTCCTTGCCGGAAGTCCGCCGCGCCGCCTCCAACAGGTCAAATAGCATTTTATCCATCCAGTAAAGGTCACTGGCGAAGGTGTTGAAGGAGAGGCGGGGCTGGCCCCAGTCGGGATGCCCTTCATAGAGCGCAAGCACCTCCCTCCGCGCCAGCACATGAGACTCCAGCATTGTCTGCAGGGCACAGAGTGCGGCGGCCCACCAGACTCTCCGGCCCGCGGGAAAAGCCCCCAGGTTGTAGGTGGAGGAGGCCAGCATGTTCGGTTCGTTCACGGTGAGAAACCAGCGGGGAGGCTGCACCCCGCTGGAGACAAGCCTCCCGTTGAGGCCGGCCAGCATCCGCCGGACATAAGCGGAAAAGATTTCCGGGGTCTTTTCCTCCAGCCAGGGATCCAGACCCAGCCAACGGGGCGTTGTGAAATGCTGAAGCGTCACCACGGGCTCCAGGTCCCTTCGCCGCAGGGAGGCGATCATTTTCGCGTATCGGTCCAAGGCGCTTTCGTCGAGATCCTTTCCCGGGCCGTCCGGTTGAAGTCGGGTCCACTCGATGCCCAGCCGGTAGGCGGTCAGCCCCATCATCTCGGCGCGGTCAAAGTCCTCCTCGTAACGGTTCCAGAAATCCACCGCGCATCCGGAGCGCTCCACTTTTCCCGAAACCTCCCATTCAAACCAGTTATTGCGGGGCTGGCCGTCCCCGTTATACCCCCCCTCATGCTGGTAGGGGCTGGTGGCAACGCCCCAGAGGAATTTTTCGCTCACCGCTTCCGCACGCTTTCCGCCATCGCTTCCTGCTTTTCCTCATCCACATGGATCGCCTCATGCTCGGGATCGGAAAGCAGGGTCCGCACCACCGTCTCGGCGGCGTTCGGCCGGCCCATTTTCCGGGCGGCGAATTGCATGGCCCGGAGCCTTTCCGGTTCGGAAAGCAGGCGGCCCACTTTATAGCCGAGGATGGTGATTTCGTTGCATTTGATGGCCACCCCTTTTTCCAAGAGCTGGTCGCTGTTCCTCTCCTCCTGTCCGGGGATGGGATCGTAAATCGCCATGGGCAGACCCGAGGCCATCGCTTCCGCGGAGGTCATTCCCCCGGGCTTGCTCACCAACAGGTCCGCCGCCCCCATCCAGGCCGGCATGTCCTCCACATAGCCGAGAACCCGGAACTCCGCTTTGCCGGCCTGGCCCTGCCGCAACTCCGCCTCAACCCTTCCCTTGGCTTCCGGGTTTTTGCCGCAAATCACCACCACCTGGGCGCGATGGGAAAGACTGCGGAGGGACCGCACCACCTGCTCCGCCGGATTCACGCCGAGTGCCCCGGCGGAAACCAGGATCACCGGAGTGTCGGCCCGCAGCTTCAGTTGCTTGCGGAGGGCAACCTTATTGGTGTTTTTCCCGAAAGCCGGATCCACCGGTATGCCGCTGACCGTGATCCGCCCGGCCGGAAGACCGAGGGTACTTAGGTAGGCTTTGGTTTCGTCCAGCGCGACAAAATAACGGTGAAAGGCCCGGGACAGCCACATCGCGTGAAAATCAAAATCCGTCACCACAATGGAAAGTTTGGCGCGGATCTGTTTGCGGGTGATCAGATGGGAAATGATCTCCGCCGGCATGAAATGCGTGCAGATGGTGATGTCCGGTTGCAGGTCCGAAAGCAGGCGGATGAGCGGACCGGTGTTTAGCCGGTCGAGCAGAAAGCGCATCCGGTCGGTTTTCCAGGGCTCGTCGCTGCGCTGATACCACCAGCCCAGCAGGGTGGGCGCATCCTCCACCAACTTGATGTAGAGCTTGGAGTAGAAGTCCCGGAACAGCTTGTTTGTGAAAGCCAACGCATCCACGTGCGCCACCTGGTCGATCCCAGGGGAATTCCGACAGACCTTCTCCAGCGCCGCCGCCGCCCGCAGATGCCCGGTCCCGGCACTGGTCGAGAGAATCAGCACCTTGTGGCGGGACCGTTTCATGAGGAGATCCTATCTGGTTTGCAGGCTGGCAAAACCCGAAAAGCCCGGTCAGGCAAATAGATCCGGTTCGTCCTTTTGCCGGACTTTCCGGTTCCGGCCGGGTTTGGCCCGGATCCGGGCCGGTTTTCCGGAAGAGTTTAATTCTCCCGCCTCCAGGCCCTGGAGAATCTCCCCCGCCCTTGCCAAAACCTCGCCAGGCAGGCCCGCCAGACGCGCAACCTGGATCCCGTAGCTGCGGTCTGCGCCACCCTCAACAATCCGCCGGAGAAAGACGATCCTGTCTTTTTCCTCCCGGACATCCACGCGGAAGTTCCTGACCCGCGGAAGGGTCAGCGCCAATTCGGTCAGCTCATGATAATGCGTGGCGAAAAGGGTCTTGGCTTTCACCTTGTCGTGCAAGTGTTCCCCCACCGCCCAGGCGATGCTCAGTCCATCCAGGGTGCTGGTGCCACGGCCGATTTCATCGAGGATCACCAGACTCTGCTCGGTGGCGTTGTGCAGGATCAGCGAAGTTTCGTTCATCTCCACCAGGAAAGTGCTCTGCCCCCGCGCCAGGTCGTCCCCCGCGCCGATCCTCGTGAAAATCCGGTCGAGGACGGGCAATTCCGCCGCCGTCGCCGGGACAAAAGATCCGATCTGGTTGAGGAGGCAGATCAAGGCCGCCTGACGAAGGTAGGTGCTTTTCCCGGCCATATTTGGCCCGGTCAAAACAATCAGGGTGCCCGCCGCGCCACCCAGTCTCAGGTCGTTCGGAACAAAGGGTTCGGCCCCGCCAGCCAGGAGTTGCTCCACCACCGGATGCCTCCCCCCTTCGATGCGGATCTCCCCGTCGGTCCTCAGCTTTGGCCGGACATAATTCCAGCGCCGGGCCAGGGAAGCCAGGCCTGCAAACGCGTCCAGCGCCCCCACCGCCGCGGCGGTTTTTTGCAGGGAAGGCCCCTTTGCCAGAACTTTTTCCTTCAGGACGGCGAACAGTTCCAGTTCCCGTGCCACCGCCTTTTCCTCCGCTCCGAGGATTTTGGCCTCCATCTCCTTGAGCTCCCTTGTCACAAATCGTTCCGCTTGGGCAAGGGTCTGCTTTCGCTCATAGCCATCGGGAACCCGGTCCAGGTAGGACTTGGTGACCTCGATCCCGTAGCCGAAGACCTGATTAAAGCGGATTTTCAGGCTCTTGATTCCCGTCCGCTCGACTTCCCTGGCCTGCAGGTCCGCGATCCACTTTCGCCCCTCCCGCATCGCCTCCCGGTGGCCGTCCAAGACGGCATCATAGCCATCGCGGATCATTCCTCCCTCCCGGACGATGGCGGGAGGCTCATCGGCCACCCCCCTCGCCAACTCGGCCGCCAGTTGCGGCTCACAATCCATGGACTTCGCCAGTTGGCCGTTCAGTCTTCCGGTCGCTTCCTGCGCCAGCTTTTGAACCCGCGGCAGCGATTCCAAGGTTAACCGGAGGGCCAGAAGATCCCGGGCCGACCCGGACGGCGTCGAGATCCGTCCCAACAGGCGGGCCAGGTCGCGCACCTCCTTGAGCGAATCCCGAAACTCGTCGAGGACCCCGGCATCCTCCAAAAAAGCCTCGACCGCCTCGTGCCTTGCACGGATCTCCTCGGCCTTCCGCAGGGGCTGTTGAATCCATCCCCGCAACTCGCGCCCCCCCATTGCCGTGACCGTATGGTCGATCGCCCGGATCAGGCTGGTGTCCGTGCCCGCCCCTGCCGGAGC
>DDPU01000078.1:10103-11075 GCA_002342345.1 Verrucomicrobia bacterium UBA2460
CGCCCGGCCCCCTTGAGGGTTTCGGTGAGATAGCGAAGCAGGGCGCCCGCCGCACCGATTGCCGGCCCTAGGCCGGCACAACCGAAGCCATCCAGGCTCTGCACTCGAAAGTGATCACAAAGTGTCCGCCTCGCGGTATCCTCCTCAAAGGTCCAGTCAGCTACCCGGGTGACGGCGACACCCTGCTCCACCCAGTCCCCGGCGCTCTTTTCCTCCTCCTCCAGCAACAGTTCCGCCGGTTGGGTCCGCCGGATCTCCTCCCGACACGAGACCTCGTCCGCTGGCTCCGCGAGGCGAAAGTCACCGGTGGTGGCATCCAGCAGGGCAAACCCCCACGCCCCGTTCCGGCCTCCTCCGCGCCAGGCGGCCGCAAGCCAGCGGGGCAGCTTCGGGGCGGAAAGGTCCACGCCCACGGCGCATCCGGGACTCAGGATCCGGGTAATCGCCCGCTCGACCATTTGGCCCGGTTTCGGCTCACTGACCTGGTCGCAGATAGCCACCCGCCGTCCGGCATGCAGAAGCTTGGTGATATACCCCTCCGAGGCGTGATAAGGCAGCCCGCACATGGGAACGCCGTTTCGCTTTGTCAGGGTGAGATGAAGCAGCCGAGCACCCTCCTCTGCGTCGCCAAAAAACAGCTCGTAGAAATCCCCCAGCCGGAAAAGCAGGAGCGCATCCCCGGGNNTTTCTCCCCCGATTCCGTTCCCTTCTCAATCCCGGACCCCGGGGGTTGTGGATATCCGCACCGGAAATCCCACCGGGAGTGCCGGGGGCGGGGCGACTTTCCTGCGCACCTCGGAACTTGCGGAGAAAAATCCCGCCCGAATTTCGCATTCCGCTTTGCGGGACGGTTCTTACCATCGCTTTTGTGCGTATCATCATCACCGGTTTGGTCGGGCAATATCCGTTTGGCGGGGTGATCTGGGATTACCTTCAGTACCTCCTGGGTTTCCGCTCCCTTGGCCATGAGGT
>DDPU01000078.1:11212-16393 GCA_002342345.1 Verrucomicrobia bacterium UBA2460
CGGCACGGCGACCTGCTCGTCAATGTGTCCAGCGCCGGCTGGTTGCGGGACTACGACCTGCGGGTCGGTCACCGGATGTTCATCGATGGCGACCCGATGTTCTGCCAGATCGGCCTCCTCGACGGATCAGACCCGCTCTATGCCGGACGGTTGCGCGACCACGACAGCCACTTCACCTTCGGACTTTCCGTGGGAGATCCTGACTGCCCTGTTCCCACCGACGGAATCGCCTGGAAGCCAACCGTCCAGCCGGTGGCCCTGGATCAATGGCCCGTGACGGACTGCCCGGCGGGGGCCCCTTGGACAACGGTGATGAACTGGGCCAGTTACCGCCCCAAAATTTGGGAGGGACGCCCCTATGGACAGAAGGATCTGGAGTTCGAAAAGTTTGCCGAACTGCCCCGCCTAAGCGGACAAAATCTGAAAATCGCCATGGGACTGGGTGTCGATGGCAAGCGGCCGGCGGCACGGCTGCGTTCCCTGGGGTGGAACTTGGTCGAACCCCAGGAGGCCGTGCCCGACCACGTTACCTACCGGGAATTTCTCCGAAACTCCATCGGGGAATGGAGCGTGGCCAAGCAAGGATATGTGGCCGGTCAGACCGGCTGGTTCAGCTGCCGCAGCGCCTGCTATCTGGCCTTGGCGCGGCCGGTGGTGGTGCAGGAGACCGGTTGGACGCGACACCTGCCCTCGGGAAACGGTGCCTTTGCCTTTCGCACTCTGGAGGAGGCCGGGGAAGCTATGGAGGCAGCGCGTCGGGACTATCCCCGGCACTCCCTTGCCGCGCGCAAAATAGCGGAGGAATACTTCGATGCATCCAAGGTCTGCGCAAAACTGCTGAAAAGTATCTGAATCGCCTCAGGAGGTGATCAGATGCCAAAGGAACGACCCCAAGAAAATCCAGAAGATCAAACCGAGACCGACCGCCAGCCAAACACCCCGTCTGGAGGATGCATGGGGAGAGCTTTTCTCCACCCGCAAACCTAGGATCTTGGCACAACCAGCCCCAGGGCGGACGCCAGTTGGGTGGCCCGGACAATGCCCAACTTTCGGTAGACGGATTTTCGCTGGTTTTTGACCGTTCCTTCGGTGGTTCCCAGGGAGGAGGAAACCTGTTTCACGGAGAAACCCCGCACCAATAACCGGGCCACCTCGTTTTCCCTGCGACTAAGCCTCGAGACTCCCCCGTTGGTGCCTTCCTTCATTTTCTTTTGAACCGTGGGAGACCTCCACACATGGCAAAGGGCAACAGCCTGAAAACCCTCAAGCAGGTCTTCCAGGCTGTCCCGGAGGTCGCAAATTCCAAGGATGCCATTTTTGTGGCACCAATGAATGGTGGGCGCATCGAGATTTTCCCCGTAAACCAAGTGGCGTACTCCCGATCCGTTTTGCCGGAAATGTTTTTGGTCGGGCAGCAGTCGGGAGGAAATCATCTCGATGTCACGGGCCAAAGGACTGGCCACCAGGGATTCCGTGCTGTCAAAAACGACCGCCTGATGCCCTCCATCAATCAGCCACTTTTTTATCCAATACTGAAAGATTTCCCGTTCCTCCAAAATAAAGGCGCGCATTTTTAATGCTAAAGGGGAGAGCTTTCCATTTTGTGTCACTTTTATGTAATTAACTTCTCTTTGGTTATTTGAAAAGCGTCTCTTTATAAGTCTTATCCCCAAGGGGATATACTTTGAAAAAAAACGGCCTCCTTTTTTTTAGCTTTTTTCGTGTTTTGTCTCCGCTGATATCCGGAAGCCGGGATGCGGGAATTTCTTGAGGATGGATTCGGCTCAAAATGGGTGTAGAGTAGACCTATGCGTTGCTCGGCTTTTTTCTGGCGGGGATGTTTCTGGCTGAACCTCTTTTGCCTGGTTTCCTCACCCCTCCCAGGTTCCCCTCCCCCGCCCCCCAAGGAGGTCCAAACAACAGCGATTCTTGTTCAGAAACTTCTTCAGGATCATCATTTTTCAGGAAAGCCTCTTACCGAGGAAAAAGCGCGGGAATGGGTGCGGGCCTACATGGAATCCCTTGACTATAACCATGCCTTCTTCTTGGATGCGGACCTCCGGGCCTACCAGGACACCTACGGCCCCCAGCTTGCCAAATTGACACAACGCGGGGATATCAGCCCTGCTTACGAGATTTTTTCCGGATTCTCGGATCGCGTCCGCAGTCGGCTGGATTGGATACGCACACGCTTGACTCTTCCGTTTGATTTCAGCCTGGACCAAACCTATGAAATTGACCGCACGAGGGTCGGGTGGCCTGCCGATCACACCTCCGCGGACGACCTATGGGACAGGCGCCTGAAGTTCGATATTCTTCGGGAAAAGCTTGTCACCCAAACCAATGCAAAAACCGGAAAAAAGCCCAAAGAGGAAAATCCGTTGGAAACAGTCTCCAAGCGCTATGACCGGCTCCTCAGAAACCTTGAGGATTACGATAGCGAAGAAATTTCCCAGTTGTATCTCACCGCGTTGGCAAGTCTCTACGATCCTCACTCCAGCTATCTCAGCCCGTCCTCGCTGGAGGACTTCTCCATCGGAATCAAGCTTGCCCTTTGTGGCATCGGTGCGGTTCTTTCCTCCGAGGACGGCTTTTGTGTTATCAAGGAGCTGGTGCCAGGCGGACCGGCGGACCTGGATGGACGCCTCAAAGTGGGAGACAAAATTGTTGGGGTCGCCCAAGGGGACGGCCACTTCGAGGACATTGTCGACATGAAACTCCGCAACGCCGTGAAAAAAATCCGGGGTCCTAAAAATACCCTGGTCAGGCTTCAGGTGATTCCCGTGGGCACCTCGGCTGGGGAACTGCGGGAAATTCAGATCACCAGGGACGAGGTCAAGCTGTCCGCACAACAAGCCACCGCCTCCATTTATGACCTTCCAAGGGCGGTTTCCTCCCCCAATCCCGTGGTTTCCGTCCCTCCCGTAGAGGCAGGGACAGCGATGCCATCAGCCTCGAAAAGCCCCCCCGTCACGTGGAAAGAAAAGGGGTTCGCCCTGGTGGCAAACCTTGTCGCGCGCTTTACAGGCAAGCAGACACCCGCGCCGATAATGATTGTACCTGCGAATATTCCGCCAAAGGGGAAGGATGTGTGGCGGGTTGGATTGATCGATCTTCCCAGTTTTTACGGCGAGGTGGGGGGCGCAGAATCCGCGGCCAGCGGCAACGGGGCCACCCCCCGATCGACATCCGAGGACGTCGAGTTACTCATCCGCCAACTCAATCAGGCCTCCGTGGACGGAATCATCCTTGATCTCCGCAAGAATGGCGGCGGATTGCTCGACGAGGCGGTTGCCCTGACCGGCTTGTTCATCGATCAGGGGCCGGTGGTTCAAGTCCGGGATGGGAGGGGTGCGGTGATTCAGCGCACTGACGACCGGCCGGGAGCCCTTTTCCAGGGGCCCCTGATGGTTTTGGTAGGGCGCAGAAGCGCATCGGCATCGGAAATCGTTGCCGGAGCCCTTCAGAATTACCAACGAGCAATTGTCGTCGGCGAAAAAAGCACCCACGGAAAAGGGACCGTTCAGGCGGTGGTGGAACTGGGCAAACTTCCCCTTTTCCAGCGGCCCAACCAGTCTCCCGGAAAAGTTGGCGCCATGAAGCTCACCATCCAAAAGTTTTATCTCCCCAACGGACATTCCACCCAGAACCGGGGAGTAATCCCCGACATTGTCATTCCCTCGCCCCTGGATTACATGAAAATCGGTGAGTCGGACCTCCCCAACGCCTTGCCTTGGGACGAAATCAATCCCGCCCCCTTCAATCCGCTTGTCATTCCGCCAAAGACAGGGATTGCCCTGACTGAAAAATCAAGACAGCGTCTTGATTCCGATCTCGACGTTGTCTTTCTCAGGGAGGACATCCAAAAGGTCAAAAGCCGCCTCGAAGCCGGCACTATTTCCCTTAACGAGAGCAAACGGATTGCGGAAAAAGGCACGGAAGACCTCCGGAACGGCCAGAGAAAAGCCATCGAGGAACGAATTGAAAAAACCCTTCCTCCCGTAATTCATCTGGTGATCGATGGCAAAAAGAACGCTGTGGTGGCCACGGATAAAAACCCGAAAAAAAAGAAGCCCTCTCTGGAGGAATCGGCGGACGAATCCGAGGGGGTGACCGATGCCGTGGATCTGGCTGAAATCCTCGAACTTAGGGAGGGACTCCGCATCATGGGGGACTGGTTGGCCCTCTCAACTCCGCCTGCCACGACAACGATAGCCAAGGACAAGGACGCGCACAAAACCACCACGGTGAAATAACCGTGGCCAAGACTCCCTCAACACAGCGTCTACCCTTGGGGAAAACGGTTCCGGGGTTCGTCCTTCCTGATCCGTCCGACAAAGTCTTTCGTCTTGAGGATTTCACGGTCCGTGGACCCGCGGTGGTCCTTTTCGCCTGCAACCACTGCCCCTACGTGCTCCATATCAGCAAGTCCGTGGGGCAGTGTGCTGGGGATTTCGCCGGTCGGGGGGTGGGTTTTGTCGCGATAAATTCCAACGATGCTTCCCAGTACCCCGAGGATCACCCCTCGCGGATGGATGAATTTTCCAGGGCTTGGGGCTGGAATTTTCCTTATCTCGTGGACGCCGACCAGCGTGTGGCCAAGGCATGGCAGGCTGCCTGCACACCGGATTTTTTTCTCGTGGATTCTGGCAGGAAACTCCGTTACGCAGGCCAATTTGATGCCAGCAGGCCCGGCAACCACAGCCCCACCGATGGACGGGATCTCCGCACCGCCTTGGAAGCCCTTCTGGGCGGCCGCGCCATCCCTTCGCCCCAAAAGCCCAGTCTTGGCTGCAACATTAAGTGGAAACCCGGCAACGAGCCGGCCTGAGCCGCTTCAGTCCGCGCAGTCACGTCCGCTCGGGCCAAGGCCCCCATGCCGGACAATTTGCGGGCGAGGAACGGCACTCACCTCCCGGAAACCACCCACGCCCTCCGGTGGACGGCACGCCCTTCCTTTTGGAACATTTCCTCGAACTCCGAGGTCGGTTCTGTATCCCCCGACCAGGAAAGATCGGCGCTCCAGGCCGGAGAGCAGCCCACCTCCCGGCAGGCCCAATCAAAATAATCCCGGTCATCGGTCGTCAGCTGTAGACGACCTCCGGAGCGGCAGGCACGGGCGGCATCATCGGCGAAATTCCGCGTAAGAATCCGGTTTCCATGGTGCCGCCGTTTGGGCCA
>DDPU01000078.1:16475-17648 GCA_002342345.1 Verrucomicrobia bacterium UBA2460
AGAACCCGGAGATTTTCCAGGCCGCTCCGTGCCGCCTTTCTGGCGATTTTGCTCGCTCGACCCAAAAGTCGTTCCACGGCGACGAAGTCACGCTCCGGTTCCCGCTTTGCCCTCGCCGCGACATAGACGCCATCCCCAGCCCCAAGATCAAGTTCCAATGGGGCGGTGCGCCCGAACACCTCAGACCACAGATAGGGCGGGAACAAACGCTGACTGGGAAGCCACGGGTCGAGTCCCGCGCGGGAACCGGCTTTAGCGCCGTTTTTTTCCACCGAGACGGACCAGAGACCTGCCCGAGGAGCGCGCATGGACTTTGGCAATTAGTCCGTTTCGCCTGGCTTTGGAGGGAGCATGACCATTGCCGTTTTTCCTTTGCTTGGCAGCACCCTCATCGGCCCCGGCCGGAGATTTGACCTTGAACAGCCGAACATCGCGCAGGCGGGCAATGGCCACCTTTGTTTTTTTCTTGGCCTTGTGCCAGTAAACCATGGCGTAACCCTCCCCCACCTCGACCACTTCACCACCGTCGCTGCGGCGCGAATCCAGACGGGAAATTACCGAACCACAGACGGGGTAAGGCCCCAGGGGCGGGGGCAACCGGCGAGCCGCGCCATTCTCGTGGCCATTCTTTCCGTTCAAGCCTGCAATTTCCTTGGTGGGAGCCCCCTCCCGGACAGGAATGGCCCGCCGCTCCACAAACATCTGGATGGCCTTTTGCACTTCAGGAAGGGACAGGTGATACTTTCTCGCTGTGTCCACCATGTTGAAATTCTCCTCAAGAATATCCCTGTCGATTTGTCCGCCGGGCCCGTTGGGGGATAGGACAAATGTCAGATACTTGAGGGAGGTGGAATCCTCGCCCAAGGCGTTCTTGAAGATGGAAACGATGGCTGGAGGCAGGGTGTGATCCGAGGCCAGCACGTTGAGATTTTTCCAAAACTTATTCATAAACTAATAACAGTATTATGTGAAAAAATTATCCGATTTTGCAAGAAATTTGTTTTTTTATTTTATAAATCGTTGTAAATTAGAATTTTATATATTTACTTTCTTACGTATAAATAATATAAAACAAACTTCGCATTTAAGATGCCCGGTAAAAATGTTTCTCTTACGGTACTGAAAAAATAATATGCAAATTTACCAAGTCATCGTATTTGCATCTCTTTTTAT
>DDPU01000078.1:17714-20871 GCA_002342345.1 Verrucomicrobia bacterium UBA2460
TAATCCCCGCCCGGAACGAGGAAAAAAGAATCCTCCCATGCCTGGAATCGCTGAGTGCTGGCGACTACCGCAACCTGGAAATTCTTGTTCTGGACGACCAGTCATCCGATCACACTTCGGAGGTTGTCCGGTTGGCGGCTCATCAGGATTCCCGAATCAGACTTTTGGCGGGAGCGGATCTGCCCGGGGGATGGACGGGAAAATCTTGGGCCTGCCAACAGCTGGCCGGGCAGTCCCGGGGGGATTTTCTCCTTTTTGTTGATGCCGACACCCGCTTTTCTGGGGCCGCGATAGCTCATGCCCTGGGCGTGAGCGAAAAAACCGGAGCAGATCTGCTTTCCCTTTGGCCCCACCTTGAGGCGAAAAGCTGGAGCGAACGACTCGTGATACCTTTTGTCCATCTTTTCATCCTTTTATACCTCCCCCACTGGATGGAGGGCCGCAGCGCTGCCTTGGGAGCCGCCAATGGACAATTTCTCCTTTTCCGCCGGACAGCCTACGAAAAGCTGGGCGGACACCACGCGGTCCGCGGCCATCTGGTCGAGGACGTTGCCTTGGGACGAAAAATGAAAGCGGCAGGCTTTCGTGTCATGAACCTGGATGCCACGAACCCAGGAAAGCGGACTCCCCTCGTTCGCTGCCGGATGTATGAAAATTTCCCCGACCTTTGGAACGGTTTCACCAAGAATCTCTATCCCGCTTTTGACGGAAGATTCTTCGCCTTCGTGTTTTTTCAGCTTTTCCAGCTTTCGGTGTTTTTTGCCCCGTTTGTCCTGCTCCTGTGGTTTCCCCGAGACATGTTTCTTTGGTTCATGATCATGATGATCCTCTGCCTCCGGCTCGCCGTGGCGGGACGCTTTCGGCAAAGCCGGCTGGGTGCACTCCTTCACCCTTTGGGGCAATTCCTCGTCCTGGCCATCGCCGCCAACTCGTGGTTCCAGACCATCCGTCGACGACTACCCTGGCGGGGTCGTCACTACGCCCATCATCCTTGCTGACGGCACATCCCCCTGCGGTCGCATTGTTGTTTTCGGAGGAGGACGTGGCTAACCTTCAGGGATGTTGCGCTCTTTCCTCAGCGGAAAAATTCATCAGGCCACGGTGACGGACGCCTCGGTTGAGTACGAGGGAAGCCTGGCGGTTTCCCTGGATTTAATGGAGGCGGCAGGCCTGCGTCCCGGGGAAAAAATACTGGTCGGCGTCATTGAAACAGGAAACCGTTTCGAAACTTATCTGATTCCCGCGCCGGCGGGAAAGGGATCCGTCATTCTCAACGGGGCCACCGCACACCTCGCCAAAAAGGGCCATCGACTTACCATCATGGCGTTTGCCCAGCTGTCCCCGGAGGAAATCACCATCCACCGCGCCAAGACCGTGCTTTTGGACGGACAAAACCGGATCCGCAGGATTTCCGAACTTCACCCCTAAGGCTTCACGGAAAGACACCCCCTTTCATGCTCATTGACACTCATACCCATCTGGATTTTTCTGATTTTGATCCGGATCGCGAATCCGTCATTCGCCGGGCGGTTGAAGCCGGGGTCGGAAGGATAATCGCTATCGGCACCAACTTGCAGACCAGCCGGGCCGCCCTGCAACTGGCAGAACGCCATGCGGAGATCTATGCCACCATCGGCATCCATCCCAATGAGGTTATGGAATCGCCTGACGATGCCATCAGCCAACTCGAACAGATGGCGAATCACCCCAAAATCGCCGCCATCGGTGAGTGCGGCTTGGATTACCACTCCTTGCCAAGTTCCCGCAAGGCAACGTTTGCCAATCTTACCGCGGCCATCGGCAGCACCTCGCCGGGAACGGAGTCCTCGGTGCTTGCTGATGCCGACGTTAAGAATCGTCAGGCCATCTTTTTCCAGGAACAGCTCGATCTCGCCGTTCGGATCGGTTGCAACGTGGTCATTCACCAGCGGGACAGCTGGGCGGACACTCTCAACGCCCTCAGGCCATACACAGGCCGGCTACGCGGAGTCTTTCACTGTTTCTCGGGCGACACCGAACAGGCCTGCCATATTCTTGAGCTCGGTCATGCCATTTCCTTCACCGGCATCGTTACCTTTAAAAATGCAGGAACCATCCAGGAAGTTGCCAAGCGCGTTCCCCTCGGTTCCTTTTTTGTGGAGACGGACTGCCCCTACCTCGCACCGGAACCGGACCGTGGCAAGCGCTGCGAGCCCGCCCACACCCGTCAGGTAGCTGAAAAAATCGCCGCCCTTCGGAGCCTCTCCCTTCAAGAAATTTCTCGCGCGACCACCGAGGCCGCGGAAAAATTCTTCCGATTCCGATGAAGTCACCCCACTTGCGCCTACCCTTCTGGATCCGTGTTCCCGCAACCACGGCGAATCTCGGCCCAGGCTTTGATGCCCTGGCCATCGCCCTCGACCTGCATAACTACATAGCCATCGAACCAGGCTCCCCCGAACGGCCCGATCCCTTTGCCCAGGAAATTCTGGAAGCCTACCACAAGGCCAGAAACGTTCCCCTCAAGCCGTACCGGCTTGTTGTCCGGGGAAATGTGCCCCCTGCCCGCGGGCTGGGAAGCAGCGCCACCATCCGGCTCGGCATGCTCGCGGCCCTGGAAAAACTAAACCGGAATTCCATCGACCTCGATTGGCTGGTCACCGCGGCGGCGCGCCTCGAGGGGCACCCGGATAACGTCACTGCGGCCGCCTTGGGCGGTTTTGTCGTCTGCGGGGGTGCCCGGCCCGCTCGGGTGCGTGTCTCCTCAAGATTGAAATTTGTTGCCGCCATTCCCCGCCTGGAGACCTCCACCCGCACCGCCCGCTCCATTCTTCCGCCCAGCGTTTCCCTGCAGGATGCCGCCAACAACCTCCGCAACGCCGCCCGCATCACCGCTGCGTTTATCGAGAGAAAATACGCCGAGGCTCGCGGAGCATTTTATGACCGCCTCCACCAACCCCACCGGGCTGCCCTCGTGCCCGGGCTAGAACAGGCCGTGGAGGCCGCCGAGCGGGCTGGCGCCATCGGCGCGTTTCTCAGCGGGGCCGGTCCCACCATGATTGCCATTTGCGAAAAGGGCGAGAAACACGTTGGCCAGTCCATGGTCACCGCCCTGCAGAAGGCCGGCCTGGACGAAGTCGACATCAGAATCCTTCCAGCCGACAACAGCGGTCTCACC
>DDPU01000078.1:20915-29013 GCA_002342345.1 Verrucomicrobia bacterium UBA2460
CCGGTCCGGCTTTTCTGGACGGAGCGTGGGAGACGGTCGATTTACTTCTTTTCCGCGTAATGGTGCAAGCGATTCGACAAAATGAAAAATGTCGGCGCCCAAAGACCCACAAAAATCCCAAACCTCTCCGCGTAGGACCGTTTGGCCTCGGCAATCGCATCGCCCATCCCGGGTGCCCCAAACTGACCTCCCGCAGAAAACCAAATCATCACGGAACCAATGATGGAGAGGAATCCCAAGGCAAAGCATAGGTTACTGAGGAACTGGATTTGTTCTTTATTCATGTCTTTAGGCTGATCCCCTCCGGTCCCCCTTCAAGTTTATTCCTCTGTTGCCAGTGACAGGTCTGACACGGGAGAACCATGCGTCTTACAGTTTGGGAGGCCTCGTCCGCTCGGCATTTCCCCGGCTCACACCAATTCAGGAATGAGACCAAGGGTACTACTATTGGCAAGCCTCGCATTCGCCGCCATTTCTCATGGCCTCCAACGAGCAGGCCATTTTCTGCTCTGCGGTGTACTCTTTTTTCGCCGTTTCACCCTCGGTTGTCTCCCCATCCGTCAGGGATGCCTTGACCTCCTTCTTTAGCTTTACAGTCGCTTTTTCAATGTTGGAGGCGCCGAGAGTCCGCAGGTAATAGGTCGTCTTCAGCCCCTGATGCCAAGCCAACCGGTACATACGGGACAGAACCTTCAGGTCGGGCTGGCCAAGGAACAGATTGAGGGACTGGCTCTGATCGATCCACTTTTGCCGCCGGGCGGCCGCGGCCATGATCCACTCAAAACCCACGGCAAACGCCGTCAGATACCTCTGCTTCAGTTCTTCGGGAATACCCTCCACCGGAGAGAGTTCCCCATCGAAGTATTTCAGCTGGTCGACCATCTGCTGGTTCCAAAGACCGGCCTTCTTGAGATCGCGCACCAGGAACGGGTTGAGCACGATAAATTCGCCTGAGAGGTTGCTCTTCACAAAGAGATTTTTATAGGTCGGCTCAATGCAGGGTGAGGTTGCCGTGATGTTGGAGATCGTCGCGGTCGGCGCGATCGCCAGCACGTTCGAGTTCCGCATCCCGTGGGCGCGGATCTTTTCGCGAAGCGGCGTCCAATCCATTTTGCCGCCCCTCGGCACCTCCACCGGAACCCCGCGCTCCTGTTCCAGCAGGTCCAGGGTATCCTGCGGCAGCAATCCCCGATCCCATTTGGAGCCGCGATAGCTGGAGTAGGTTCCCCTCTCCGCCGCAAGATCACTCGATGCCTCGTAGGCGAAGTAGGCGATTGCCTCCATCATCTCATCGTTGAATTGCACCGCTGCTTCGGAGGCGAAGGAAAGGCCCTTCATGTACAGGGCGTTCTGCAGACCCATCACCCCCAGCCCGACCGGCCTATGCCGGGAATTTGCCGTCTTCGCAGCCTCCGTCGGGTAAAAATTGATGTCGATAACGTTGTCCAAAGCCCGCACCGCCACCCGGACCGTCTCCCGCAGTTTTGGCAGATCAAGAGTGCCGTCCGGCTTGATGTGGGTGTCGAGGATCACGGATCCGAGGTTGCAGACCGCCGTCTCGTCCTTGCCGGTGTTCAGGGTGATTTCCGTACAGAGATTGGAGCTGTGGATCACCCCGGTGTGGTCCTGGGGACTGCGCACATTGCATGCATCCTTGAAGGTGATCCAGGGATGCCCCGTCTCAAAGAGCATCGCCAGCATCCGCTTCCACACCTCGATGGCCGGGATCTTGTGCCCCCAGATCTCGCCGCGGTCGGCCTTTTTTTCGTAAGCCAGATAGGCTTCCTCAAATTTCTTGCCGTAACTGTGATGGAGGTCCGGCACCTCGCTGGAGCGGAAAAATGTCCAATCCTCACGGGCTTCCATCCTTTTCATGAAAAGATCGGGAATCCAGTTGGCCGTGTTCATGTCATGGCAGCGGCGGCGGTCATCCCCGGTGTTTTTCCGGAGTTCCAGGAAATCAAAAAGGTCGTTGTGCCATGTTTCCAGATATGCGCACCCGGAACCTTTTCGTTTGCCGCCCTGGTTCACCGCAACCAGCAGATCGTTGTGTAGCTTGAGGAAGGGGATTACCCCCTGGCTTTCCCCATTGGTCCCGCCGATGTAACTCCCCGTCCCGCGAACGCTGGTCCAGGAACCGCCCAGACCACCGGCCCACTTGGAAAGCATGGCGTTTTCGGCCACACCCCTCTGCATAATGCCGTCGATGGAGTCGTCCACCCAGTACAGGTAACAGGAGGATAGCTGGCTATGGTTGGTGCCGGAATTGAACAGGGTCGGCGTAGAGGAGCAAAAGCGCCGGCTCTTGTAGAGGTTGTAAAGCTCGGTTGCTCTCTGCTCCCGCTCTTTGGCCTCCGCGTGGAAAAGGCCCATGGCCACCCGCATCCAGAAAAACTGCGGGGTCTCCAGCCTGCGCGGGTTCGCGGCTTTCTTGTCGATGATCAGGTAGCGGTCGTACAGGGTCTGCACGCCGAGAAAATCAAACTCGAGGTCTGCCAGTGGATCGAGCGCCGCTGCCATTTTTTCAATGTCGTACTTGAGCAGATCCTGGCTGAAGCGCCCGATGGCAATACCGCGATCGATGGCCTCGCGGAATCGGCGCCGGTGGAAGTCGCGCAGGGCACCCACCCCGTCGCGCACGATGTCCCAGCCGAGCACCTCCTCGTAAATGAAGGAGAGCTGGATGCGGCCGGCAAATTTGGCGAAGTCGGCGTCCTTTTCGATCAGCGTCTTCGCATTCAGGCTGATGGTGTTGTTAAGATCGGCCTTTTTGATCCCGTCAAAAACCGAGCGACGCAGCTCTTTCTCGATCTCCCCGGCCCCAAGGCACAGATCTAACCCGATCGAGGCGAATTCGATCCGCGCCCGAAGATCGGCCCCGTCCCACAGGTAGGTGGTCCCATCGGCGTTGGTGACCACCACCATTCCCTCCGCTGGTCCGGCGGCAACGTCCGTCTCCTCCCCGCGGGCTTTCCTCTCCCTCAGTTCGGTCCGTGTGGCACGATAAAGGATGTAGCGCTCGGCCACCTTATAGTGCCCCGCTCTCATCAGTTCCTCCTGAACGAGGTCCTGCACCTCCTCGATGTGGATCGTCGCCTGGTTCAGTTCGATCACCCGGAGGGTCACCCCACGGGCGATCGCCGCCGCCGGAGCCGAGTCCATCCGCAAGGCCAAAAAGGCCTGCCGAACCGCCACCTCGATTTTCGACTCGTTCCAAGGCACCACCTGCCCCATCCGGCGTATCAGCCTGGTCGTGCAAACCGGGGCATCACCGTCGGCCTGAATGTCCTCAGGACGGCGCTTGCGTTCCACTACCAGGCTCCGGGCGACATCGTAAGCGTTGTTATCCACAAGGGTCTTTTCCACCAGCGTCCGCAGGTCCTCGATCTTGAGCCGCAACGGCCGCTCCGCCAAGGCTTGCCTGGCCAGGTTCTTGCCCACCTCCGTGCATATCCGGGCCACCCAACGCCGGTTCGATTCCGTGAAAATGGAATCCTGACCCTTGGCCTTGAGCAGGCGGGCCAGGCTACGGCCAACCATTTCAGCCACCTCGGCCAGACTGAAGGCATGGTGTTTCTCCCCGTCAATTACCTCGATTTCAGGAAGCTCAACCTGGACGTCCTCCACAGTCTTGCCCCACTCGGCCGGAGTCCCCTCCGGAAGGTTGAGAAACCGTTTCATCGCCAGATCCACATCCACTTCGCGCCGATCCATCTTCATGAGAGTTGCTCCTTCCGCTGCTTGCCCGGGTCCGAAATCAGAGTTCGTCGTCGTGCACGGCCGCCAAGGCCGATGACTTCTGGTACTCCGTGACGCGCCCTTCAAAGAAATTCTGCTCTTTTTTGATGTCCATCATCTCGGCCAACCAAGGAAGCGGATTGGCCAGATCCCCATGCAGGGGCTTCAGACCGACGCCCTCGAGCCTCCGGTCCGCGATGTAATCGATGTAGGACGTGAACTCCGACAGGCTCAGACCCACGGCGTTGACCGGAAGACAGTCCTTGATGAAGGTCTTTTCCAGTTCCACTGCCTGTGCCATCGTCTGCCGGAGTTCCTCCTTGAACTCCTCGGTCCAGATCTCCCGGTTCTCCTCGACGAGATCCATGAAGAGGTTGCGGAAAACCTCGATATGATTGGACTCATCCCGCAGGGTATAGCGGAACATCTGCCCGATCCCGGGAAACTTGTTTTGGCGATATAACGACAAAACCATCCCAAATAACCCGTAAAACTGGGTTCCCTCCATGCACTGGCCGAAAACGAACATGTTCTTGGCGAGGAGTTTTTTGTTTTCCGGCTTCGTCAAATCCAGGTCCCTCCGCAGGTTTCTGGAAATCCCGGTAACAAACTCGTTCTTTTTCACGATGGAATCGACATCCTCGAACATTGCCTCGCACTCGTGGGGGTTGATGCCCAGCGAGCTGATCATGTAGAGCAGCGAATCGGCGTGGATGTTCTCCTCGTGGGCATGGCGACCAAGCACCAGCTTGAGCTCGGGCGCCGTTACCAGTTCCCTGACCACATGCTGGATGTTGTCGCCCACAATCCCTTCGGCCGCGGAAAAGTATCCAATTCCCATCCGGATAATCCACCTCTCCACATCACTGACCGCCTTGCTGTCCTTCCACTGCTCAATGTCTTTGCCCATGCCGATGTCCTCGGGCTCCCAGTGGTTCGCCTTCATTTTTCGATAAAGGTCGTAGGCCCAGGCATATTTCAACGGGAGGAGGTTGAAGGTCATTGTCTCCTTCCCAAGGATCACTCTCTTGCCCGCAAAAGCGGCCTCGGCCTTCTTCTTATCGAGGACGAATTTGCGCCCTCCCACCGTAAATTCGGTCTGCATCATTTTACATGCCTCCTTGCAACAGCCCTGCAGAAACGGACGTTTCCGAAACTGCAGTAGTTCTGATTTTCGGTGAATTTACGTATTTTTGCGTAAATTCATTAGCTAGCCTAATGCACCATTGAGTTGTGGTGAACGAGTTCAAGACGACTAGGAATAGTGTGCGGGAAACCCTTGTCAAACATCTTTGAAAACTTTTTTTCTTTTGTGCGCATATTGCTTAAATAAAGGCAAATAGGTCCCTTTTCCCCTCGAAAAATCACCCCAACCCTCTGCCCCACTTATTCACCATCCTGTTTTTCGATCCCAAAACCCACATGTTCCGCCACAAATCTGGCACAATCTCCGCCATCAACCTCTAGACCCGGATCCCAAGACAACCTCCCTTCCCTCCCCGTACATCACCGGAAACGCGTGCGCCTGCATCCATTATTTCGGCACGATGCAGCCTGGTCCTCCGTGTTTTTGGTGATATTTCTGATGGTACTCCTCCGCCTTGGTGTAGGGACCCGCCAGATCCACCTGCGTCACAATCGGCCGGGGAAATTTTTTTTCCTGGATGAGCCTGGCGATCACCTCCCGCGCCGCCGACTCCTGCTCCGGGCGCGTGAAAAAAATCGCCGAACGGTACTGGTCCCCCAAATCCGGCCCCTGCCGATTCAGCGTCGTCGGATCATGGATCTTGAAAAAATATTCCAGAATCTTGACCGTGCTGATTTTCCCGGGATTGTACTCCACCTTAACCACCTCGGCATGGCCCGTGTCGTGCCCGCACACCTCCTGGTAGGTGGGATTTTTGCTCCAACCACCGGAATAACCCACTTCCGTGCCGGTCACTCCCGGAAGTTCGTCGAACGCCGCCTGCACTCCCCAGAAACAGCCGGCCCCAAGCAATAATGTCTCGGTTTCGGGAGCCGGCCCCGCCTCCTGGAAGGTCAATACCGCCGAGTTGATGCAGTACCGCAACCCCGTCGGCTTCGGCCCATCCGGGAACACATGGCCAAGGTGCGTCTTGCAACGTACGCAGTGCACTTCTGTCCGGCTCATTCCGTGGGAGCTGTCGGTCGTCTCCCCGATGTTTTCCTCCGCGAACGGCTGAAAAAAACTTGGCCACCCGGTGCCCGAATCAAACTTGTCGTCCGACTTAAAAAGCGGCAGTCCGCACCCGGCGCAAAAATAAACCCCGTTTTTGTGGTTATCGTGAAACACCCCGCAGAACGCCCTCTCCGTCCCCTGCGTCCTGCCAATCCGGAACTGCTCAATCGTCAGCCTGTTCGCCCACTCCTTGTCGGACCTGATGACGAATGGAGCTTGGACCGCGGTCCCAGGTTTTAACCCATCCTCCAAAAGCCTGACCTGAACCTCTTTCGGTTGCCGCTTTTTCTCAGAAACCCCTGCCATGAGTCCACCATAGCCCACCCACCAACCCCCGACGAGAAACAGAATCCCGAGGATGACAAAAATTTGGGCTACTTTATTCATAATCTCCTTAGACTGCCTTGAGTCGCCGTCTGTTCAACTGGGCAGGGCCCGGTAAGGCAAAAGTCCTGACCAGCAGCTTTAAGACCCAGGTAGGGCGGGCCCGATGAGGGCTTCTTTGATGACATGCACAGGGCGGGATCATCGTTCCCGCCTCACCCTAATCTTCCTCCCAATATCAATCGAACCCGTCAATTCGCCGCAGCCGTATCGGCAGTCGTGTACCTCGCCGACTGCTCATCCGCGTGATAGGAGCTCCGAACCAACGGTCCGCTCTCGCACACCCCGAAGCCCAACTCCAGCGACTTTTCCTTCCATTTCGCAAACTCTTCCGGCGTTACCCACCGGTCGATGGGCAAATGCTTTGGTGTCGGCCGCAAATACTGCCCGAGAGTCAGAATATCCACCTTCTCTTCCGCCAAATCCCTCAGAGTCTCTTCAATTTCTCCCTCCCGCTCCCCGATCCCCAGCATCAGCCCGGTCTTCGTCACAAAACCCCTCGCCTTGGCCCTGCGCAGGACCTCCAGGCTCCGCTCATACTTCGCCTGCACCCGTACCGGTTTTTGCAGCCGTTTCACCGTCTCCATGTTGTGATTAAGGATGTCCGGTTCCGCGTCCAAAACGGTGTTCAGGCTCTCTTGCCGGCCCTTGAAGTCCGGGATCAGCACCTCAATGTGGGTATCCGGGTTGACGTTGCGCACGGCCCGGACGGTTCTCGCCCAGATCTCCGCCCCGCCGTCGGCGAGGTCGTCCCGGGCCACGGAGGTGATCACCGCGTGCTTAAGCCCCATGATCCGGACCGCATCCGCCACCCGGGCCGGCTCTCCCCAGTCCACCTCACCCGGTTTACCCGTGGCGATGGCGCAAAATCGGCAGGATCGGGTGCAGGTGTCCCCCAAGATCATGATCGTGGCCGTTCCCCGGCTCCAGCATTCCCCCAAATTCGGGCAATGGGCGCTTTCACATACCGTGTTCAAACGGTTTTCCTTCACCAGGTTCCGTACCTTCAGGTATTCGGGACCCCCGGGAATTTTCGCCCTCAGCCAAGACGGTTTCCGTTCCATGCTAAAAAACTAGCGGTTTTTTGATTCAAGGCCAAGCGGAGGTCCTGTGCTAAAGATAAGGAATGACGCCTTCCCAACCTGAACTGCTCGCCCCCGCTGGCGACTGGGATTGCCTGAAGGCAGCAGTGAGGGCGGGGGCGGACGCCGTCTACTTCGGACTTCCTGCTTTTAACGCCCGTCTGCGGGCGGAAAATTTCACCGAACAGGATCTGCCGGAAGTCATGGACTACCTGCACGGGCGCGGGCGACGCGGATATCTCACCATGAATGTGCTGATCTTTCCCTCCGAGCTGGCTGAGGCCGAACGGTTGCTCCGGCTTGCCTCTTCAGCCAAGGTCGACGCCCTGATTGTCCAAGACTTCGGACTCGTCCGCCTGGCCAAGGCCGTTTGCCCAGACCTCGAACTGCACGCCTCCACACAGATGACCCTCACCTCGCCGGAGGGTGTCGCCTTCGCCCGCCGCCAGGGCCTCCATCTTGCCGTTCTCGCGCGGGAACTTTCCCTGCGGGAACTGGCCAAGTTCCCGCCCGCAACCGACCCCTCCGGACTTCCCCTGGAGGTGTTTGTCCATGGAGCCCTTTGTGTCGCCTACTCCGGGCAGTGTCTGACCAGCGAGGTCCTTGGCCGCCGCAGTGCAAACCGCGGAGAATGCGCCCAAGCCTGCCGGCTCCCCTACTCGCTCGAAGTGGATGGCCGCCCCAAGGATCTCGG
>DDPU01000078.1:29041-29204 GCA_002342345.1 Verrucomicrobia bacterium UBA2460
TGGGCCTCCGCTCCTTCAAGATCGAGGGCCGCCTCAAGTCTCCCGACTACATCACCGCGGTAACCTCCGTCTATCGCAGCGCCATCGACCGGGCCCTGGCGGAACAGCCGGCACCCGCTTCGCCGGAAGACCGGTACCGGCTGGAAATGACCTTCAGCCGGGG
>DDPU01000034.1:0-528 GCA_002342345.1 Verrucomicrobia bacterium UBA2460
CGGCTCCCCTTCCGCCAGTCAGGCAGGTGCCACTCCCGGGGTTTCCGAGCGAAGGGATTTCACCGTTCCACGCTCGGGAGACCACCTGTTCCTGCGCCTCAAGGCAACGGCTCCATAGGAACAAAGGGGTAATGCCCTCAAAAAAAGGCCCCACAAAAGGGCCTTTTTTTTTACGCAACCCATTGAATCCATGAGACTACCGACTAGAATTTCTTTGGTGAAGCGCTTCCCAAAACTTCTGGTGCTGGCTGCCGTCATCCACACTTTTTCCCCCGCGCTCCAGGCCAGAAATTATTTGGTCGATTTTGGAACCTCCGCTTCTTTCCGGGGCGTGACCACACCCAATCCCGACACCAATGGCAACTACTGGAACGGGTTGACACCGGCAGACACCAATGCCATCACCCTTCGGGATTCCTCCAACGTCACCGGATCGATCAGTTTGGGTTTTGTGACGGTAAGCGGGGTTGGCACGGACAGCTACAACGGACCGGCCGGCACAACGGACGCCACCAACCTTGCGGCCAA
>DDPU01000034.1:557-1909 GCA_002342345.1 Verrucomicrobia bacterium UBA2460
CTGGTCCTGCGCGGGCTTGATCCCGCCCTCACCTACCAGCTGACCCTCTTCGGCTCCCACAAATATTCGACCGACACCGCCACCACCTACGAGGTTTACCGAAATTCCGCCCTCACCCAGTCCGCCGGTTCGGCCAGCCTCAATGTGCAAAGCCCCTCGGATCCGGCCCAGCACAACCGGAACCAGGTCGCGGTGATTCCGAACCTTCAGCCCTCCGCCTCCGGCACGCTGTACCTGCGCTTCCGCGGGGCCAACGGATCCCTGGGCTATCTCAACGCCCTGATGCTGTCCGATGCCACCACCGTATCGAACACTCCGACATTCCTGGCCTCGACCCCCATCTACTTCCGGATCCGCAACACCAGCAACAGCTGCTATCTCGAGACCGCCACCGACGGCACGCCCCGCATGACCTCCACCGATCCCGGGGCATCCGCTTCCGGCCAGTGGTTCTTGCAGGGCACCACCAACACCAACTTCAGCTGGATCGTCAATCGCTTCTCAGGCACCGCCCTGCGGGCTCCCGTCGGGACCGGAACGATCACCGCATCGCTCCCCGATGCCACGGATACCCGCCAGGCTTTCCTCCGCGAAACCAGCGGCGGATCGCTCCGTTTCCTGGATGCGGGCGGCTCCAACGCCCTGACAGGCGTCGCCAGCGGAGCCACCCCCATCCTAACGAACCGGGATGTTGCCGCCTCCTCCCAACTCTGGATCACCTCGCCGGTGGTCAACGGCATGCAGATTCCCTGGATCAGCTATGACGAGGATAACTGCCAAACCCTGGTTTCCCCCGCCTCCAAAATCACCTCCGCCTACTCCGAGGGCGCCACCAACATCGCCGCGGAAGCCCAGAAAAGGGGCTGCATCCTGCTCAACGGAAGCGGGGCTTCCGCCAAATGGACGGTCACGGATCCCGCCAACATGCTCTGCCTGCGCTACAGCGTGACGGACGGTTCCAGCGGGACGGTGACCCTGCGCGTCACCGCCACCAACGGGACCGTCACCAGCCAAAAAGTCAGCCTGACCTCCGCCCAAGCCTGGCTCTATTTCGACAGCCAGATGAACGAGTACAACAGCGCCGGCACCGGGCGCATCCCCCTGAAGCGTTACAACGAGGCCAGGATCAAACTGGCCTCCTCCCTCCAGGCCGGCGACACCCTCGAACTCAGGCGGGACACCGGGGACAATGTCGCCGTCTGGATCGACGTTCTCGAGGCGGAGACCAGCTCGACCTTCACCCCCACCAACCTGGCCACCGCCTATCTCAACGTCACCGCCTACGGCGCCAACGGTTCCGACACCAGCGACGACACTTTTGCCTTCCAGTCCTGCATCAGCGCGGCAACCAG
>DDPU01000034.1:1953-2366 GCA_002342345.1 Verrucomicrobia bacterium UBA2460
CTCTCTCCCAACACCACCCTGCAGGGGGCGGGCATGTGGCAAACGGAAATCCTTTTCACCTCCACCGGCTCGGAGGGCTCCGGGGGCATCGAGGGACGCGGGGCCAACATCAAGCTGCGGGACTTTTACATGAAAGGATCCCAGGAAACCCGCTACTCCGCCCCGAATGGCTACAAGGCCATCAAGGGTTGGTTCTCCACGAACTCCCTGATTGAAAATGTCTGGGCGGAGCAGACCCAATGCGGAATCTGGAGCGGCTGGTACAATGCCGGGGAAACCAACAATTTCACCTACGGGACCACCATCCGGAACTGCCGCTTCCGGAACACCTTTGCGGACGGCATCAACCTGGCCCAGGGAAGCCGGTATAGCACCGTGGAAAACTGCCACATCCGTGGAACCGGCGACGACGG
>DDPU01000034.1:2410-4194 GCA_002342345.1 Verrucomicrobia bacterium UBA2460
TTCCGGTACAACACCATCGAGTGCGTCTGGAGGGCCGGGGGCATCGGGATTTTCGGAGGGCAAGCCCACATTATTCAAAACAACCTGATCCGGGACCAGGTGGCCGGATCGGGCATCCGCCTGAACACCGTGTTCCACCAGGACGCCCATCCCTTCGGGCCTTCCATCCTCCAGATCTTCAACAACACCTTGGAACGAACCGGTTCCCTGGACGGCTATGGCGATCAAACCGGGGCCATCGACCTGCAAACCTGGTACGCCGATCTCAAGGACCTGGACATCCACGACAACACCATCGACACCACCCGTTACGCCGCCATCCGTTTCTCCAACATCGGCGGCATTGCCGGAATCGATTTCCTCAATATTTCCCTCACCAGCATGACCGTGCAGCAGGCTCCCGTTGGAATTCTCATCAAATCCGGTTCCACGGGAACGGCGGAAGCCGATTCCGCCCTGATGGCCAAAGGGGTCTCCAACCAGGCCGGTTCCGTTTTCTCCCTGACCCTCGCCGCCGCCAACCCGCCCGCAATCCTTTCCTTCACCCCCTCGAGCGCCGCTCCAGGGACCGCCGTGACGGTCACGGGCACGGATCTGGGCGGCGCCACCTCGGTCTCGGTGGGAGGAACCACCGCCTCCAGTTTTGCCAACGTCGACAACCAAACGGTGACCTTTGTGGTACCCCAGGGAGCGACTTCCGGGGTCGTGCGAATCACCACCCCGGGGGGAACGGCCTCCTCTTCCGGCACGCTGACGGTGCTGGTGGTGAATACCGCTCCGGTGGTCGCGCCGGCTTGCCCGGTTGGCATCAGTTTGCCCTTGGGTACGGGAGTCGTCCTGAAAACATCCGCCACCGATGACGGCCTCCCCTCCAACAACCTGACCCGTCTTTGGACGGTGGTTTCCTCACCCGCCGGAGCAACACCGACCCTGGAACAACCCTCCTCCTCCAACACCCCCGTGCGTTTTGACCAGACAGGGCTTTATCTTCTCCGCCACACGGTCAGCGATGGGAGCCTGTCCGAATCGGCTGAATTCGCGGTCTCGTACGGAACCAACCCAGTGGCTACGGGCGCGGACCTGGGAAGCGTCGGCGCCGCCGGCAGCGCCACGCAGACCAACGGAGTCTGGACCGTACGGGGATCGGGAACGGACATTTGGGGCACGAATGACGCCGGATACTTCCTCGGCGCCCCTCTTTCGGGCGACGGCTTTCTTCAGGCGAGGTTCCTTAGCCAGACCAATACAGATCCATGGGCCAAGGTGGGCCTGATGATCCGAAATTCCCGCAGTGGCGACTCCCCTCACGCCTTTCTCGCGATCACGCCCGCCAACGGCCTCGCCCTCCAGCACCGGCCGGTGACCGGGGATGTGTCGTTTCACACCAACGTGGGAACCTACACCTTCCCCACCTGGCTGCGGTTGGAGCGGAGCGGGAGCAATGTCATCGCCCAGCGCTCCACGAACGGGACCAACTGGGTGTCCCTCGGATCGGTCAGCCCCCTGCTCGATTCCAACTGCCTGATCGGCATCGCCATTTCCAGCCACCTGGACGCCACTCTCGGCACCGCATCCCTCGACCGCCTGGAAGGCTCCGGTTTTGCCTCCAAGACAGGGATCCAGGTCTCGGCGGGAACCAACCGCGCCGCCTTGACCAATTCCCCGTCCACGTTGACGGGAAGCACCCTACCCTCCTCCGGTGTCACCCTTTCCTGGAGCCGCGTGACCGGACCGGGGAGCCTTTCCTTCGGCACCCCAACCAACGCCACCACCACCGCCACCGG
>DDPU01000041.1:0-570 GCA_002342345.1 Verrucomicrobia bacterium UBA2460
AGTTCCATGGAGGAGGATCTCATCAAGTTTCGCGCCATCATCCGGGCGGAGCGTTACCTCAGCCGGAGGCTGAATCTGAACCATGGCTGAGAAAAGGGGTTTGCGGGTGGTGCTGGGAGTGACCGGATCGATTGCCGCCTACCGGGCTGCGGATCTGGCCAGCGCGATGACCAAGGAGGGTTGGGAAGTTCACGCCATTCTCACGCAGGACGGCGCGCGTTTTTTGCCGGCCTTGACCCTGGCCGCCCTGACCCATCGGCCGGTGCACACCTCGCTTTGGGAGGAAGGGGAAGGGGGAAGGATGTCTCACCTGGACCTGGCCCAGGCGGCGGATGCCGTGGTGGTTGCCCCGGCGAGTGCGGATTTCCTTGCCCGGACCGCGCACGGCTTTGCGGGCGACGTGCTCGGGGCGGTGTTGCTGGCCACGCGCGCCCCCCTGGTCCTTGCCCCGGCCATGAACACGAACATGTGGACCCATCCGGCGACCCGGGAAAATGTGAAAATCCTTTCGTCCCGGGGTGTCCGGTGGGTGGGGCCGGCCGAAGGCCGGTTGGCCTGCGGGGCGGAGGG
>DDPU01000041.1:630-3317 GCA_002342345.1 Verrucomicrobia bacterium UBA2460
GTACCGGTCGATGCACCGGGAATCGGTGCAGAACCCGAAAAAATTCTGGGGACGCATGGCCAAGGAGGAACTGGACTGGTTCCAGGAGCCGAAGAGGGTGCTGGAGTGGAAGGAGCCCTTTGCCCAGTGGTTCGGCGGGGGTCGGCTCAACCTGAGCCACAACTGTATCGACCGCCACCTGGCGGGGTCGCGCCGTCACAAGGCGGCGATCGTTTTTGAGGGCGAGCCCGGGGATGTGAGGGTTCTCACCTACCAGCAGCTGCATGACGAGGTTTGCCGGTTTGCCCACGCCCTTCGCGGGGAGGGGGTCAAGAAGGGCGACCGGGTGATGATTTACCTGCCGATGGTTCCGGAGGCGGCGGTTGCCATGCTGGCTTGCGCCCGGTTGGGAGCCGTCCACAGCGTGGTCTTCGGCGGGTTCAGCGCCGAGGCCTTGAAGGACAGGATTCATGANNAAGAAAAACGTGGACGCGGCCGTGGCCGCCTCTCCCGGTGTCCGCCGTGTCATCGTGCTGAAGCGGACGGGGACGGTGGAGAAGCTGAACGAGATCGACCGCTGGTGGCACGAGATCACCGACCACCAGTCTCCCGATTTCCCCCCGGAAAAGCTGGAAAGCGAAGACCCGCTTTTCATCCTCTACACCAGCGGCAGCACGGGGAAACCGAAGGGAATCCTGCACACCACGGCCGGATACCTGCTGGGTGCGCATCTGACAACCAAGTGGGTTTTCGACCTCAAGGAGACGGACCTGTTCTGGTGCACGGCGGATGTCGGCTGGGTGACCGGACACAGCTACACCGTTTACGGGGCCCTCAGCAATGGGGCGACCACCCTGATGTACGAGGGGGCCCCCAATCAGCCTGAGCCGGACCGGTTCTGGCGGATCATCGCCAAACACCGTGTGACGATTTTTTACACGGCGCCCACGGCGATCCGGGCCTTTATCCGCTGGGGGGACCAGTGGGTGGAAAAACANNGATCTTTCCTCCCTGCGGCTCCTCGGATCGGTGGGCGAGCCGATCAATCCCGAGGCCTGGCTTTGGTACCACCGGGTGGTCGGCGGGGGCCGGTGCCCGATCGTGGATACCTGGTGGCAGACGGAGACGGGCAGCCACCTGCTGACCACGCTGCCCGGCATCCATGTGATGAAGCCTGGCTTGGCGGGGGTGCCTTTTTTCGGGGCGGATTTGGCCGTGGTGGACGACCGGGGCAAGCCGGTGAAGGACGGGGTGCAGGGCAAGCTGGTGATCCGGAAGCCTTGGCCGTCCATGCTGCGGACGATTTACGGTGATGCCGAGCGGTACAGGAAGCAGTACTGGAGCGAGGTGCCTGGGGTTTATTTCACGGGAGACGGGGCAAAACGGGACAAGGACGGATATTTCCGGGTGATCGGGAGGATCGACGACGTCCTCAATGTTTCGGGTCACCGGCTGGGAACGGCGGAGGTGGAAAGCGCCCTGGTGACGCATCCCGCCGTGGCCGAGGCTGCGGTGGTGGGGCGTCCGGACGATCTCAAGGGGCAGGCGGTGGTGGCTTTTGTGACCTTGAAGGCCGGTCAAAAGGCGGGGAACGACCTGGTAACGGCCTTGCGGGAGCAGGTGAGCAAGGAGATCGGGCCGATTGCCAAGCCGGACCAGATCCGTTTTGCCGAAGCCCTGCCCAAGACGCGCAGCGGAAAGATCATGCGGCGCCTGCTCAAGGAAATCGCCGCCGGCGGGACCGTGAAGGGGGATGTGACCACGCTGGAGGATCTCAACGTGATCGCCTCCCTGCAGTCGTCCTCCTCCGAGGAGGGCTGACATGTCCTGGCGGCTGAAAAGTTCCGAGACCGGGCTGTTGATCGTGGACGTGCAGGAGAAGCTGGCGGGGGCGGTGAAGGAACCGGAGGGCTGGGTGGACCGGGTGGAGATCCTGGTGAAGGCCGCGAAACTTCTCGAGATACCCGTGGCAATTACGGAGCAGGTTCCCGCCAAACTGGGAAAGACCCTTCCGGCGGTTCTGCAGGCGGCCGGCAAGACATCACCGATCTCCAAAGCCATGTTCTCGGCGGCCGAGGCCGGAAAAGGTCTGCGCAGAAAGCGGGTTTTGGTGGCGGGATGTGAGGCCCACGTGTGTGTCCGGCAGACGGTTTACGAGCTTCGCCTGCGGGAGGTGCAACCGGTGCTGGTGGCGGACGCGGTGGGATCGAGGAAGGAAACGGACCGGCAGTTGGCCCTTCAGGAAATGAGGCACGACGGGATCGTTGTGACCACCACCGAGGCGGTGTTGTTTGAACTGCTGGAGACGGCAGAGCATCCAAAATTCAAGGAGATCCAGGGGTTGATCAAGTAGGCGGAAAATTTGGAACGGGGCAGGGAGGATCCACCGGATCGTCCGTTTTGATGAGGCGTAAACCTGGATATTTTGGATTGGACTGGCCGGCGAGCCGTCTTTACCGGTTCGAGAAACCGCAAAAACTGCTAGCCTCCCCAAGGTAACATCTTCATTCTCACTTCTTTATGGCATCCCCTGTCGTGTCGCCCCAGAAGTGGCCTTTCCATGTTTCCGTGGTTCCGAGGGTTCCGGAGGGGCTGGAGTCCCTCCGCCGAATTGCCTTCAACCTGTGGTTCAGCTGGAACTTTGAAGCCCTGGAACTCTTCCAGGAGCTTGATCCGGCCCTTTGGGAGGAATGTGGGCACAGTCCGGT
>DDPU01000041.1:3373-14336 GCA_002342345.1 Verrucomicrobia bacterium UBA2460
AAGGAGAAAAAGGACCAGCCCCTGGTGGCCTATTTTTCCGCGGAATTCGGCTTCCACGAGTCCCTGCCGGTCTATTCCGGGGGTCTCGGTATTCTCGCGGGTGACCATTGCAAATCGGCCAGCGACCTTGGCCTGCCTTTTGTGGCGGTGGGGTTGCTCTACCGCTTTGGTTACTTTTCCCAAAAGATCAACCGGGACGGCTGGCAGGAGGCCAACATCGTCGACAACGTCTTCCACGACCTGCCGGTGCGCGAGGCATTGGCGGCGGACGGAAAGACGCCGGTGGTGGTTGAGCTCGACATGCCCGGGCGGAAGGTGAAGGCGAAGGTCTGGGAGGTCCGGATCGGCCTGACCCGCTTATTCCTTCTCGACACCGACCTGCCTTCCAACGCCCCGGACGACCGCAACATCACCTACCAGCTGTACGGCGGGGATCACGACATGCGGGTGCGCCAGGAGATCGTTTTGGGCATTGGCGGGGTGAAGGCCATTGATGCCATGGGACTGCGGCCCTCCGTCTTCCACATGAACGAGGGTCACGCGGCGTTCCTCGGCTTGGAACGCATCCGGATGCTGGTCGACCGCGAAAAACTTTCCTTCATCGAGGCGCTCCAATCCGTGGCGGCCAGCAGCATTTTCACCACCCATACTCCCGTGCCGGCGGGGAACGATGCCTTCGACCCGAAGCTGATGGAAAAGTATTTTGCCGATTACATCCGGGATTGTCGCATCGGTTTCGACGACCTGCTCAAGCTGGGGCGTCCCTGGGCGCACCCGGAGGAGGAGCCGTTCAGCATGACGATTCTTGCCCTGCGGCTTTCCCGTCAGGCCAACGGGGTGAGCGCGATCCATGGCCGCGTTTCGCGCGAGATGTGGCAGACGGTCTGGCCGGGGGTTCCAAAAAAGGAGATCCCCATCCGCCACGTGACCAACGGCATCCACACCTTCACCTGGATGGCCCCGGAGATCCGACAGCTCCTCGAAAAGGAGGAGGGTGCCTTCACCGAGGACGACCTGGCCGAGGTCGCCCAGTGGAAAAAGAGAGCCAATTTCAAGGATCAGGATTATTGGACCGTTCACCAGAAGCTGAAGACCCGTCTCCTGGAATTCGTCCGGGAGAGCGCCAAAAACCAACGGATCCGCAACGGGGTGAAGCCCGAGGAGATCCGCTCCGCCCAGCTGATGCTGGATCCCAAGGCGCTGACCATCGGCTTCGCCCGCCGATTTGCCACCTACAAGCGGGCGGCCCTGCTGTTCCGCGACCTGGAAAAACTGGCGGCGATCGTTAACGATCCGAAGCATCCCGTGCAGTTCGTCTTTGCCGGCAAGTCCCATCCTGCGGATGAGGGGGGCAAGAAACTGATCCAGATGATCGTGAAGGCTTCGGAGATGCCGGTCTTTAAAAACAAAATCGTCTTCGTGGAGAATTATGACTTCAACGTCGCCCGGCATCTTTATCACGGCTGCGATGTCTGGCTGAACAACCCGACCCGCCCCCTCGAGGCCAGCGGCACGAGCGGGGAGAAGGTCATCACCAACGGATGTCTCAACTTCTCCGTCCGGGACGGCTGGTGGGACGAGGCCTTTGACGGCACGAACGGCTGGGCCATCGGGGAGGACGGACTTCGGTTGGAGCCCGAAGTGCAGGACGAGTTCGACGCCTTCTCCATCTACGAAATTCTCCAGCACGAGATTGTGCCGCTTTATTATGACCGGGATTCCAACGGCGTGCCCAAGCGCTGGATTGACCGGGTGCGGCGCAGCCTGATGACCATCGGGCCCGTCTACAACACCCAGCGCATGGTGGCGGAATATGCGGAAAACTTTTACCGAAAGGCGGCCGAAAAGGGCCGGATGTTTGAGGAAAACAAATTTGCCAAGTCCCGGGATCTGGCGGTTTGGAAGGACAGGATGCGCAATAGTTGGGCGGAGGTGAAGGCGAACGGGGTGACCTGGGCTGGAGGCAACGGCGCGACGGTGAGCGTGGGTGACCAGGTCTCCGTTACCGCCCAGGTCCATCTGGGCTCCCTGAAAAATGAGGAGGTGGCGGTGGAGGCCTATATGAAGGCGGTCGATCCGAATGGTCCCTCCATGGCCACCCGTCTGGAGCCGACGGGAGAGGTTTCCCAGGGATGGGCCAAGTATGCCGGCCGTTTGGAGGTGAAAGATTCCGGTAATTTCCAGTTTAATGTCCGGGTGCGGCCCTCCAACCCCTCCCTAACCCAGTCGCATGAGCTAAGGTTAATTACTTGGGCGGCTAATTCATAAATAATTGATCATCAGTGTTTAGTGCTATTTTCGGTTCGGTTTGACCGAATTTTTCACCCCGCTAGGGTCTGGGGCTATGTCGAATCCCGTTTTGCCGGCGGAATCCAGGCGGACGTCCACCCCCAGTCCTGAGTTGGTTGGGTTGGATCCGGCTGATGTCGACCTTTCCGCGGTCGAAAAGACCGTGCAAGCCTGCCGGGACCATCTGCTCGGTTTACAGAAACCCGAGGGTTACTGGGTGGGGGAGCTGTTTGTGGACAGCACGGTGGCCTGTGATTACCACCTGCTGATGTATTTGCGCGGCAAGGTGGATCGCGCCAAGGAAGCCAAGATCGTCCGCCATATCCTGCAACGGCAACTGCCCGACGGCGGTTGGCCCATTTACCCGGGCGGGCCCAGCAACGTGACCGCAACGGTCAAGGCCTACTTCAGCCTGAAGCTGGCGGGATTCACCCCGGATGAGCCCGAGATGCGCAAGGCCCGGGCCGCGGCCATGCGTCTGGGCGGGATTCCGAGCACGAACACCTACTGCAAATTCTATCTTGCGATGTTCGGGCAGTATCCGTGGAGGTATCTCCCCAACATTCCCCCGGAAATCCTGCTCCTGCCGAGGTGGGCGCCGTTTGACATGTCGGAAATGAGTTCCTGGACCCGCGCCATCGTGGTGCCGATGGCGATCATCCGGAGCTTCCGCCCGGTCACCCATCTGCCGCCGGAAAAACAGCTCCACGAGCTGTATCCGTACGGCGTGGAGGGCGGGCCCTTTTTCCATCCCGTGGAAAACCGTTTCTTCTCGATGAAGAATTTCTTCGTCCGGGTCAACGAATTGCTGGGCTTCCTGGAAAGCCTTCCCTGGAAACCGTTCCGCAAGAAGGCGCTGAAAGTCGCCGAGAAGTGGATCAAGGACCGTACCGGACCGGAGTCCGAGGGCTTGGCGGCGATCTTCCCCTCCATGATGAATGCGATCCTGGCGTTCCGTTGTCTCGGGTATGACGACAATGACCCCTGGATGGTCAAGGCGGTGAAGGATCTGGAGGGATTGGAAGTGGACGATCCGGCCAACGGGGACTTCCGCGTCCAGCCCTGCCTTAGCCCGGTCTGGGACACCGCGATCACCCTGACGGCCCTCGGCGCCGCCGGCGTGAAGCCCGATCACCCGGCAATGCAGAAGGGGGCCGACTGGCTTCTTTCCAAGGAAGTGAAAATGCGCGGCGACTACGTGATGAAGAACCCGACACCGATCACCGGTGGCTGGGCCTTTGAGTTCTTCAACGACTGGTATCCCGATGTCGACGACACCGCCAAGGTGCTCCTCGGCCTGCGCCAGGCAAAGGCCTCCAACCCGAACCAGCAGAAAGAGGCGATGGACCGCGGCCTGGGTTGGGCGATGAGTTTCCAGTGCGACAACGGCGGGTACGCCGCCTTCGACAAGAACGTGAACAAGGCCTGGTTGGAGGACGTGCCCTTCGCCGACCACAACGCCATCCTCGACCCGCCCTGCGCCGACATCACCGGCAGGTTGTTGGAAACAATGGGCAAACTGGGCGTCCCCAAAAGCCATCCGCAGATCCAGCGGGCCCTGGCTTTCCTGCGCAAGACCCAGGAGGAGGACGGCTCCTGGTTTGGCCGCTGGGGTGTGAACTATGTCTACGGCACCTGGCAGGCCCTGCGCGGCCTGCGCGCCATCGGGTACGACATGAACGACACCTGGGTGGTTCGCGCCCGTGACTGGCTCGAGTGCACCCAGAATCCCGACGGCGGTTGGGGCGAAAGCTGCGGCTCCTACGATGACCCCCGGATGAAGGGGAGGGGAATCAGTACCGCCTCCCAAACCGGCTGGGGGCTGATGGGGTTGCTCGCCTGCGGGGATATTCAACGGCCCAGCGTGCGCCGGGCGGTCCGTTATCTGGTGGAAACCCAGGCCAAGGACGGAAGCTGGGAGGAGAAGCTCATCACCGGCACCGGCTTCCCCTGCGTCTTCTACCTTCGCTACGACATGTACCGGAACAACTGGCCGCTCCTCGCCTTGGGCGAGTACCTCGAGATGGTCCGGGCGTCCGGGGTCCGCTAATCCCCCCGACTGCGGCATTCTCCGCGGTTTTCCCCATGTCTTCCGTTCCCTTGCTACCCGTTGGGATCCTGTTTCCCATGGAATTTGAGGCGGAACCGACCTGGAAACGGATCGGCGGAAAAAGCGGCCTGTCGGCAGGCCTGGAAACCCTCAAGGGAGCCTGGAAGGACCTGCCGGTGGTGTCGGCCCGGATCGGGATGGGGCATGCGGGACTGGATAAAAAAGTGGAGGCTTGGCTGACGGAACATCCCTGCCGTGGTGTGATCCTGGCTGGGTTGGCCGGGGCCCTGAATCCGGACTGGGACGAGGGGGATCTCAGTTCGTGCCATGCGGAGGCCTGGCCGGAGTTTGCCGTGTGGGCACGGTCCAAACCGGCAGTGCGCGCCGGCAAGTGGCACACGGCCCACGAGATCATCGAGACGGGGCTGGCAAAGCTGGAACTGGGAAGAAAGACGGGGTGTGGTCTGGTGGAAATGGAATGGGATTATGTGGCCGAGGCTTGCCGGAAGCGGGATGTGCCCCTCGTCGGCCTCAGGGCGGTGAGCGACCACGCGGACAAACTGCTACCGGCGGATCTCTTGCTTTTGGGGTGCGATGCGATCACCGGGAAAAGCACCCCGCTGAAGATTGCACTGCATTTGGCCCTGCGTCCGTGGCGGTTGCGGGAGCTGCTTCCCGCGGTGGGGGGCTGCACTCATGCGAGGAATGTGATGTCAAAGGCGCTGGGGGAGTTTCTGGATTGGGTGGGTGGGGAAACCAGGGATTCCGGGGGCCAGGGGTTGCGGGGTTAAGGAATTTCCGAACCGGAATTTTGGATTTGGAATTGGAGGGTATGGTCGGGCCGACTTTGTCAGGCGGCCGCGATTATCTCACGGAGGCAACCTCACCAAATGTTCAACCCACCGCATCGGCGGCTTGAAAGCCGGAAAGGACGGCGCCCTCGATGGTGGCGGGGAGGCCGGTTTCGGTCCAATCGCCGGCGAGAAAGAGATTTTCCACCGAGGTGACCGGACCGGGTCGGGCCAACGGCATGCCGGGTTGGCCCCAAAAGGTGGCATCGCGCGATTTGTAGACGACATGGTGGGTGACCTTGGCCTCCCGGCTTTCCGGAACCATCCGCTGAATCTCGCCCAGGATCAGCTCCACCAGATATTTTCCGGTCTGGTCGATCAGGTCGGTGACGGCGCTGATCACGGCCGCGTAGAGGTGGCCGGTTGAGCCGGCGGGCAGGGTGGACGTGCGGTCAAAAACCCAGTGAAGCGGGGAATCGAGAAATCCGGTGATGAGGTGGGGCGTGAGGGGGCGGTCGGTCCAAAGGTGGATTCCGAGGATCGGCCCCGGCTTGAGCATGGCGGCCAGCTGGGAGGCCCGATCGACCGCGGGGATCATCCTGGCGGCGGGGGTCCAGGGGACCGCCAACACAACCACGTCGTATTTTTCCTCCGTGCCGTCCTTGAACTTCACCGTCCGGACATGCTGATGGATCTCGTCGTATTCCAACTGTTCCACCGGTGTGCCGGTGCGGATCCTGCCCTCCGCCGATTCCAGAAAGGCGTTGAGTTCGGGGCTGAGAAGCCCGGAGAGGCCGTCCTTGTCTAGGTAGATGGCGGCGTCCTGCGAGGTGCCAAAGAGGCCGCGCCGGGTCACCTCCCAGAAGAGGCAGGCATCGGCGAGCTGGATGGGGGCGTTGAGTGCGGCAAGGCAGAAAGGCTCCCACAGGGCTCGAACCGAGCCGGGAGTCTGGCGGACCCGCTCGAGCCATGCCTGGACGGTTTCGCCCTGTTTGGGCGGCATGCTGCGGGCCCGACCGGGAAGATGAAGGATCGCCCAGCGGTCGAGCCAGGTGAGTTCGCGGAAGCCAAACAGGCCGGCGAGCAGGTGGAATGGGGGAGGGAGAGGCGAGGAACGGAGAACGGTTTGCCCTTTTTTTGGGCTGACAAAGTGCAGGTCCAGCCGGTCGTGGCGCTCGAGCCGGTCGAGATTCCCCATCTCGGCGACCAGGGCAAGGGTCTCGTGATAACAGCCCATCAGGATGTGTTGGCCGTTGTCGATGACGGTGCCGGTCTTGGCCTCCCGGTAGCTGTGGGCCCGGCCGCCAAGCTGGGGCTTGGCCTCGATCAGCTCGACAAGGTGGCCTTCGCGGGCCAGGGAGAAAGCCGCGGAACAGCCGGCATAGCCGCCGCCGATCACGGCAATGCGAGCGGGGGCTCGCCGCGGGGCGATCTCCCGCTTGAGCAGTTTTTGACCCCGCCGAAGGGCGAGGAGCTTTTCCCAGCGGGAGAGTTTGATCGGGCCCCTGAGCACGTCGAACTTCCGGCGGCGGATTTTTTCCAGGAGGTCGCGGTACACCTCGGTCATGAGGAGGGCGGCGGCAAGGCGGGGGCGGTCGGCTTCCGGCAGGAGACGGTCGGCCTTTTCAAAATAGTGGCGGGCGCGGAAATACTGCATCCGCAGGAGCCGGTTCATCCCCGGGGTGAGATGGGAGCCCTGAAAATCCGCCTCTTGCACGCCGAAGGCCTCCCATTCCGATCGGGGAATGTAGATCCGGCCGAAACGTTTCAGATCGTAGGCGACATCGCGCAGGATATTGGTGAGTTGAAAGGCCATGCCGAGGGCAATGGCGTAGTCGCGTGCGGCGCGGGTCTGGCAGCAGAAGATGTTGATGGAGACGAGCCCGACGGCGGAAGCCACCCCGTAGCAGTATTTGCGGAGCTCCTCGAAGTTCTCGTAGCGGCTTTTGGCCAGGTCCATTTCCACCCCGTCGAGAATTTCGAGGAGTGGCTCGGGAGGGATGAGGTACTGGCGGACAACGGGGGCCAGTTCCTTGGCAAGGGGCTGCTCGGGGCTGCCGTGATAGATGGCGCGAATATCCTCCCGCCATTGGTGGAGGCGGGCCTGGCGCATTGGCAACGGGGCGGTGGTTTCGTCGACCACATCGTCGACGGTGCGGCAGAAGGCGTAAAAGGTGGACATGGCCCGGCGCTGCTCCTTGGGCAGGCAGATGAAGGAGAGGGCGAGGTTGGAACCGCTCTTGCGGGTGATGCGTTCTCCGGCGCCTCCCGGGAGATGGGCGGACTTCATCCGCCAAGGTAGGCCTGAAGGCCGAGAATCAGGAAGTCGAACTTGGAGACGATCGGCCGCCGGGAAAGGGTGTCGTATTTCCGGCTTTCAATTTTTTCCAGAATCCTGGTTCCGCCCAGCCAGGTGAGCCGGATTTCCCATGAGAGGGGACGTTTCAACCTTGCGGGCAGGGGTTCGCCCTCGCGGAACAGGTCCCAGGCCCGTTCCACCTGGTAGCGGAGGCAGTTGCGGAAATTCGGGGTGGCTTTGCCGGCAAAAAGGTCGGCCTCGGGCACGTCAAAGCGGCGGAGGTCGACCTGGGGGATGTAGATGCGGTCTTTCCCAAGATCGACGGAGACGTCCTGCCAGAAGTTCGCCAGCTGAAGGGCGGTGCAGATGGCATCGGAAAGCTTCGCGAGTTCCTCCTCGCGGTGGCCGTGGAGAAGGAGGACGAGCCGGCCGATCGGATTGGCGCTGCGGCGGCAGTAGTCGAGGACGGAGGGAAAATCCTCGTAGCGGCGTTGGACGATGTCCTGCTCGAAGGCGCTGAGGAGGTCGAGAAAGAGGGAGTCGGGCAGGTTGAACTCCGCCTTGGTGCGGAGCAGGGGGGTGAAGATCCACTCGTATTGGGGGTCGTGCGGTTTGCCGGCGAGGGCGTTTTGCCAGGCCTGCCTGTAGTTGCGAAAGACAGCGAGGCGTTCGGCTTCCGTGGGGGCGGAGGAGGCGCCGTCGCGGAGACGGGGATCGGCGTAGCCCTCGTCGGCGAGGTCGTCGGCCACCCGGGCGAAGGCGTAGACGGCGTGGACATGGGGACGGATTTTCTTGGGGACGAGCCGCCCGACGGGGAAGTTTTCGTAATGTTCCCGGGCCAGGCGGGTGCACGCCTCGTAGGGATCGGGCGCGGGAACCCCCGTCTGCGCGGGGCGGGCTTCAACCGTCTGCATCGTCGTATTTTGGCAAAAAGGCGCAAAATGGGCGAGAAAGGATCCGAGGCTTGGGGCTGATTTCAGAAGGCTGAACGTGTTGTTTATGTTTATCTTTGGGTTTGCGAGAGTTTGAAATTCGCAGTTCCTAGGTCCGGACGGTTTCGTAAAGGTAATCGTAAACGTAAATGAAGAGTTCCGAGTCCTGGCTTGTCACCCCAAAGTCTCATTATACAAATGTGTAATGGATTCCGGGGAGAGAATTTTGAGGTTTCTACGGAGCTACACGGAAAAGCACCGGCGGCCGCCGACAGTGCGGGAGATTCAGCGGGCGGTTGGGTTCAAGAGCCCGCGCGCGGTCAGCTACTTTCTCGACAAGCTGGAAAAGGCCAGGCGGATAGTCCGGAGGGGCCGTTCCCGGGGGATTTTTCTCGCCGGAGCGGCCATGACCCGATCCGAGCCGGAAACAGCCGCGTGGCTGCCTTTTTTCACCTCGATTCCGGCGGGGCGGGCGGATTGGGGGGAGTCGCAGCCGGACCGGCAGTTGGCGGTGGAGCCGGGTCTGTTCGGNNGGGGCCGGCATCCGGGACGGGGATCTGGCGGTTTTGGAGAGGAAGGAGCCAAGGGAGGGGGACGTGGTGGCTGCCCTGGTGGACGGGGAAGTCACGCTGAAGCGGTTGGTGAGTGAGCGGCGGGGCTGGTTTTTGAAGTCGGAAAACCCCGAATATCCCGATTTGACCCCCCGGCGGGACCTGCAGGTCCAGGGGGTGTTGGTGGGGCTGGTCCGGCGGTGGAGAAGCTGAACAACTTTTAGGAAAATTCTGGCCGACAAGGGCTTCGCGAGGCCACGATCAAGGATGCGTTATCTCTCGGGGATTCAGCCGACCGGACGGCTGCATCTGGGCAACTATTTCGGCATGATCCGCCCCGCCGTCGAGCTCCAGACGAAGGGAGAGGCCTACTATTTCCTTGCGGATTACCATGCCCTGACCGGGGCAGCGGCATCGGGTCAGCTCCCCGGGTTGGTCCAGGAGACGTTCCTGGATCTTTTGGGATGCGGGGTGGACCCGGAAAAGGCGGTGGTGTTCCGTCAGAGCGCGGTGCCAGAGGTGCATGAGCTGGCCTGGTACCTTTCCACGGTGACGCCGATGGGGCTGCTGGAGCGGTGCCATAGCTACAAGGACAAGGTGGCAAAGGGGATTTCGCCCTCGCACGGGCTCTTTGCCTATCCGGTGCTGATGGCGGCTGACATTCTGCTCTACGACGCGGATCGCGTGCCCGTGGGGCAGGACCAGAAGCAGCATCTGGAGGTGGCGCGCGATGTGGCGGGAAAGTTTAACGACAAATTTGGTCCGGTTTTCAAGCTGCCGGAGTCGATCATCCGGGAGGAGGCGGGGGTGGTGCCGGGGGTGGACGGGCAGAAGATGAGCAAATCGTACAACAACACGCTGGAGATTTTTGCTCCGGAGAAGGAACTGCGGAAGGCGATCATGGGGATTAAGACAGACTCGACCCCCGTGGAATCGCCGAAGGCGGTCGAGGGGAGCACGCTGTGGGGGTTGGCCCGGCTGATGGGGACGGAGGGGGAGAGGGCGGAGTTCCGGGCGAGGATGGAAAAGGGCGGGACGGGCTACGGGGATTTGAAGAAAATGCTCGCGGACATGGTGCTGAAGGAGTTTGCGGCCCTGCGCAAGCGGCGGGAGGAGTTGGCGGCGGATCCGAAGAAAGTGGCCCGCTGGATGACCGAGGGGGCGGCCAAGGCGCGGAAGACGGCGGACGGGGTGTTGGCACGGGTGCGGGCCGCGGTGGGGACGAAGTCGTGAACCCGATGTTGGAAATCCCCTCGAACGAGAACCTCCGGGTGGAGCTAAGCGCCTTCACGGGGCCCCTCGACCTGCTTCTGCACCTGATCAAGGAACAGGAGATGGATATCTACGACATCCGGCTGGAGAAGCTCACGGAGCAGTACCTGGCGCGGTTGGACAAGATGAAGGAGGAGAATCTGGCGGTCGCGGGGGAGTTTTTGGTGATGGCGGCAACCCTGCTTTATCTGAAGAGCCGGACTTTGCTGCCGGTGCAGGACCGGCCGCCGGAGGAGGTGGAGGAGGAGGATCCGAAGTGGGAATTGATCCGGCAGTTGATCGAGTACCGCAAGTTCAAGGAGGCGGCGGGGCAGTTGGGAGACCGGGAGGCCCTGCATTCGAAGATCTTTGGCCGCACCCCGGAGCGGGTATCGGCGCCCGCCGGCATGATGGGGCCCGGCAATGTGTCGATGTTCGACCTGGTATGGGCTTTCCAGAAGGTGCTGCGCGGGGTGGAGGAGCGGGCGCGGGCGGGGCGTTTCGTCGAGGAGGAGTTCACCGTCGGCCAAAAGATCGAGTTCCTGCTCGACCGGGTTCCGGTGGGTGAGGAGGTGTTGTTTGAGGAACTCTTCCGCACGATGTCCTCCCGCGGGGAGGTGGTGGTGACCTTTTTGGCCCTGCTGGAGTTGATCCGGCTCCGTCAATTGATGGCCCGGCAAGAGGGTCCACTGAAGCCGATCTTCATCCAGCGGGTGCCGGAGGGGGCGGCGCCGGCTCCGGTGCTGACGGAGGGGGAAGGGGATGGGACTGGCCAACCGACCGGCGAATCCCCAGCGTAG
>DDPU01000041.1:14477-19774 GCA_002342345.1 Verrucomicrobia bacterium UBA2460
CCGGCCCGGGGGCTGATTTTGCGCGAGGTGGCCGGCGGATTCCGGATCGGCACGGCCCCGGAGCTTGCCGGATGGGTGGCGAAGCTGAAAGGGGTGGTGCGGCCGCCGCGGTTGAGCCCGCCGGCGCTGGAAACGATGGCGGTGATCGCCTACCGGCAACCGATTTCGCGCGCGGAGATCGAGGCGGTGCGCGGGGTGGACTGCAGCGGCACTCTCGACACGCTGGTGGAACGTGGCGTGGCCAAGATCGTGGGACGGAGTGATGCGCCCGGCCGGCCGATCCTCTATGCCACGACCGATTTGTTCCTCGAACATTTCGGATTGAAGGATCTGGAGGAGCTGCCGAACTCGGAGGAGTTGCGGCGCGTGAAATTGCCGGCCCCGGCCGACCCGGCGGGGCCCAAACAGGAGGAGCTGATCCGTGAAGTTGGCGAGCCTGCGACGCAAGGTTGACCGCCTGGACGACCAACTGGTCCGCCTGCTGGCGGATCGGATCCGGATCGCCCGCGAAATCGGCCGGTTGAAGCGGCAGGACGGCTTTTCCGTCCTCGCGCCCGGGCGGGAGGCGAGCCTGCTGCGGCGGTTGGAGGCAAAGGCGGGAAAAGGGTTGGACCGGCAGTCCCTTTCTTCGATCTACCGCGAGATCCTTTCCAGCGCCCGGGAGGCGCAGGGGGGTGTGCGGATCGCCTATCTCGGGCCGGAATCCTCCTACTGCCACCAGGCGGCGCGGTCGCGTTTCGGCTCCTCGTCCCACCTGGTCCCGTGCGCGACGATCGCGGAAATATTCTCGGCCGTCGACCGGGGGGAGGTGGATGCCGGTGTGGTGCCCGTGGAAAATTCCGGGGAGGGATCGGTGGGGGCCACCCAGGATGCCCTTCTCGACACCTGTGCGTGGATCGCCGGGGAGATCTATCTGCCGGTACGGCACGCATTGTTGAGCCGGACGGCCCGGGGCCCGATCCGCGTGGTCTACAGCCATCCGCAGGCATTGGCGCAGTGCCGTCACTGGCTGGCCACCCATCATCCGGAAGCGCGGTTAGTAGAGGTGGCGAGCACTGCGGAGGGGGCAAGAAGGGCGTCGAAGGAAAACATGGCGGCGGCCCTGGCTAGCCCGTTGTCGGCATCTCTCTACCGGTTGAAGATCCGGCAGCGGGACGTGCAGGACCGGGTAGGAAACACGACGAGGTTTTTGGTCCTGGGACAGGATCCGGTCCCGGCAACCGGCAAGGACCGGACCAGCCTGGTGTTCAGCTTGCCACACCGGGCAGGGGCGTTGCACCGGGCTTTGGGAATCTTTTCGGCGCGGAAGCTGAACCTGCTCAAGGTGGAGTCTCGGCCCGCCCCGGGGAAGCCTTGGGAATATGTCTTTTTCGTGGATGTGCGCGGTCACGCCGACCGGCCGGAACTCCAGCGGGCGCTGGCAGCCTTGCGGAAACAGACGCAGGATCTGCGCGTGTTGGGCAGTTATCCGGAAGAGCGCTGACCATGGCCGAGGAAAACGCTCCGCCTCCGGCGGGCGGCGAGGCCGATACCGCCAAGAAAAAGCTCCGGCTCAAGGTCACGCGGGTCGAGGAGAACAAACCGCGGGTCCGTCGGAGGATTCTGGCGCCCAAGCCCGCGGCCGAGCCCGGAACCGGGGGAGGCTCTCCGGCAACGGAAGAAAAGCGGGTTGGGGCGGGCCGGATTTTCCGGGAGCTGGGTCGGAAGGCATGGGGGGTGGCGAAAGGGTGGAACCGGAACGTCTGGATCGGGATCGGGGCGGCGATCGGGATCATGGTTTTATACGGGGTGTGGACCGAGTGGCGAAAGACGGTGGTTCGGGTGAGGGTGGAGCTGAATGAAGTCCGACTGGGGGACAAACCCGAAGTGCTGGTGCTGTACGATTTCAGCGAGCGGTTGGCGGGGCTGCGCCGGGACTACGGACGGAGGCTGGCGCCGCTACAGCCCCAGATCCGGGAAATTGAAAAAACGCTGATCCTTGCCAGAGCGGATGCGGCCGGCACCACGGAAAAGATGCGCATGATGGAGCAGGCTTTGGGGGAGGAAAAAACGAAAAGCCTGAAGACGGTCGAGGAGAATCAGGCTTCCGTCCGGCGCCTTTGGATTGAGGAGGCTGGTCTTTTGGACCAGGAGTTTGACGACCGCTTGAAGGAGTTTCTGGAAAAGGTGGAGGGAAGGGCGCGGGATTTGGGTCTTTTTTACCATCCCGAGGAGGACGAGGATCTGCAACAGGCGGAAATCATCGCGAACGAATTTCGCCTGGCGCTGTACCGCGCCCCGCCCAGCATCCGGCTCCCCGAGCAGTTTGCCTGGATCGAGAAGGAGCTGAAGGAATGGCACCGTTTCGAAAAGGAATGGAAATCCCGGTATCAGGGGCTGGGAGCCAAGGCCAGAAAGCTTCGCAACCCCGGGGGTGACAATCCCGAGCTGAGGCAGGACCAGACAAAAATCCAGGCCCGGGAGTTGGACAGGTTCCGGGGGGATGCCCAGATGATCCAAAAGGAAATTCAGGACTACGAGGAAAGGCTCAAGGATTTAAGGGAAAAGGAGGCTCTGGCCAAAGGACCTTTTGAGGAGGACGTGAACACGATTCCCGAGTCTTTTCTTTGTCTAAGGATCCCGCTGGAAGACAGTCTTGCCCAGATTGCGGTGGAGGGAAAAGTGGCCGAGGCTCCCGCGGGCGCGCTGCGAATTGTCCTCCGAGGAAAAAGGAACGGCCAACCGGCATGGGCCATCCGCCCCTTCGATCCCGTTGCCCATAAAAAAACCGAGGTGATTTTCCGGGACGAGGATTTCCGGGAGATTGGCGATTGGCTGGAGACGGAATAGGTCTCCGGGGGTTCTTGCGAAGAAATCCGCCCTGCGGGGTTTGCAGCCCGCATCCCGTCCCCGCCGCGCCCCAAAAGAAGGCGGTGGGGCACTTGGTCAGGATGGGCGGTGGCGGTTGCTTTCCCCGTTGGCATTCCTCCAGGTAAGGTACTTTTTCACGTCACGGGAAAGCAGGGTCAGAAAAACCCCAAAAACGAAGGCATCGTCAATGATCCCGATGCCGGGGAGTGCCTCGGGAATCAGGTCGAGGGGATTGACCAGATAGGCAACTCCAAGGAAGGCGCCCACCAGGGTCCCGGTCGGCCATTTCCGGTAACGGAACGTCAGCAGATCCCTGCCCATGGCCGGGACGGATCGGATCAGGGTGGGCCAGTCCGCGGAAACGGGGGACGGACGCGGGGGATTCATGGGGATGCCGGAGTGGGGTCGGGATCCATGGTGCTCTGCTGTCTTAAACGGGGTTCGCGGAAAAAGGAAGTTTTCCTAGGTGGCCGGGCGCTGCAAGGAAAGGAGCCTTTGGACCGACCGGGCCCGCCAGCTTTCCAATCGATTTTCAAAAACGAGGGCAAGGCCCACGGATGCCAAAGTGGAGACAAGGAGAAGGAGAAGGGGGGAAAGCGCGGCTCCGTAGCTCCCGCCAGGACCGAGCAGAAACCAGCGGATGGGCACATGAATCAAATAGAGGGGGTAAGAAAGGGATCCCAAAAAGGAGTCCGCCGGGGAGGATCGGGTTGCCTGAAAAAGACCCGGCAGGGCGAAAAAGACCAATCCCCACCACACCAGATCGGTGCCGGCGGCCGGCAGCTGGGGCCAGGCGAAGAACATGCCGAGCAGGACCAAAAGGCCGGCGAGAAGTCGGGCCGGCGGCATTTTTCCGGAAATCCATTCCCGGTGGCGGTAGGCAAGGAAACCCAGAAGGAAAAAGACACACTGGGGAGGGAAAAACTGGTATTCCCATTTGGAGCTTTCCCCTTCCGGGCTCAGGATCCTGAAAACCATCTTCAGGGCAAAACTGAAGACCGCCACCAGAAGGAGGGTTTTTGTCCGCCAGCGGCGAATCCAAGGGACGCAAAGATAAAAAAGGACCTCGAATCCGATGGTCCAGGCCTGGGGCAAAACAAGCATGCGTTCCAAAAGGATTCCCTCGAAGGAACCCCCCAAGGGAAGAAGGCGGGGGCCGGTTTCCGTGTAGGAAAACAGACAAGGCAAATCGATCCCCACCAGAATCATCTGCACGAGGACCAGCAGGGAAACGAGAAAGCCGTGTCCCGTTTCCCAGGCGCGTGCGTAAAAAGCGAGGCGGTCGGCCCAATTTCCCTGCCAGAGCGAAGCGACCACGAGCATGGCCAGGGCAAAAGCCAGGGTCAGGTAATACAAGGGGTAAATTCTGAGAAAACGGCTGAGGTAAAAGACCCTGATATGGGAGCCATATTTGGTCTCCAGGATCAGTCCCATGTAGAATCCGGAGATCATGAAAAAGCTCGTCACAGCGACACCGGCATTCAAAAGGCCGGGATAGGAAGGGTTGTGGGCGTGGGTCCACACGACGGCGGCAGCAAGGAGATAGCGAAACAGCCCCATCAGTTCTCCTGGGAATTCTTTGTGGGGATAAATCGTTGCATGAAGAGGGGGACAGGAAAGGGCAGGGAATTCGTGTACCCCGTGACGGGGATCCTGCAAGAGGCAATGCCCCCGTGACCGGGAAGAGGGCTCGACCTGACCATCGGAACGCCTAGGATATTGGGATGAGACTGTTCTTGGTCACGATTCTTGGGGCATATCTGGTGGGAACCCTTTGGGGCCAATCCCAGGGGCAGGATGCTTTGTTGCAGTTGGTGGCCGCGGCGGTGAATCCGGATGCCCAAGGGGACGCCAAGGAAAGGATGCGCAAAGGGCTGGCCGCCCTGATCGATCTTCAGGCCGGGGGCATGGCTCCCGAGGAGGCCCTTCTCAAGGCAAAAACCCAAGCCGGCTTGGGGGAGGCATCGCAAAAGCCCTCCAAGATGTTGATGGAGATTTTGAGCCTGAACCAGGATCGCTGGGGAGATCCGGCCACTTTGGATGCCCTTCGCGCCGGGCGCATGCCCGAGCCGCCGCTGAAGCGGCCTTGAGGAGTTTATTTTCCGTGAGGCTGGGGCAACCAGTCGGGCTTCACCGGATTTGCCATGGTGACCTTCCGAGGGGCGGTCGGCGTCAACTCCCCGGAACGTCCGCCGTCCTGGTCGCCATCGCGGTCCTGGGCTTGCAGGCTGCAAAGGAATAGTCCGCCAACAAGAAGCATTCCTAAAAGAAATCTCATGGGAGTCATCGTAAAGGGGAAAACCCCGTTGGCTATCCTATTCCTGCTGGCCTGGTCTGTTGGCGGGGCCCTGCCGGGTTGGGGCCAGGAAGGGAAGGACTACAGTGATGCCCTGCGGGCCGAGGCGGAAGGCGGCGACCGGGAAGCGCAGTTTCGTATGGGAAACTGC
>DDPU01000041.1:19807-20294 GCA_002342345.1 Verrucomicrobia bacterium UBA2460
TTCTGCAGGGCTACGGTGTCGCCGCCAATGCGGCGGAGGCCGTCCGCTGGTGGCGCGAATCCGCCGGGCAGGGTTTTCCCGCCGCCCAGATCAGCCTTGGGGATTGTCTTCTCCAGGGGCGTGGGACGGAACGGGATGAGCGGGAGGCGGTGCGGTGGTATCAGAAGTCGGCGGACTTGGAGTATCCCGCCGGGCTTTACCGCTTGGGGAACTGTTACATGCAAGGGGTCGGGGTTGGTCGGGACGTCGCCGCGGCGGTCCGCTGCTACCGGCGTGCTGCCGAGCAGAACTTTGAGCCCGCCATCCGGGTTCTCCACAAGCTGGAGGAGCAGGACAGCGGCTAAGGATCGGGACAAGGCGGGGTTGTCTCCCCGCGGGGGCAGGGGAGAATGCGGGAATGTTTATTTACGAAACCGGGGAAGGGTTGCGGGGGGTGGTGGGTTTTCACGGCTGGAGCGGGGATCACCGCACCTTTGCGCCGCTTTGG
>DDPU01000041.1:20321-33212 GCA_002342345.1 Verrucomicrobia bacterium UBA2460
TGGAATTTACGGGCGATGGCCAGCGATGTGGCGGAGGAGGTGGTTCACCTGGGGATGAGGAATCTCATTTTGGTGGGTAGTTGCAGCGGGGCGATTCTTGCGGCCTTTGTGGCCCGAGAACTTCGCGAGATGGGGCGGCCGGAGGTGGTGGCGCGATTGGTGTTGATTGATCCCTTCGCATATTGCCCGTGGTATTTCCGGTTCTTCCTGCTGCCCCTGCTGGGGTTTCCCCTTTATGCGGCCACCTTTGCGAATCCTGCCGGGCGTTGGCTCACCAATCTCTTTCTCCGGGAAAAACGGGCGGGGGAAACCGACCTGACGGCATCCTTCACGCACGTCAATCATCGCGTGACGTGGAGATATCTCCGGATGCTGGATGAGTGTGGCTACCCGGAACAGTTTCGGGGAATGCCCCTGGCCGTGGATATCCTCCACGGGCAAAAGACCTTCTCGGCCGTGCGGAGGTCCGTGGGAATCTGGAAGGAGGCCTTGCCCCAAGCCAGGATCACGGAACTGCCGGGAGTCGGCCATTTGCCCATTGCGGAAGGGACTGCGGAGGTGGCGAGGATTGTGTTCCGGAAAGAAAGCCCGGGTGGGGCGGGTGCCAAAAAATGAAAAACCCTCTCCTGATCCCGCTGGCATTGCTGGGGGCGCATCTTTCGGGGATGGCGCTGGCCGGCGACGATCCGGCGGGGATCGTCTATGGGGTTCCCGCGCGGGATGTCCTGTCCGGAAAGGCCGCGGAAGCCCAGGGGGAGCGGGAAAAGACGGCACGATCGGAACTGGATCTGGAGGCCTCGATGCGGGAGCGGGGTTATTTCTGGGTCGGTGGACAGTGGGTCAGGAAGGGGCAACCGGTTTTGCCGGCACGGAGCGCCGGGGAACTGAAGGATTCCGACGGGGACGGTTTTGACGATTTCACGGAGATTAAATTTCATACCGATCCATCCAAGGCGGAGTCGACGCCGGCCTCCTACTTTCAGGCCAAGGGAAGCAACCGGGTGGTATTTTACGGAACTAATCCGACGGCGTACCGCAAATAACCGGTTTCCGGCCTGGGGATCAAGGTTGGGGATGCCTTGGCGGCTTGGATTGGAAATCGGTCACGCCCGGGTGGATTCGAACCACCGACCCGCGGATTAGAAATCCGCTGCTCTGGTCCCCTGAGCTACGGGCGCCTGCCGATAGTTTGTAGCAGAAAACGGCCGAGGGGCGATGGTGAGCTGAGAGATCCGGGAATTCAGGGATCGAGGGGCTCCGATGTTTGGATTCGTTCATGCTTCATCCCTGAACCCCTTAACCTGCTTGGCCCTGGATTTACGAAAGAATAACCGAACATCGGAGAGCCCCAGCAAGGTGGCTGCGAGGAAGTAGGCGGCGGCGCCGAGGGTGCAGAGGGCCAGGGTGCCGGCCACGCGGACGATAACCGGACCGTCAAGAGGGTCGATGAACCAGGAACCGACCCTGAGCGCCCCGATCAGGACGATGCAGCTGAGCCCGATCCGGACCAAGGCCTGCAGAAAATCCGGCCGGAAGAAGGTGCCGACATGCCGTTGGGAGGCCCACACCAGTTGCAAGATGTTGAGAGTGGCGGTGGAGGCGACGGAAAGGGTCAAGCCGAGGATGCCGAGATGGTAAACACGGATGAGGAGGTAGTTCAGGCCGGCGTTCAGAAAAATGCCGGTGAGGCTGACCCGCAGGGGAATGCCGGGTTTGTCGATCGCCGAGAAGACGGGGCCGACCACCTTGATGCAGGAGTAGGAAACCAGTCCGAGGGCATAGCCCTTGAGGGCGAGGGCGGTGCGGGCGGTGTCGTCCGCGGTGAACCGGCCGTACTGATAGATCGAGGCGATCACAGGTTCGGCCAGGAGAAAAAGGCCGATGGCGGCAGGAAGGGTGAGAAAGAGAGTCTGGCGAACGCCGACGAGCAGACGGTCCTGCAGGGCCTTCTTTTCCTCCAAGGCGGCATGCCGTGCGAGATGGGGAAGGGTAACCGTGGCCACGGCCACGCCAAAGAGGCCGATGGGCAGTTGGATGAGACGAAAGGCGTTGTTCAGGCAGGTGACGGAGCCGTTCTCGAGGTAGGAGGCGAAGTAGCCGTTCACGAGGACGTTGACCTGGATGGCGGCCGCGCCGATGGAAGCGGGTCCGAGGAGACGGAGAACCTGGCGAAGCCCCGGATCCCGGAAATCGATGAGCCAATGTCCGTGGTAGCCGACGGACAAGGCACGCGGAACCATCACCAGCCACTGGGCCAGACCTCCAACGAGAACCCCGATGGCAAATCCATAAACCGACTTTGGGCCGAAGCGGGGATCCAGCCACCAGGCCATAAGCAGGCCCAACCCGATGGAGACGAGGTTAAAAACGGCCGAGGCGAGGGCGGGCAGGCCGAAATGGTGGAGGCTGTTGAGGAGGCCCATGTAGACGGCGGCCAGGGAAAGAAAGAGAATAAAAGGGAAAAGGATGCGGGTGAGCTCGACGGTCAGTTCCGTTTTGCCGGGAATGGCGGTGAAACCGGGATTGAAAAAATGGACAAGGAAGTCGGCCTCGAGGATGCCCACGCCCACGATAGTGGTGAGGACAATGAAGAGGAGGGTGTTGACGTTGTTGGCCAGACGGTAAGCGGCCGCCTTGCCCTCCTTGGCGAGTTTTTGGGAAAAGGTGGTGACGAAGGCGGTGGAGAGGGCTCCTTCGGCAAAAAGATCACGGAGGAGGTTGGGGATACGAAAGGCGGCGATGAGGGCGTCCAGTTCCTTGCCGGCCCCGAGGACGGTGTTCAGGAGGACCTCCCGGACCAGACCCAGGATGCGTGAGGTCCCGATGGCCAACATCACGCGAGAAGTTCCCTTGGTGCTCATTTTTGGGAAAGCCGATGCCGGCAGGCAGTGAGAACCTCTTCAGGGCTGAGGCGGGTCATGCAGCGCCGGTCGAGGGGGCAAACTTTGAGGAAACAGGGACTGCAGGAGACCTTGTGGCGGGCCACGGTGACGGTGTTGCCCAGCGGACCGGTCCAGGCGGGCTCGGTGGATCCGAAAATGGCCACGCCGGGGCGGCGCAGAAAGGCGGCCAGGTGCATGGGACCGCTGTCGTGGCAGAGAACGAAGTGGGCGTGGGCGATCCAGTGGGCGAGATCAAGGGCGGAGGTTTTTCCGGAAAGATCCCGGATGGGGGAGCGATAGGCTTCGGCCACGGCCTGGCAGGATTCGGCGTCACCCGGGCCTCCCATCAGGATGGGTTCCCACGAATATTCCTTCACGAGATCGCGGATAACGGCAGCGAAGCAGGCGGGATCCCAGCGTTTCGCGGGGCCATAAGCCGCTCCGGGAAAGACAGCCAGGCAGGGGTTGGCCGGGGCTTGGGAAGGTTTAGGTAAGGAAGGGGGAGGCGGCAGATCCCTGCTTCCCCCGGGAAGGCCGAGATCCTCAAGAAGGCCTAGATACTGATCGGACACATGGACAAAACCGTAGGGGGAGGTGCGCCGGGGGCGATGTTCCGTGAGTAGCCCATTGCGGAGGTTGCGCGTGAATCCGGCCCGGTAGGAAACCGGAAGGATCTCGAGGGCCACCCGGAGAGAGTTGGGAAAAGCCACGGCGGCGGACACATTTCGCTTTTTCCAATCGGCAGCCATGGCCATGGGCCAGCGCGGAACGGAAACATATTCCAGACCGGGCAGGAGGATCGGCGCAAGGGGTGCAAGCGAGGCCGGGCCGGCCACCACCAGGGAGGCGCGACCGTTCAGCCAGGATTGGTAAAGGCGGACGGCGGGGACGGAGAGGATCAGGTCTCCCAGCCAGTTGGGCAGACGAAGGAGGTGGGTCTGGTCGCGGGAGGAGGGTTGGGGAATCACAGGGCGGCTTCCGGTATGCTACGACCGGAACAACCCTGGAATCAGCGCAAAATACCCGGGGAGGCGCGGCGGTTGTCCGCGTGGGCGGAGTCCGAGTCGCCTTCCGAGGCGGGGCGATCCTCGCCGTATCCGATGGTGCTGATGTTGGCTCCGTTCGCACCCAGACCAATGAGGTACTGCCGGACGGCAGTTGCCCGCTTTTCACTCAAGGCCAGATTGTATTGAGGCGTTCCACGGACGTCGGTGTGTCCGGCGATGACAATCTTGGTGTTGGCGTTATTGCTAAGGTAATTCGCCAACTTATCGAGCTTGGGGCGTTCTTTGGCCTCAATGGTGAAACTGTCATAGGCGAAATAGACGGTTTCGCTCTTGAGGGTGTCGTAATCGGCATTGTCAGGATTGCCCGAGCGTTCGGGAAGGGGCTGGTCGTAAATATTGTCCGTGGAATCGCCAAAGGCGGCGGCATCGCCTTTTTTGTCTTTGTCGGCGCAGCCGGACAGGATGGCGAGGATGGCTACAAGGAATAGGGGTAGGTATTTCATATTTTCAGCGGCTGGTGTTGGGTTCCGTGTTGTTGCTCAAGTTATTGGGTATCTTTGTAGTTTCCCCCGTAAGAGTGTCAAGAAGAACGAGATGCCCATTTTGGGACGCCACCAAATGACGGGAATTCCTTGTCCATGAAGGACTTTCAAGTCCGGATCCGCGGCTGACAATACGGGCTTTTTTACTGGCAAGATCGTAAACACCTATCTGGCCTCCGCCTGAGCTGATGCTGTAAGCGATCAGCTTTCCATCGGGCGACCAGTCTGGTTCCGTGGTGTAGGAGGATTCGGTGTTGAGTCGTTCGGCTTCGCCCCCGGAAGCGGGGATGATGTAAAGACCGGGACTGCCCCTTTCATCCGAGACATAAACGATCCTTGTGCCATCCGGCGACCAAGAAGGGGAGCAGTCCGTTCCCCGGGTTTGTGTGAGGCGGTTCGGTTCGCCGCCGGAGGCGGGGAGGGTGCAGATTTCCGGATTTCCGAATTTGGAAAGGGAGAGGGCCAAGGTGGAACCGTTGGGAGAAAAGGAGGCGCCGGTGTTTTGTCCGGGGAATTGGGCGATGCAGGACCGCTTTTTGGAGGCGAGGTCGATCACATAGGTGTCGCGATATCCGCTTTTGTCGGAGCTGTAAACGATCTTGGATCCATCGGGAGAGAATTTGGGCCCATACCCGAGGGATTTGTCCTGGGTAAGCTGGCGTGCATTGGCACCGTCGATGTCGGAGACGTAGATCTCCTTCACCTTGCTCTTCCTGGCGCCGGAGGCGGAGGCAAAGGTGATTTTGCTCGAGGCAAAACCGGGCAAGCCGGTGAGAGCCTCCACCACGGCATCGGCAAAAAGATGGGCGGCCCGGCGGGAATCGCCGGAAAAGCTCTTGTCAACCACGGCAGCGCCACCGGCCTTGGGGACGGCCCGGCCGGATAGTCCCGCAGGGGTGATCGAGCCGGTTAAGACGAAGGCTGCCGAATCGGCCGGAACCACCCGGCAGACGCCGGAACGGTTCAGATCGTCTGTAAGGACCTTGGCGGCGGCGGGTCCTTCCGCGCCGCCGATCGACTCCACGGCGACGTCAATCTTGCGGGTCTGCTCGATGACGATGACCGGAGCGGCGGTTTGGGCGTTCAGGGCGAGGGGGAGAACGAGAAGAAGGGGAAAAAGGAGACGCATCACGAGAGACAACAGCACGGCAACCAAAATTCCAGTGGAAAATGCGAGAGGAGCAATTTTTCTGTGGCAAGGGCTCGGAGAGGAAGATGCGGAAAGGCGTTTTTATTCCAGTTTGAACTGGATGATGACGGTGTAGTCGGGGGAACCAAGCCCGGGCGGAAGAGGGCGGGGGATCTTGGCGGCAGCCCGGACGGCGGCCTCAACCGAGGCATCCATGGCGGCATCACCGGAGGGTTGGGAAAGATTGAGGAAGGTGACGGTGCCATCGGGGGCGATGCGGATGGCCGCTGCGGTGATGATTTTTTCGCCGGAAGGAATCGGGGGCTTTTTCCATTTGGCCTGCACGGTCTGTTTGATGAGGGCGCGGTACCAGGAAAAGTCGTCGGCGATGCCGTCCGGGCGACCCTCCATCCCCGCCCCTTCTCCTCCGGATCCCGGGGCCTCGCCGGGCACCGCTGCGGAGAGACGGGATTTGATGGTGGCCGCGCTGGGGCCGGCAGGAGCCTTGGGGGCCGGCTTCGATTCGCCGGAAACGGCGGCGACCTTCTTTTTTACGCTGCTGACCTTCACTTCATGTTTTTTCGGAACCGGGGGCTGGGGGTCGAGTTTCGGCTGGGGTGTGGGTTCGGGTTTTGGCTCCGGCTTGGGTTGAGGGGTTGTCGTCGGTGGGACTGGCTTCGGTTCCTCCCTCGCAGGCTCGGGAGGAACTTCGGAGGTCAGGGGCTCCGCCTGAGGAGGAGGATTCTGGATCGGGGATTCTTGTTTCTCGTTGGGGTTGGCCGGAGGCGTGGCGATGGGCGGGGCGGGGGAGCCGGGGCCGGGACGAAGAGAGCCCAGATCAACAATCTCCACCGGCTGAATTTTTGGCGGTTGGTGGCAGGTGGAAAGGGGAAGCCCCAGCATCAGGATCAGCCCGATGTGGATGCCGGCGACGATCAGCACGGTGCGCCGGAGGGGGCGCGCCGGCCGGCTCACCGGGGGCGGTCCGGAAGATTGGCGAGATCGAGGCGGGCGCCGGCGGAGCGGACGGCCTCCAAGGCGCGGAAAATGGTCTCGTAGGGCACGGCGGAGTCCGCCCGGAGTGAAACGACCAGCTCCGGATCGGCATTTTTGCGGCGGGCAAGCGCGCCGGGCAGCTGTTGGATCCCCACAGAGTCCTGTCCGATCAACACGGTTCCGTCCTTGTGGATGGTGAGGGGGACGATGGATTTGGGGTCCGGCAGATTGGAGGAGGCTGACTGCGAGGATTTGGGCAGGTCGACCGGCAACTGCTGTTCCAGCAAGGGCGTGGTGATCATGAAGATGATCAGAAGAACAAAGACAAGATCAAGCAGAGGCGTGATATTGAGTTCCGCCAGGACGGTGCCGTGGTGACTGCGGGAGGAGCGCCTCATGATCGGGGCGAGGTGAAGCGGTGCTCAAATACGGCCGCACATTCGGCCGCAAAGTTTTCCATTTCCACGATGAAACTGCGCGTCGAAGTGGTCAGGAAATTGTAACCGAACATCGCGGGGATCGCGACAAGCAGGCCCACCACGGTGGTGATGAGGGCTCCGGAAACGCCCGGGGCCATGGCGGCAAGGCTGGCCTGGCCGGCCTGGGCAATGCCGCTAAACGCATCCATCACGCCCCAGACCGTTCCGAGCAGGCCGAGGAAGGGGGCGCCACTGACGGCGGTGGCCAGGACAATCAGGTTGGATTCCAGCCGGAGGGATTCCTCGCCAACAGCCCTTTCCATCGCGGAGCGGACGGAGTTCATCGAGGTTTCCCCGATCGGCCGGGCGGAGGCGATCCGGGAGGAAAGGGTTGAGTCAATGGTCGAAGAGCCGGTGAGGTGGAAACAGAGCTCCTTCGCTCCGGCCTGGTAAATCGCGGCCTGAGGAGATTCTCCAAAGGAGCGGCCGGCAAGATACACCTCGAGGGGCTCTGAAGCGGCCCGGAAAACCTTGAGAAAGCCTCGGGTTGCCCGGCGGGCAGCCCGGAGCTGGTTGAATTTTGCAATGATGACCGACCAGCTGAAGATGGATCCAAGAAGGAGGGCGAAAAGAACCGCTTTCCCGGCGACCTCGGAATGTTCAAAGGCAAAAAGAATGCCACCGGATGCCAGCATGGGTGGAGGTTACGCGAGCGCTTAGGGATCTCAACCGCTATCCGGGTTCCGCTTGTGAAAAAGAACGGAAAAGCGGCCCAGAGGGGGACCCGGGAAAAATTCCGCAGTGCCCTCAAGGGCCCCAGGAGGAGCGCAGATCCCTAAGAAGGGCATCGGCGGCATCGACGCGGATGAGGCCGAGGCGGGGATATTCCAGATCGAGGATCACGTAGACCGCCAACGTGAAGGTGAGGACAAAAAGGGAGACGTGGAACCAGCTCCGGCGCGCGGCGGTGGACATCTGGTAGCCGGCCAACAGGGCGGCGATCAGGGAGAGGATGGCCAGCATGACGAAGACGATTCGCGGAGGATGGAACTGGGTAACGGCCAGCCGGGTGGTGGTGATATCGATCATGGCGTTGAGGGCGGGAACGAGCTGAATGGCGGCGTAGGAGGTGCCGGTCTTCTGGGCGGCCTCGACCGAGCGTGTCCAGATTTCGGATTGGAACTGCTGGGTGCGTTCATACTCCTTCAAGGCGGCCTTGACATCCGGAAGGACGGCGTACGTTTGGATCCGGGAATCGAGGTACTCTTTGAAAAGTACGCGGAGAGTGTCGCAATCCTCAGGGCGGAGAAGATCAAGACGGAGATAAGCCGTTCCGATGTGGTTGGTTTCCTCGACAATCAGGTCGCGTCGCCTTTCAAACCGCTCCGCTGCCCCGAAAAAGGTGAATCCGATGAGCAGACCGAGAAGGGCCAAAATGGGGGCATCAATGATGCCGACAAACTCCTTGATGGAGCCGCGCCCGATCTTTTGATGCCAGCGGCCGATCCGGTAGCCGAACTCCATGGCAAGCAGCAGGGCGATGGCCACGCCCAGAAAAACGGGGAAAGAGAGAAGGGAGGAGGCGTCAGGATTGAAGAAGGTGACGGCGAGCATGGATCAGGAGATTAGGATTAAGACGAAGATGAAGGGAAGGGGGAAGCCTAGGATTTTGAGGGAATCAGAAGGCCGCGAGTGAAAGAGACGAGGGACTGGTCGGACGGATCGTGCCACTGGACGGTGGGCTGGATCTCGGCCTTGAGTTTTTGGCCATGAAGGAGGGCGTGGAGGACGCCGACCCCGTCGAAGTAAAAACCGTTGGAGTTGGAGGAGAGGTGTTGGAAGAAGTCGGACAAAGTGTCCGAAGAGGCGACGCTCCACAGGTGTTTTTCCCAGGAGGCAACCAGCTGGCGGACCTTTTCATCGGCGTCAAAGGGGTGACGGAAACGGGGTCCGACATGGCAACCGTCGATGCTGGCGACCCAGGCGGTGTCGGGATCGTCGGCCCCGGGAAGGCTGGCGAGCGCCTTGGCAAAAACAGCCGCGGGATCCGCATCGGACGGTGGACGACCGCTTTCCACGTTCTCCTGCAGGCTGCCGCAGAGAACGGGAAGGATGGTGAAGGAGCGGCTGGGGAAAAAGAGATCCCGCAGGGCCTGGAGCCAGACGACGACGAACTCAATCGAGTGTTCCCCCTGGAAGGCGCGGGTGTCGCGAACCAGGGGGAAAGGGCAGCGGGAGGCGAGGCCGGTGTGGAAGGCCTGGTCGGCCTCCACCTCCCCGAGCGGGGTTTTGTAGCCGGCGGGAAGGCAGGAGAACTCGTCGTGGGAACGGTGTCCGACGCCGAGGATGATGACGCGGGAGGGGAACCAGCCGGCGTCCCGCCACAGGGCGTAGGTTTCCGCGTAAAGGCCTAGGTTCACCCGGAAATCAATGTGGGGAACGATCGGGCGGCGGATCCCGCCGATCCGCGTCTTGGTGGGGCGGACCTTACGCAGGGCGGTCGCGAAGTGCTTCCTCGCTGCGACGGGGTCCGCCGGATAGCAGGCGCCGGCGCAGCGGGCGGTGAGGCGGGCGGGGGCGGAGGTCAGGCCTTCGGCAGGAGAGCCTCGACGGCTTTCCAGTCCACGAAGTTGAGGAACTCGTCGATGTAGGCGCCGCGGTTGGTGTAGAAGTCGGCGTAGTAGGCGTGCTCGTAGACATCCAGTCCCAGGATGGGAGTCACGCCCCAGACGGGGTAGGTGTTCTGGGCGTCGCCGATGTAGTTGAAGAGCTTTTTGGTGCCGTGGTCGAATCCGGTCCAGGCCCAACCGCGGGCGGCGATGCCGGTGGCCTTGAGGTCTTTTTTGTAGTTGTCGAAGGAGCCGAAGTCCTTGTCGATCTGCTTGGCGATGTTGCCGGCGGGTTTTCCGTCGCCACCGAGGATGGAGAAGTAGAGCTCGTGGTTCTTGAGGCCGCCGACCGCAAAGGTGAAGTCCACCTTGAGGGCGCGGACGGTGGAGTAGATCTGGTTGGCGACGGCGGGATTGGCGGGATCGGGCACGCCGAGCTTTTCGATCTCGGCGAGGATGCCGTTGCTCTTGTTGACGTAGCCGGTGTAGAGCTTGAGGTGTTCCTCGTGGGTCTTGTCGGAAATTTTTCCGGTTTTCCCCTTCACCTTGGCGAGAAGGGCATCCTGTTGGTTGGGGTAGGTGTGGGGCATGTTAGTTCTCCATTTTGAGGTTAGACGCAAATCATAAACTTGGTGCGAGCAGGGTCAAACCTATGGTTCGTTTACGTTTAGGTTTACGTTTACGGGGGTTTTAGATCTTGAGGTTGCTGCGGGCGGCGGCGGCAATCACGGAGGGGGAGAGACGGGCGGAGGCGGCAAGGCGGCGGCAGTCGTCGTCCTCGGGGTGGATTTGGACAAGTTTGTCCCCGAGATAACCGAGTTTCACCCGGACAGGGCCGTGGGGGGTTGGGACGGTCTTCTCCTCGCGGCGGAGGGTGCGGCGCTCGACGCGTTCCATGCGCAGGCCGAAGGCGGTGGTCTCGCGCAGGACGGCGGCGGCCAGTTTCTCGGCGTCGGCCGGAAGGGCGAGGACGGTGAGGAGGTGGCCGGGACGGCCTTTTTTCATGACCAGTGGGGAGACGGCGGCATCGAGGGCGCCTTCGGCCATCAGCCGGTCGATGGCGTGGGCGAGGTGCTCGCCGGTGATATCGTCGAGATGGGTGCGGATCTCGAAAATGGTTTCCGCGGCGTCCGGGGAAACCGGGGAGAGGTGTCCCAGAAAGGCCCGAAGGACGTTGGGCCGGTCGGGCAGATCGCGGCTGCCCAGTCCATAGCCAATCGCATCCGCGGCGAAGGCGTCGAGAAGATCGAACTTCTTCACGAAGTGGGCGAGGATGGCGGCGCCGGTGGGGGTGGTGAGTTCGTGGGGCACATCGATTTGTCGGATGGGGATGCCCCGGAGGATTTCGGCCGTGGCGGGGGCGGGGAGGGGGAATTTTCCGTGGGCGCACTGGATCGTGCCGGTCCCTTCCACGGGAACGGTGGCGGTGATCTCGCTGACCCGGAGGTGATGGACGCCGGCGGCGGCGCAGACGAGATCGACGATCGAGTCCACGGCGCCCACCTCGTGGAAGTGGACGGTTTCGACAGGGACGCCGTGAAGCTTGGCTTCGGCCCCGGCAACGCGTTGAAACATGGCGAGGGCGGAGTCGCGCACCTCCGGGGCGAGTTTGGATTTTTTCAGGAGATCACGGATTTCCGCCCAGTTGCGGCCGTGATGATGGTCGTGGTCGTGATGATGATGGTGGTGGTGTCCGTGCTCCTCCACGAGAAAGCGGGTGCCGGCCAAACCTCCGCGGACGGCGCGTTCGGTCCTCAGGTGAACCTTTTCGGGGAGGAGGAGCGAACTGACGGCTTCCTGAAACAGGCCCAGGGGCACGCCCAGATCGAGGAGAGCGGCGCAGAACATGTCCCCGCTGATGCCGGATGGGCAGCCAAGATGAAGGTGGGTCGCTGGCATTAAACCAAAGGTAGATTCCCTTTTCTGTCTGCCTATTCCAAAAGGAAGGACCGCCCCACATTCCCGGGAAAGTGCTACGATGACGCCTTTTTGGAGTTTGGAAGATCCAAAAAGTCGGTGACGAAGGCGTTGGCGGGCCGGGCAAGAATCTCCTTGGGGGTGCCGGACTGCTGGATTTTTCCCTGATGCAGGATGGTGACATGATCGGCCAGTTCGAACGCTTCCTCCTGGTCGTGGGTGACAAAGATGGTGGTCAGGCCGGTCTGGTCGTGGAACTCACGCAGCCATTTGCGCAGATCCTTGCGGACCTTGGCATCGAGGGCCCCGAATGGTTCGTCAAGCAGCAGGATTTTGGGTTCCACGGCGAGTGCCCGGGCGAGGGCGATCCGCTGGCGCTGACCTCCGGATAGCTGGGCGGGGAAGCGTTTCTCCAGTCCCGGCAACTGAACCATTTCGAGCAGAACGGTGATCCTTTTTTGGATTTCCGACTCGGGAGGCCGGGTTTTGCGTGGTCGGACGCGGAGGCCAAAGGCGATGTTTTCGGCAACGGTCAGATGGTTGAAGAGGGCGTAGTGCTGGAAGACAAAGCCGGCCCGTCGTTCGTAGGCGCTGGACCAGGTCACATCCTTGTCGTCAAAGAGCACCTTGCCGTCGTTGGGGTGGGGAAACTCCAGACCGGCGATGATGCGGAGAAGGGTGGTTTTTCCGGAACCGCTGGGCCCGAGCAGGGCAAGAAGGTCGCCCTGTCTGACTTCCACGGAAACGTCGTTCAGGGCGGGGAACCGTTCGAAGTTTTTGGAGATGTTCTGGACGCGGATGTTCATGAGGTGGGTTGGGCGGGGTCACGCTGCCGCCGCCGATCCTCCCAGGCCGGCGCGAGGGGGGGGCGGAGCACGGGCTCGCGTTCGAGGTAAAGCTTTAGAACGAGGGTTATGATGCCGAGCACGGACAGGAGGGAAGCGAGGGCGAAGGCCTCGGCGAAATGATACTCGGCATGGAGGATTTCGATCTGGAGGGGGATGGTGACGGTTTTATTACGGATGACGCCGGAAACGACGGAGACGGCACCGAACTCCCCCATGGCCCGGGCATTGCAGAGAACCACCCCGTAAAGCAGGCCGATCCGGATTCTTGGGAGGGTGACCCGCCAGAACACCTGCCAACCACGGGCCCCCAGGGAAACCGCCGCCTCTTCCTCCGCCTGCCCCTGTTGTTCCATCAGCGGGATCAGAACGCGGGCGACAAAGGGGAAGGTGACAAAGACGGTCGCGAGGACGAGGCCGGGATAGGCAAAGATGATCTGGATGTTGCGCTCGTCCAGCCACGCCCCCAGGGGCATCTGGATTCCGAAAATCAGGGTGTAGATCAGGCCCCCGATCACCGGGGAGACCCAGAGGGGTAGTTCAAT
>DDPU01000057.1:0-2356 GCA_002342345.1 Verrucomicrobia bacterium UBA2460
CGGCCGAGGCGTTGGTAGGCCACGACCTGGAAGACGAGCCAGAGAAGGGTGTCGTACCAGCCCAAGGTGCGGTCACGCAGGCCAAACTGATTTCCCAGCCAGACCAGCAGGATTCCCGCGGGGAGGGAGGCCAGGGTGCAGCGCATGACCACGACCTCGCCGAGCACGATGTACTTGAGGGCCAAATCGTTCCCCTTTGCGCCGCCGTTTTGCCGGTAGGAGTAAAGCAAACCCAGGACGGCGAAAAGAATGGTGCCTCCTTGGTTGACCCGGTCCACCCAATCGCTTCCCAGTGGGAATGGAAAGACGACGGCTGCGGCGGCGAATCCAAACATGGAAAGCAGGTAAGGCAGGGCTTCCCGGTCTGTGAGGGTGCGGCTCTGCAGTTTTTGTTTTAAAGAATCGATACGAAAAATCTGCATGGGGAATTTTCGGGGTTTCGGGATCGGTTGTTGTCTCCTGCTGGCGGTTGACCCCGGAGGGCGCTGTTTTAATTGCCGGTGTTGGTGCTGGTGCCGGCAGGGGCGCAGTTCACCCGCCAGAAGGCCCGGTTGCCGGTGATGCCGGGGACCGGAACGTCGATCGGATCCCAGAAGTTTTCGGCGGAGGACAATGCGTTGGTCGACCAGGTTTGCAGATCCGCGCTGGCCAGCAGCAGGTTCTGATAGCCGTGGAACGCCAGCAGACGCAGGTTGATCTGGCCCGTTGCGGCATTCATGGATTGGACGGAAAGCTCGGGGGGAAAGAGCTCCGCCGCCAGGGGATTGGCCTCCAGCTTGGGGTCGAGGGCGAAGGCATAGAAGGAGGGTAGCCGGCGGGACCAGTTGCTTTCGTTGTGCTGGCCGCCGACCCCTCCCTCAAAGACCAGATCCCGGTTCACGGCCTCGTTGGCACCGAGGTAGCGGTTGTAGGCATTGAGGCAGTCCTGCCAGTAGACGTTGGAGCTGCCTTGACCGCCGCTGGATTCGGCCGTCCCCATGTAGAGGTACCGGCGGACCGGTTGGTTGGTGATCGACCGGTTCGCGTAGTTGGGGCCGGCCCAGTAGGCGGGGGAAAAGATGCCGACGGCGCCGAAGCGGTCGGGCCGCTGGGACCCGATGTAATCGCTGATCAGTCCGCCCATGGAGGAGCCGGCGGTGAGAGTGTCGGCCGGACTGATGCCGCAGGTGCGGAAGTTAAGATCCAGCGTGGGGGTGAGGTTGTCCAATATCCACCTGAGATAGAGCGAGGCCCGGCCGGTGAAGTTCAGGCCGAGGCCCGCATAGTTGGTGATGGTGTCGCCATCGGGGAGGTACTCGTAGAGGCGGTCGGACCCGTAAGCGTTGCCGTTGGGAATGGCGACGAGGATGCTCTCGCGCATCCGGCCCTGGCTGATTTCGTGGTTGGCGATGCGGTCGGCGTCCCAGGTGCCGAAGCCGCTGCCGGGAAAAAAGACGTTCTGTCCGTCGTGAAGGTAGACCACGGGATACCTTTTCCAGGTGTTCTGGGTGTAGCCGCGCGGGAGGTAGATGGTGACGGGCCGGCCGGGGATGTTGGTGACGGTGGAGCCGACGTTGGTGGTGATGATCTGGGGCGCGGAGAGGGTGGCGGGAGGGCGGTAGTTGAAGATTTGGCCGTCCTGCACAAAAAAGACGTCGAGCCGGGTGCGGAAATTGTACGGGCCGGCGAGACCTTGGTAAGGGACGGGTACGGCCGGGGCCGCCCCGGTGGCGGTGCCGGACGGCGGCGCGGGGGCGTTGGTCCAGGTGCCCGCCCCGTTGTGGAAAACGAATTCCAGCTCCGTCCCCGGGGAGGAGACGGCATCGACCCGGAAAAGTCTTTCCCCCGCGACCCCGCTGCGACCCGGGCCGACCCACGTCATCGGGGTGGTTGTCCAGTTGGTATCCCCGGCCGTGAGGTTTCTCCAGAAGAGGTTGGCATTGGTCCACGGGGCATGGAGGAAGATGGTTTTTCCCTTCCATGGCGGCGCCACGTGGTCCGGGACTTGGACCGTGTTGGTGCCGGTCAGATCGGTGGAGGGAGCGGTCGCCCAGTTGGAGGTGGCAAAGGAGCGGCGGATGAATTTGTAGGCGAGGGTTTCCCCGTCCGGCAGGGCGACCTGCCCGCGCCAGACGTTGCCGGTGGTCCAGGTCAGTTTGATGGCCTTGAGGGGATCATTGCCCCCCAGGGCGGGATGGGGTCCCAGGACGCACACTTCATTGCCGAGGCCCACATCGTTGGTGAAGGTGAACGTGACGGGCTTGGGAATGCCCCCGGCCGAAAGCGTGAGAGGCAAACATGCCAAAACCGGGGTTGTCCAAAACCGTAAACGCATCGATGGGAAAATTTTGGTGCGGAACTCCGGAAAGTCAACGGG
>DDPU01000057.1:2469-3141 GCA_002342345.1 Verrucomicrobia bacterium UBA2460
GGCCGGGGCCTAGGTCAGTTTTTGTCCTAGGGGGTGTGGGATGATTTCGCCCTATGCCAAAAAACAAAAAGAGCACGAAAAGGAAGGTCGGGAAGGCAAACTCAGGAACCCGGGAGCGTCAGGCCTTGCGCCGGATCGTCCGCCATGTGGAGGAGTGGGTGGACAACGGCCGGAAACGGCACGAAACCACCCTTCTGCGGGTTCTGAACACGGCCCTGGGGGTTTTGTAGGGCCAAACAAGCCGGACCACCCGGCTTATTTCAAAAACGGATAATCCGTGTAGCCCTTGGGCCCGGAGGCGTAGAAGGTCGCCTCGTCCGGGGGGTTGAGCGGCAGATTCCGGCGGAGCCGTTCCGGCAGGTCCGGGTTGGCCAGGAAAGGCACGCCATACGCGATGGCATCGGCCCATCCTTCCGCGATCGCCTGGTCGCCGGACTCCCGGTCGAACCCTCCGGCACTGATGACCGTGCCTGGAAAAAACTTCCTGAGCTCCCTGGGGCCCACGCCTTCCTTGGCCCCGTGGCGGATATCCTGCGCCGTTACCCGGGTGATGTGGGCATAGGCGATCTTGAGCTGGCTTAACTCCTGAAGCAGTTGGCCAAACGTTTCCATAGGTGTGTCGTCCTGCATGTCGTTGAACACCCCGGCGGGGGAAAGGCGGATTCCCACCCG
>DDPU01000057.1:3161-4367 GCA_002342345.1 Verrucomicrobia bacterium UBA2460
CCGGGTTATTTCCAAAGTCAGGCGCCGGCGGTTGGCCAACGAGCCCCCGTAGTCGTCCTTCCGCTGGTTGGTGCCGCTGCGCAGGAACTGGTCCAGCAGGTAGCCGTTGGCGTTGTGAATCTCCACCCCGTCGAATCCGGCTTCCTTGGCCAGCTTCGCCCCCCGGGAATATTCCGCGATGACTCCGGGAATCTCCTCCGGCGTGAGGGCGTGCGGGGTGACGTAATCCACCATCTCCTTGCCGGTGAAGACCTGTCCCTTGGGTCGGATGGCCGAGGGGGCCACCGGAAGTTTTCCGTCCGGCTGAAAGCAGGGGTGCGAGATCCGGCCCACGTGCCACAACTGCAGGAAAATGCGGCCCCCGGCCTGGTGCACGGCAGTGACCACCTTTTTCCATCCCGCCACCTGCTCCGGTGTGTGGATGCCGGGCGTGTTGGGGTAACCGTAGCCGCGGGGCGAGACGGAGGTGGCCTCCGCGATGATCAACCCTGCCGAGGCCCTTTGGCGGTAGTACTCCGCGTTCATGTCCGTGGGGACGTGGCCCGCGGCGGCCCGGCAGCGGGTGAGGGGAGCCATCAGGACACGGTGCGGGAGCTTGAGCGGCCCCAGCTGCAGCGGATCAAAGAGGTTGGCCATGAAGGTTAAAAATATCGGGCAAAGGGTTGGCGGAAAACCTTTGTTTCCTATCAACCCCCTAGCCCTGCGGATGTCCTAGGGGGTTGGTTACGATTTCAGGCGAAACCTATGGGCTTCTGTTTCGACTACAAATGTTCCAATCCCGCCTGTGGCTATGAGGCCACGGTATCGGGGGGGAAGGATCATGGATTTTGCGGGGAGGTGCAGACAATGGTCTGCCTGGACTGCAAGGATCTCCTGGATGTCCTGACGGCGGAGCCTTCGGCCAATGCTCCTTCCGGGCTTGCGCCGGTGGAAAGGAAGTGCGGCGAATGCGGGGGTAAAAATCTTAAGCTTTTCCATTCCGGCAAGACCCGCTGTCCCAAATGCGGCGCGCGGCTCAAGAAGAGCGACAACTTCGATCTTTGGGACTGAGACCCGGGGGAAAGATGAGCGCCGAAACGTGGCTATTTCTGGTTGGGTTGATTGTGGGCGGGAGCCTGGGGGCGTGGTGGTTTATGTGGCGGGAGAACCGGAAGCGGGACGGGAAAGGCAAAGGTTCCTGATGAGCCTGTGGGTCTATTTCGTGCA
>DDPU01000057.1:4438-5566 GCA_002342345.1 Verrucomicrobia bacterium UBA2460
TTTGTAGGGGAGGCGACGGGCTGGGCGGCCAACGGGCCATCGTTGGATTACCTGGAAGAGAACGTAAATAAGGCGACGTATGCGGAGGTGGTCATGGAGGTGGGGCCGCCCAACAAGAAGGAGGTCCTGCCGGACGGCTCGATCATCGCCATGTGGTCGTACGATATCACGCAGATCGACCGGCCTCCGGGCCTGATCGGCGGATGGATCGTCCGCGGCGAGCAGTACAAAATGTGCCGGTTTGACGCCAAGGGGATCCTCCGCGGCTACAAATGGAAGGCCGGCATCATCGGAGGTGACTCCCGGGAGAACGAAAAGTCTTCCTCAAATGGAAAAACAGGCTCCTCGAAAAAAAGTTCGGGCAGTTGGTCCACCCGTTGAGCTTTTTCTGTGATCCGGAAAGGACGGGGGACAGGGGGGATCTCCCTTCCCAGGAGGGCGTGTCCACAAGACCCAGACCATGAGGATTTACTCGTGGATAATTGCGGGTTCCGTCGGGTTTTTGTGCGGGGCGGCCTTGGTGGGCAGCAATAAGCAGGGGGTATGGGGAACGGGACTGACGAAGGAGGAGTATTATGGACTGATGGCCGGGATGTTGCCGCCCCCGGTGCAGGTGCCGGGGTTTGCGGACGATGCATTGGAGCGGGAATACTTCAGCCCCAGCCTGATCAAGAAGGCGTTTGCGGGGAACATGAACGCGCAGTACGAGCTGGCGGTATGTTACGACATGGAGACGGCCACGCCGGCGCAGCGGGCGGAGGCGGCCTACTGGTATCTGGAATCCGCCCGGCAGGGGCACGAGGTGGCGATGGCCCGTTTGTACTTCCTGTACCTGCATGGAATCGCCGTGCCGAAAAGCACCCGGGAAGCGATGGTCTGGCTGCACCGCAGTGCGGAGTTGGGCAACACCTACGCCGCCTGGATCTTGGGGGAGCGTTATTTGGCTGGGGAGGGGGTACACCGGAACCAACGGGAAGGGATCCGCTGGCTTACGGAGGCGTCGGATAGCTGTCCGGGCGCCCGGAAAAGGCTGCGCTCCCTGGGGATCCAGCCTCCGCCATCCAAATATTTCCCGAAAGACGCCTAAAACCGCGGCTGTTTTGGGGGCCCAAAAAACTGGGGCGAGGG
>DDPU01000006.1:0-4734 GCA_002342345.1 Verrucomicrobia bacterium UBA2460
GTGGTCACCAACGAGATTGTCACCACAAACTTCATCACCATCACCAATGCCGACAACTCCACCACGGATTATACCTTCACCACCACCAACACCAATGTGGCGACCAATATCACGCTTCTGACCAACCCGATCGGTGGAACCATCGACCTGGGAAGCCTGGGAGCCACCCTGCGTGTGACCTCAATGAGCAACTGGGCTACCAACAGCATCCTCACCATCGCCAATCATGGGGTCAACGGAAGCGCCGTTTATCTTCCCACCAACCTGACGGCCGAGCAGGTCGCCGCAATCCGCAGTGCGGCGAATCCCTCCGCCACGGCCTCGGTGGACAGCCAGGGTCTGCTTTCTTTTAGCGGCTCGGGCAACACCGCTCCGGTCATCGCCGCGGGACAGTCTTTCTCCGTTCCGGAAAACAGCGCCTCCGGGACGGTGGTGGGATCGGTGGCGGCCTCGGATGCGGAGGGTAATCCGCTCTCGGGTTGGACGATTGTCTCCGGGGATCCGGCGGGGGCCTTTTTCATCACTTCCTCGGGCCAGATCCAGGTCGTCGGCCTTCTCAACTTTGAGGCGGTTCCCGTCCACACCCTGGGCATCCAGGTTTCTGACGGGACATCCCCGAGTGCCATCGAAACCATCACTGTCAACGTGACCAACGTGGTGGAATTCAGCGATGTGTTTGGTGCGGCCTCGCCCTCCGGGGATGCCAACGGCGACGGGGTCTCCAACCTGATGGCGTATGCCCTGGGAGCCACCTCGTCCTCGGGCTCGGTGGTGAAACCGGCATCGGCCACGACTTCCTCCAATCTCTCCCTGACGGCTGTGGTCCGAACCAACGACCCCAAGTGCGCGGTGGTCGGTGAGGTGGCGACCAGTCTGGTGTCCTGGCAGACCAACAGTCCCATCCTTGGCGTGCCCGCGGGTGACCAGACGGGGGCCGTCCCGGGCGTGAGCCAGAGGCAGGTGTTCTCGGTGGATCGCGGCTCTGACCCCAAGAAGTTTCTGCGGCTCAAAGCCACCTATGCTCCATAATTCGGTAGGGACGCATGCCCCCATGCGTCCATGCGGTTGGTTCAATGTCCCACGATCGATAATCCACATGGACCGGTAAGGGTACCGGTCCCTACCAATTTTCGGAGTTTGTGCTAACTTATTGTTGATGAAGGCTTTTTTAGCCGGGGTAGCTTGTGTTTTTCTGTCGGGAACGCAGCTTCTCGATGCTCAGGAAATTCTGCTCGGCTGGGATTTGCCGGAGAATTCGGCCTCCGCCTCAGTCCTCTCGGTGACGAATGTTTCCGCGGTGGTTGGTCCGGTCAGCATGGCTTTGGGTTCTGGCGTGGGCCCGAGTGCGCGCACGGGCGGCTGGGGCGGAACCTGGGCGGGAGGGGGATCCGAGTTCGCCAACAACAACCTCGAACAGTTTTTCGGGTTTCAGGTCACTGCGGCATCCGGAAAAAAGATCACGGTCACGGGGATCTCCCGGCTTTCCTTGCAGTCGAGTCCAAGCGGGCCCGCAAAGTGGAACCTGCTGGCTGGCACTTCCGGCGTCACCAGCACCTTTTTGTCCCCTCTGCGAAACTACGGTCCGTTCGCGGTGTCCAACCCGCCCACCAGCGTGGCCTACACGGACATCACCGCAGCGATCAGCAACGGCATCGCCGGCCAGCCGGTGGTGATCCTGCCGGGGCAAACTGTGTTCTTTCGCCTGATCGGTTGGGGCGGAAGTGGAAACAGCACCGGCCGAATCACCTCGACCAACAGCCTGCCCTCGTTGGATTTCGCGCTGACCGGGATGGTCGAGGATGTGGGCAGAACGAACCAGACCATCCTGTTTCCGTCCTTGGGTCGCCGCCTGTTTGGAGATGACCCCTTCCCGCCGGGCGCGGTGGCCAGCTCCGGTCTTCCGGTAAGCTATGCTTCGTCCGATCCCGCCGTGGCCGAGTTTTCCAATAATCTGCTGGTGATAAAAAAAATCGGAAGCACCACCATCACCGCCAGCCAACCGGGGAACGGCGTCTACGATGCCGCACCGGACCAGACACAAGTCCTGACGGTGAGTTTGCCCGCGCCTTCCGACTATCTGACGGCCCGTTATGCCGTCGCCACCAATCCGGGAATTCCGTTTCGGACGACCAACGATTACAAAGGGGTCTCCACCAACCTTGCCCTGGATCTTTATCGCCGGACAAATCCGCCGCCTTTTGTTCAGCCGGTGGTCGTCCTGATCCACGGAGGGGGATACAATGCCTCCTTGGCTTCGGCCGACCGGACCCAGTCCTATATCGTCAGTCTGGCCAACCAACTGGCTTCCCGGGGATTCCAGTGTCTTTCCATCGATTACCGCCTGCGGGCCTCGGCCGACCGGAGCACCGATGCCCTGCAGTTGCCGGCCCTGCGCGATGCCGCGGCGGATTCCCTCGAGGCTTTGAAGTTTGTCCGCACCCATGCCGGCACGTACGGCTGGGACACCAACGCGATTTTCATGCTAGGGGGGTCGGCAGGGGGGAGGATCGCGGCGTGGCTGGCGGTGAGGGAGAGCGGGGACCAGGCCGGGCTTTCCACCGCGGACCCAAAGTCCACCACCATTCCGGCCTCCTCGGTGACATCGGATGCCACGGCGGTCTACGACCGCGGCGGCCTGGTGGCCTCTGCCATTCTTTTCGGAGGACCGGAGGATGTTTTTCGGGCCTACACGGTCGATTCCTCCGACCTGCCGTGTGTGCTCATCCACGGGACCTACGACGGTAACACCTCCCAAACCGGGTCGGTCGACACCTACGGCTCGGTGGACCTGTACAACCAGCTGGTGTCCGTCGGAGTGCCCTCGGAACTGCATCTTCTCAACGGTTACGGACACCAGTTTGACACCAGTCTCGGGGCCTATGCCTCGGTGGATGCCATTCCCGCGGCGGCGGATTTGGCTGCACGGTTTTTTGTGAAGCAGTGGGACAGAAGGTTGTCTGGCGGAACGGAGGCCTTCGCCCCCGGAATCAGCAGGGCGGGGGGAACTGCCCTGAGCCTGCGGGCTCCATTGGCTTCGCAAAATGCCCCCGGAACGACCTACCAGTGGAAAAGGCAGGGGACGAATCTGCCAGGGGAGACCAACCCCACCCTGGTGTTGGCGAACCTGCAGGCCACGGACAACGGAAATTATTCGGTCACGGTGGGCAATCCCGACCAGTCCTGGCCCCTGAACCAAATTTCCATCCTTGGTTTTTCCAACACCCCGATGGTGGGCATCCAGTTCATCAAAACGGGGCTGAACAACTTCAGCAATCACCCCGTCACCCTGACTCTTTCCGTTGCCTCGGTGACGGTGCCTTCCTTTGCGGAGTCCTATCCGGGGCAGAACGCGACCGGTGACCCGGATGGGGACGGGTATCCCGCTCTGGCGGAATACGCGTTCGGCGGAAATTCCCTTCTGGGGACGGCCGAGAAAAACGCATGCCTGCCGCAACTGGGCCAGTCCGGCGGTCGGCTGGTTTTAAGTTACCAGGTGCGGACCAACGATCCCAAGGTGGCGGTCATGCCCGAGACCACCACCGATCTGGCGGCGACAAACTGGGCTTTGTCCGGAATCACGGTGAACAGCCTCGGCGGCACCAATGTGGGCGGTGAGATGATGGAGCGAAGGTCTGCCAGCGTGCCGCTGGATGGTGCCAGGAGATTCCTGCGCTTGAAGGCGGTGCTGTCCCCGTAATCCGGCGGGGACGCCTGCCTCCGGGCGTCCAAGCAGGGAGTGGAATGGAAGTTGGTGGATCGTCCAAGCGGCCGGCCAAGGGTAGCCCTTTCTGCCGGGAGGTGTAGGATCGGGGGGGTGGAAATTGTTTGTCTTTGCCTCGCGGCTTTCTTTGCCGGGTTTTTTGACTCGATCGTGGGGGGCGGGGGGCTGATCCAGTTGCCGGCGGTGCTGGTTTTCCTTCCCGGGATTTCCATCCCCACGGCCTTTGGGACGAACAAGACGGCGGCGATCTTCGGCAACGCCGTGGCCATGTGGCAATATTCCCGCCGGGTTCCGTTGCGGTGGGATTCGCTCCTTCCCGCGACGGTCACAGCCTTCAGCGCCGCTTATCTTGGGGCTTGGACCGTCCGGGCCCTGGCGCAGTTCCGGCCCGATCTGCTCCGCGGGGTGGTGCTGTTTCTCCTCGTGGGGGTGGCTCTGCACACCTTTTTCCGGAAAGAGCTGGGGGAACTTCATCATCCCCGCTGGGCGAAGCACCATGAGCGGTGGGCGGGGATCCTCTTGGGGCTGGTGTTGGGATTTTACGACGGTTTTTTCGGGCCGGGGACCGGCACCTTCCTGCTCTTCGCCTTTGTCAGCCTGTTCCGTTTTGATTTTCTCCATGCCAGCGCACACGCAAAGTTCGTGAATTTTGCGACCAATCTTTCCCCCGTTCTTTACTTTGCGTGGCACGGGGACGTCCTTTGGAAGTACTCCGTTCCGATGGGTCTGTGCAACCTGGCGGGGGCATGGGTGGGGTCCCATCTCGCCATCCGCAAAGGGAACCGGTTCATCCGCTGGCTGTTTCTTGCGGTGTTGGTTTTGCTGATCGGTCGGTTGGCCTGGGATTTTATCCGTTAGGGAGGCGTTGGGTAGGGCGACCGATCCTCCGGTCGCCTTCTTGAGCGATCAGAATTCAAAGGGCCAACAAGGCGGGCAAGGGACTGCCCGCCCTACCTAAGCCCGAACGTTGAAGTATCTACATGGACGGATAAGGGTAACCGTCCCTACCAAAT
>DDPU01000006.1:4804-6750 GCA_002342345.1 Verrucomicrobia bacterium UBA2460
TGGTGACGGGGCTGGGGTTGCGGGCGTGGGCTCCCGGGGCGGCTCCGTTTCTGCAGGCATGGATCGAGCCGTGGGGTGATCTTTTTCTCCGGATTCTTTTTCTCCTCGTCATTCCTGTCCTGCTTACGGCGTTGCCGCTGGGCGTTGCCTCGGCCGGGAGCCTGTTCCATCTCGGCAGGACGGCCCTGATCGCGTTGGCGATGACCCTGTTGCTGAGTTCCCTCAGCGTGGTGGTGGCCCTGGGCTTGGTGAATGTCTGGAAACCCGGAAAAGCTCCGGTCGAGCAGGCTCCCGTCTCCCGGGAGATGGTTCTCCCGGATGCGGCCGGCCCGTTGGCCAGCGCGGTGGCGCTGATTCCCGATGACCCGTTTGGGCTGTTGGCGGGATGGTTGGGTTGTTCCTCCTCGGCGAAGATGATGCTGATTCTCCTGCTGGTGGCGGTCGGCTGGGGGGTGGTCCTGATGTTGGTTCCGAAAAACCTTTCCGGGCCGCTCCAGGCAAGTTCGGACAAGGTATTCCGGTTGTGCACGAAAGTGATCGATGCGTTGATTGTCTGGGCCCCCTGGGCTGTCTTTTGCCTGACCTGCATGTCTTTTTTTCGCACGGGACCGGGCCTGCTTGGTTATTTGGCCGTTTTTGTGGCGGCGGTGGTGTTGGCGTTGGCGCTGCAGGCGTTCGGGGTTTATCCGGCGGTGGTGAGGGGATTCACAGACTACGACCTGAAAAGGTTCTGGCACGGGGTGCGGGAGCCGATGTCGACGGCCTTTGCCACCGCCTCAAGCAACGCGACCTTGCCGGTTTCGATCCGGGCGGCGGAGGGCCCCCTGGGGTTGCGGCCGCAGGTGTCCCGTTTTGTGCTGACTGCGGGGGCCAGTGCCAACCAGAACGGCCTGGCGCTGTACGAGGGCGTGACCGTGCTGTTTCTGGCGCAGAGTGCCGGCGTGGATCTGGATCTTTGGCAGCAGGCGGTGGTGGCGGGCTGGTGTGTGATCGGGAGCCTGGGCACGGCGGGGGTTCCCGGCGGAACCCTGCCGATTATCGCGGCGATTTTGGCCTCGCTGGGGGTCGATCCGATGAAGACCGGAGTCGGGATCGCCCTGATCCTGGGTGTGGACCGGTTTCTCGACATGTGCCGGACCTGCGTGAACGTCCTGGGGGACCTGGTGATTGCGGTGGTGGCGGACCGACTCTCGGGATCAGGGGTTAAGGGGTTAAGGGGTTAAGATTTTTTGGATGTAAACCTGTGTGTTATCTGTGTGATATTCAAGAATGGGATTTAAAACGATATCGGTAAGCGATGAAGTTTATCAGCGACTGAAAAAGGCCAAGGATCGGGAGGGGGTTTCGTTTACGGGGCTTTTGGAAAAGGTGCCTTTACCGGGTGGCGGGAAGAAAGCCACGCCGCAGGAATTTTTAAGTCGCTTGGGCGAGACGCTGAGGAAGCATCCCCTGCCGGCGGATGCATTTGACGTTTGGGAGCGGGCGCAGAAGGAGGACCGGCCCGCGGAGTTGTCGACGTAACCTGTCTGGACACGACGTTTTTGATCGATTTGCAGCGCGAGATGGAGTCGTGCCGGCCTGGCCGCTCAGCTCAGTGGATCCGGGACAACGGGGAGGAGGAAGCGGGGATCAGTGCGGTCGCCTGGGGAGAGTTTCTCGAGGGATTGCGGGACCGGAGTCATCCGATCGTTCCGGAGCTGAGGGGAAGGTTTTCCGTCTGGCCGGTGGGGGATGAGGTGGCGGAGATTTATGGACGGGTGGTGCGTGGGTTGCGGCAGCAAGGTCGCTTGGTGGGGAGTAACGATCTCTGGATCGCCTGCACCGCCTTGGTTCGCGGGGCGGCGCTGTTAACGAGGAATGTGGAGGAGATGGCGAGGGTACCGGGGTTGCGGGTGATGGGATATTGATTGGACGCTACTGGGTTCGAACCAGTGACCTCCTGCGTG
>DDPU01000056.1 GCA_002342345.1 Verrucomicrobia bacterium UBA2460
GATGTGGGCGTCGAGGCGTTCCTTCCCTCCTCCCAGATCGACATCAATCCCCCCAAGAACCTCCGCGAGTTTCTCGGCCAGGAAATCGAGTGCCGGATCGTCAAACTCAACGAGGATCCCAAGAACGTCGTCCTCTCCCGCCGGGAACTCATCGAGGAGGAGCGCAACGAGAAGCGCGCCAAGCTCCTCTCCCACCTCGAGAAGGGCGCCAAGGTGAAGGGTCGCGTCAAGAACCTCACCGAGTTCGGCGCCTTCCTCGACCTCGACGGCCTCGACGGCCTCCTCCACGTCACCGACATGACCTGGGGACGCCTCGCCCACCCGTCCGACCTCCTGCAGGTCGGCCAGGAACTGGAAGTCCTCGTCCTCGAGATCGACAAGGAGCGCCTCCGCGTCTCCCTCGGCCTCAAGCAGCTCTCCGAAAACCCCTGGGACAAGATCGCCGAGAAATACCCGGTCAACCTCAAGGTCCGCGGCAAGGTCACCAGCCTCGTTCCCTACGGCGCCTTCGTGCAGCTCGAGCCCGGCGTCGAGGGCCTCGTCCACGTCTCCGAGTTGTCCTGGACCCGGCGCATCGCCCGGCCCAGCGACGTCCTTCAGGAGGGACAGGAGATCGAGGCCATCGTCATCAGCGTCAGCAAGGACGAACAGAAGCTTTCCCTTTCGGTGCGTCACCTCGAGCCGAATCCGTGGGATGAAATCCACCTTCGCTATCCCGTGGGTCGCCCGGTCAAGGGCGTTGTCCGCAACACCACGGCCTATGGCGCCTTTGTGGAGCTGGAGGAGGGCATCGACGGGATGATCCATGTCTCCGACATGTCCTGGACCCGCAAACCGGCCCACGCCTCGGAAGTCCTGAAAAAGGGCGATTCCGTGGAGGCCCAGGTGCTCGGCATCGACAAGGCCAACCAGCGGATTTCGCTCGGACTGAAGCAGCTGGCCGAGGATCCCTGGAAGAGCGTCGAGGAACGCTTCCAGATCGGACAGAAGGTCAAGGGCACCGTCAGCAAGGTGGCCAGCTTCGGCGCATTCATCGCGCTGGAGGGGGACCTCGACGGACTCGTCCACATTTCCCAGATCTCCGAGGAGCGCGTTGCCAAGGTCAAGGACGTCCTCAAGCCCGGCCAGGAAATCGAGGCCCGCGTCATCCGCCTCAACAAGGCGGAACGGCGCATCGGCCTCTCCATCAAGGCCGCCTCCTACACGGATGCGGAATTCGAAAAGGAACGGGCGGCCCTCGAGGACACCTCCAAGGGGGCGGATTTCCTCGGAGGCATGGAAGCCGCCTTCGAAAAAGCCGAGGAGGAGTACCGTCCCGGCGAAGGCAAATCCAAGGAGTAACCCGGCCCGAGGTCGCCCTTCGCGATCCTGTTCCGAGTCATCCCGATGCCGTCCGACGAAATTCTCCTCGAAACCGAGGAAAAGATGGAGAAGACCCTCCGCAAGGTGGAGGAGGACTTTCACGGCGTCCGCACCGGCAAGGCCTCCCCCCAGCTGGTGGAGAATCTCCGGGTAGATGCCTACGGCACCTCCATGCGGCTGAAGGAACTGGCCGGCATCACCGCGCCGGAACCGCGCCTCCTCCTCGTCCAACCGTGGGACGCGGCCAATGTCGACCCCGTCCGCAAAGCCCTCGAGGAGTCCCAGTTGGGCATCACCCCGCAGGTGGACGGCAAACTCATCCGCCTGCCGATCCCCCAGCTCTCCGAGGAACGGCGCCGCGACCTCATCAAGCTGATCGGCAAACTGGCCGAGGACGGTCGCGTCGCCATCCGTCACGAACGCCGGCACGGGCTGGAGGCCCTCAAGAAGGAGCAGAAGGACGGCAAGATCACCGAGGACGAACTTTCCCTTGGCGAAAAGGAAATCCAGAAACTCACCGACCAGTACGTCAGCAAGATCGACGCGCTGGTCTCCGGCAAGGAAGCCGAACTCCTCAAGGTCTAGCCCTCCTGCAAACACGCCCTCGATGAGCGCGATGGTTGAACTTCGGGACGTCTGCAAAAGCTTCCCGCATCCCTCCCCCAAACCCGGACAGGATCCGGTTTTCCGGGCCCTCGACCACGTCCACCTGGAGATCCAAGGCGGGGAATTCCTCACCCTGCTGGGCCCTTCCGGTTGCGGCAAAACCACCGCCCTCCGCATGATCTCCGGGCTCGATACCCCCACCTCCGGCCAGGTCTTCATCGACGGCCACGACGTCACCGGCCTGCCCCCCTACCGCCGCAACGTGAACCAGGTTTTCCAAAGTTACGCCCTCTTTCCCCACCTCACCGTTGGCGATAACATCGAGTTCGGTTTGGAAATGCAGAAGGTCGAGGCATCGGAACGGAAGCGCCGCATGCTCGAGGCCCTCGACCTCGTCTCCCTCTCCGGCCTGGAGTCGCGCAAACCCGACCAGCTTTCCGGCGGCCAACGCCAGCGCGTCGCCCTCGCCCGCGCGCTTGTCTGCCGTCCCAAGGTTCTTCTCCTCGACGAACCCCTCTCCGCCCTCGACGCCAAGCTCCGCCAAAACATGCAGATCGAGCTCAAAAACCTGCAGACCAAGCTGGGCATCACCTTTGTCTTCGTCACCCACGACCAAGAGGAGGCCCTCGTCATGTCCGACCGGATCGCCCTGATGAACAAGGGCCGGATTGAGCAGCTCGGCACCGTCGACGACCTTTACTACCGGCCGAAAACCCAGTTCGTCGCCACCTTCATCGGTGAAACCAACCTTTTCCCCTGCCCCGTTGCCAACCGGAACCGCGATGCCGTCACTGTCAGGCTGGGCGGTCGGCACGAATTGCGGCTGCCCGCCGCTCAGGTCAGCCCGGCTGCCAGGGAAATCCTCGTCTCCATCCGCCCGGAAAAAGTCCAGATCCAGCACCAACCCTTCTCGGGCGACAACTGCTTCACCGCCTCGGTCCAAGAGGAGATTTTCAAGGGACCTTCCGACGCCCTCATCCTCGGCCTCGAGCCCGGCGGAGAGGGCCAGGTCCACCTCCACTCCCTCGTCCCCAACTTCGGCACCGACCAGCAGGTGATCCACCGGGGAGACAAGGTCCACGTGAAGATCCACCCGGACGACGTGGTCGTGGTGGAGGAAAAGTCGGACTAAGGGGCGCTTCCCTGCGAGGGCACGGAAAAATTTTTTAACTCGTCCCCCATCTTCGCGTTCAGGGCGGTCAACTGGTCGAGCACCTGCTGGTATTGCGCCATGTCCCCCTTGGTTTTGAGGGCGACCCCCAGGTTGGCCAGGACATCCTGCACCCCGGGTTGCAAATCGAGGGACCGGCGGAAACACTTCACCGCCTCCTCATACTGGGCGGATCGATAAAGCACCTTTCCCAGGCTGTCCCAGTTGCCCGCATCCTTTTCGTCCATCGCCACCAGCCTGCGCATGGCATCGATTTCCACGCGCAGTTCCGGCGAAACCTTGTTCTTCCCCCCGGGGATGGAGTCGGCAATCGGCGTTTGCGGAGGGACGGCGCTTGCCGAGGCGGGGGAGGACGGGCTCCCCGCGCGGGAAGTCCCCGCGACCGACTTTTGTGGGGAAAAGTTCATCAGCTCCCGGCCCAGCGCCGCGTCCAGCCGAATCACCTCGTCCACCACCTTCTCATACTCGGTCAGCTCCCCCTTGGTTTTCAGGGTCACCCCCAGGTTGACGAGAACCTCCTTGTTTCCCGGGGAAAGTTCCAGCGCCTTGCGGAAAACTTTGACCGCTTCGTCGTAAATTCCCGCCAGATAAAGGCTCTTGCCCAGGCGGTCCCAGCCATCCGCATCATCGGGCTTCAGGTTGACCAGCTTCCGCATCGCCTCGATCTCTCCCTTGCTTTCCACCGTCATCGCCGTGCCGGCCCCCTGCGCCATCAACCCCTCCGCGCGCCGCCAGAGCTTTGCCTCATTGGGGGCGGCCGGACGGTTGGTAGGCTCACCGGGCACGGGCTTGGCGTCAGGACCCTGCACGGGAAGCAGAATCGCCGGCTGCTCAATCAGGGCGATCCCCCCGATGACCGCCAGCAGCGTGCCCACCAGGGAAAAAAGGACGATCTGGATCCGCGCCGTCATCGTCAGGCCGCGGAACCAGGCGGCCAGGCGATTCTCGCCAAACTCGTCGTGGAACATGCCCGTTAGACTAAACCGCCGAACGGTTTAATCCAAACAGAGCCTGAGGATCCCTTCCTCCAGCACACGGCCCCGGTCGGCCCCGGAAATCAGCTCGATTTGCAGCTCATGCAACCGCTCCAGCGCCCTCCGCACTCCCGTGGCTGGCCGATGCGCGCAAAGGGCCGTCACCTTGCCCAGCCTCCAGAGATTCGGCTTCTCCCCCTTCGCGTTCCGCGGCAGGACCGACTCCGCACCCGGATCGAGGCTCGCCTGCCCGTATCCCCCCGGGGGCGGCACCCGCAACAACCTCGCCTCCTGCAAGGCCCGCCCCAGCGCGGCCAACCGCAGGCTTGAGGCCAAAATCATCACCAGCCCCACCTCGCTCTCCCCTTGGTCCAAAAGGCGCCGTAACCCTACCCGCGCCGGCCCGCTTCTTCCCGCAACCACCGCGTCACACCAGTCCCAAACCTCGATCTCCCTCCGTCCGGCACCTACCTCCCGCACCGCCTGTTCCGTCACTTTGGTTTCCGGTTTGAGGAACAGCCGCAGTTTCTCGATCTCTCGCTCCAGCGCCCGTCCGTCCGATCCCACCACCTCCACCAACAGCTCCACCGACCCCGGCATCGGCGTCAGGCCCGCCTGCCGGATCCGGTCGGCGATCTCATCCATCCACTCCCCCCGGTCCTTGCCCCTCCGGAGATCGGGCGGATCAAAAACCTCCACCCGGCCCAGCTTTTCAAACTGGCGGAAGAAAGATCGCCGCTTGTCCGCTCCCGGGGCGGAAACCAGCAGTTGTGCCTCGCTCGCCGGGATTTTTTCGATCAGCTCCTGCAGGGACTTCAGCGCATCCAGCACCGCCTCGCTCCGGCCGGCCGGATTGTCCCCCAGGAAGGTCGCATCAGTCAGCCAGACCAGCTTCCGCCCCCCCAGAAAGGGCAACGTCTCCAGGGCCTCCCGGGTCTTGGCGATCGCCTGCAGCGAGGCGTCCACCGTGTCCACCCGCCCGTCCACTTTCTCGGCGTTCATCGGATCCTCCGGCGCCCATTCCTGGAATAGCTCGCGGGCCCGGCGGGACACCTCCGGCTCGTCCCCGCCACTGACGAGGAGGTGTTGCGGTTTGCCCTGTTTCGCGGCGG
>DDPU01000028.1:0-2676 GCA_002342345.1 Verrucomicrobia bacterium UBA2460
GGAGCGAGGCTCATCAGGGCGAAGACGAGCAGGGTGACGGCGAGAAGCATGGGCACCAGGGTGCCGAGGCGGCGGAGGATGAAGGCGGTCATGGGGTGAAGACGGTCCAGAGTTCGTCGAGGTTCCAAACCAGCGAGCCGAGGGGCGGGATCTGGATGTTTTTCCAGCGGTCCTTGAGACCGACGTAAGCGTTGGCGGTGACGAGGTAGATGTAGGGTGTCTCATCGCTCATGATCTTCTGGACCTCGTCGAAATATTTCCGGCGGGTGGCGTAGTCGAGGGTGCGGAGTTGGAGGGACATCAGCTTGTCGATGCGTGCTTCCCACGGGGTGGCGGGGGATTTTTGGTTGGGATACCACTGGTGCAGTCGTCCCTGGGAGGAAAAGACGGACATGCCGCCGGCGGGATCGCCGCCCCCGGTGAGGCCGAGCAGGCCGGCCTCGTAGTCGAAGGAGTCCTGGATTTTTCCGACAAAGGTGCCGAAATCGAGAAAGGCGAGGTTCACGGTGATGCCGAGTTCCCGCATGTTCTCCTTGAACACGGTCGCCATGTTGACGCGAAGCTGGTTTTCCTGGTTCGAGTTGAGAGTGAACTCGACGACGTTGCCCTTGGCATCGCGCAGTTTACCATCCTCCCCCAAGCGGAATCCGGCCTCGGCAAGAAGGGCGCGGGATCGGGCGGGGTCGTAGGGATACCGGGTGACGTTGGGGTTGTACCATTTCTTGTTGGCGGGGGTTTCCGGTCCCCAGAGGGGTTGACCACGGCCGAAGAGAACGCCCCGGACGATGCCCTCGCGGTCGATCCCGTGGGAGATGGCCTGGCGGAAGCGCCGGTCGGTGAACCAAGCGAGCTTGTGGGGGGCGACGAAGGGTTTGCCAGAGGCGTCCCTGCCGGGGTTTTGGTTGAACCAGATGAAGCCGGTGTTGGGGGAAGGGCCGCGGTTATGGACGAGGAAACCGTAGCGTTTGGCAAACCGCTCGATCCAGGCGACGTTGTCCGGGGAGAGGCCCTCGGCGTCGGTTTGCCCGGTGGCGAAGGCGAGGGTGCTGGCGTTGACGTCCTTGACGAGTTTGGTGACGAGAAAGTCGACGTAGGGAAGGCGGACGCCCGCGGAGTCGGCCCGCCAGTAGTGCGGGTTGGCCTCGAAGACGATCCGCTCGGCGGGCTGGTAGGAGCGGAGGCGGAAGGCGCCGGTGCCGACAAGGGTTCCGGGTTCGTGTTGGGCGACCCTGACGTTCCATGCCTTTTGGAGCGTACCGTCCCGGAAGGCGGTCTCGAGGCGGTGTTTTGGCAAAATGCCGACGCCGCCGACGTACTCGAGGAAAGGGGCGAAGATTTCCGGTGTGGCAATGCGCACGGTGAGATCATTGACCTTTTCGACCTGAAAAGGTTTGCCGTCCACGGAGAGATCAAAAGCGGAGCGGTTGGGGTAACGGGGATCGTAGATGGCCTGGAAGGTGAAGAGAACATCGTCGGCGGAAAAGGGGTTGCCGTCCGACCAGCGGACTCCGGGGCGGAGGTGGAAGGTGAAGGTTTTGTTGTCGGGGGCAATTTCCCAACGGGTGGCCAGGCCGGGTTCGATTTCCTGGGTGACAGCATTGTAGCGGGTGAGGGAGTCGAGGAAGAGGCCGATGAAACCCCCGGAGGTGGCGTCTTCGGATACCAGCGGGTTGAAGGTGGAGGGCTCGCCGGGAACCGACTGGATGAAGACGCCGCCACGGCGGCCAGGCTCCACGCGGGCGGTGTCGATGCCGTCGGGGAGGGAATGTTCCTCGCGGGCGACAGGGGGGGGCTTGGTGCAGGCGGAGATAAAGACGGGAAATAGGGCGAGAAAAACCAGCCGGGACATCCCGGAAAGTTTAAGGAAACCGAATCCGAACCCAACCCTATTTGTCCGCCGACTTTTCGAGCCCGTGGGAACCAATGAAGACGAACGCGAGGCTCCATCCGGAGAAGGCGAGCAGGAAAAAAGGAACCTGCAGGGTCAGGGGCAGCCCATAAAGGAAAATGAGGATCGGGCCCCAGTAAACGAAGTCGGGAATCAACAGGGGCACAACGCGGTCACGATAGAGTGGCCAGTTCCAGGCGCGGCCAATGCGGAGCGGGGACCAGCCCAGTTCCAGCCAGAGGAAGTAACTGACGCTCATGGGCAGGGCCACCCAGGGAATGAAGCCGAAGAAATCGAGGGCCATTTTGGGGAGGACGACCGACCAGGAGTTGCCCACGCCGAAAAGGAAGGCCTGCAGGACGTAGAACAGATCCACCAGCAGGCCGTTGAACGCGAAAAAGAGGAAGTTCCAGCCCAGTTTGCGAAAGCGATCGCGGGACCAGCTGCGATCCGGCCCGACGATGGTGCGTACGGATTCCGGCAGGACAGTGCCGGCAACGGCGGTCAGCAGGGCGGAGAGGAGGAGGCCGCCGGAGGCCTTCCATGCGGCGAAGATATCGACGGCATTTCGGATACATGGGAGGTGGTAGTAGGCGAAGTAGAGACCAATGGCGATGGCCTGGAAGAAAAGAAAGACACGATAGTAGTTGCGGACGGCGAGCAGGCCGGGGCGGGCGGCTTCCCGCAGGGACCAGGAGGAGGCCAAGCGTTCAGGCCTCGAAGGATGTGCCGCAGCCGCAGGTTTGTTTGGCCTTGGGGTTGACGATCTTGAAGCCGGTGTGGGTCAA
>DDPU01000028.1:2714-21913 GCA_002342345.1 Verrucomicrobia bacterium UBA2460
GGCGGGCGCCCTCCTGCTCGATGCGCTGGTCGGTGGGTTCGGCCGGGGCGACGGACATACCGTAGGAAAGGCCGGCACAGCCGCCTTTTTCGATGAACAGACGGAGCCCATCGCAGACCTGTCGGCCGGAGGTGAGTTCCCGAATCCGGCGGGCGGCATTGGCTGTTACCTGTATCACCCCGGGATGATAAAATTCAAAATCACAAGTGTCAAAGAACGAGCGAGACCGGTNNTTCGTTTACGTTTACGTTTACGTTTACGTTTAGGTTTAAGTTTAAGTTTAAGAAAACCTCAAATGGAATTAGGTCGCAAAGGTAAACGTAATCACAAACGAAAAGACAAGCATCCAAAGGCCGAGCCTCTCCCGCAGGTGCGAAGGCAGGTTGAAGAAAGGGTTTTGATCGGCGAGTCTTGACCGATGCACGGATTGGAGCTTGTTCAGGATTTGGCGGTGGTGATGGCGGCGGCGGCCGTGGCCACAATCCTTTGCCAGCGATTACGGCAACCGGTGGTGCTGGGATACATTTTGGCGGGCATTGTGGTCGGCCCGAATACCCCGCCTTTTTCCCTGGTAACGGACGAGAAGGCGATCAAGACGCTTTCGGAACTCGGTGTGATCCTGCTGATGTTCTCGATCGGGATTCATTTCAGTTTCCGGAAGCTCCGCGAAGTCGGGCTGGCGGCGGTGGTGGCGGCGATCGTGGAGATTGCGGGCATGTTTTTGGTGGGTTACGAAGCCGGAAAGTTTATGGGATGGAGCCAGATGGACTCCATCTTCTTGGGGGCGGTTCTTTCCATCTCCTCGACCACGATCATCGCCAAAGCACTGGAAGCGATGGGTCTTCTTCGCAGGGATTTTTCCCGCCTGGTGTTCGGAATTCTGATTGTGGAGGACATCCTGGCGGTGGCGATGCTGGGAATCCTTGCCCACCTCGGCACCACCGGGGAGATGGACCTGGCTTCGGCCGGGACCACGATGCTTTCCCTGACCGCTTTTCTGGTCGGAGTGGCGGTGGTCGGATTTCTCGTGGTTCCGCGCCTGATCGACCTCGCCGACAAAACCAAACTGGAGGAGGTGCTTTTGATCACGGTTTTGGGAATGATCTTCGGACTTTCCCTGTTGGCCCACAAACTGGGGTTCAGCGTGGCCCTGGGGGCCTTTCTGGCGGGCGCGGTGCTCGCCGAGGTCCGGCAGGTGAAGCGGATCGACCGTCTGGTGGCGCCCCTCAAGGATGTCTTTAGCGCCATCTTCTTCACCTCTTCCGGCATGTTGATCAAGTTTGATTTTCTCCGCGGCGGATGGGGGGTGGTGGCCGGAATCATCCTGTTGGTGTTGGTGGGGAAGATTTTTTTCAGCGGACTGGGGGCGTTGCTGGGAGGCTGTGAGCTGCGGCGGGCCGTCCGGGTGGGTTTCAGCCTGGCCCAGATCGGTGAATTTTCCTTCATCATCGCCGGGTTGGGGATAACGCTGGGGGTGATGAGCGACCGTCTTTATTCCATCGCCGTGCTGGTTTCCGCGGCCACCACGCTGACGACCCCGTATCTCATCGGCGGATCGGCGGCGTCAGGAAGTTGGCTGGAAGAAAAAGCCCCCGCCTGGTTCACCGATTTTTGGAAAACCTATCGCTCCTGGATGCACAGCATGTCGGCGGCCTCCCAAGGCAGGCACCAGATGGCCTGGGGATTGGTTCGGAAGCTGACCGGCCAACTGCTTCTGCAACTGACCCTGATTGCGGCGTGCCTGCTTTCCGCCGCGGCTTTGTGGCGGACCTATGGGGACCGGTTTCCGGAGCGATTTGCGGTGGCGAACTGGGGGGCGCCGTTGTTTTGGGCGGGCGGGGCCTTGGTGGCGTTGCCGGTGGTGGTGGCGTGGGTCCGCAAATTCCATGCCCTGGCCGTCCTGCTTTCGGAAATCGCCTTTCCCCGGGACGAGGAGAGGGGGCAAGCCGGTCCGGGTCGAAAACTTTCCCAGGGGCTTTTTCTGGGAGGAGGGTATCTGTTGTTTGCGCTGATTCTCATCCTTCTGAGCGCCCCGCTTCTTCCGACAGGAAAATTGTTGCTGGGACTTTTTGGCCTGGTGGCGCTGCTGGCGATCCTGGCGAGAAAAAGACTCGTTTATCTCTATTCGCAGGGCCAAGCCAAGATTCGTGAAACCTGGGAAACGCCACCCGACCAGGACGGCCTCAACCTGCCCGGCGAATCGACCGTGCACGTCCACCAGATCGATCCCCAGTCGCTCCTGATCGGAAAGACACTGGCGGACACCCAACTGCGAAAACGGACGGGAGCGGTGATCGTGGCGATCGACCGGAAGGGAAAGAACCTGGTTTCTCCCGGGCCGGACCAGGTGCTGGAAGCGGGGGACCAGCTTTTTGTCTTTGGGGAAAAGGAGCAGGTCCGGGCGGCGGACGAGTATCTGAGGTCGGCGGGAACGACCGAGGTTTAGCGCCGGGCGCGTGCCCCGGGCCGGGTCCGGTACCAGTGAAAGAGGGCGAGTTGGGCAAGACCGCGGGCCGGACCGAACTGTTTTTCCGACCAGGCTTCCAGCTCCGCCAGGCGGGGCGGGCGGCGGCGCCGAGCAAAATAGAGCTCCCGCACAAGGCGGGCGACCCAGACATCGACGGGAAAGGAATCCCATCGCCCGTAGGCATAAAGGAGCACACAGCGGGATATTTTTGGCCCCACTCCGGGCAACTGCTCCAGATGTTCCGCGGCCCGTTTCGTGGCCCAGGCGGCCGGAATCTCGAGGAAACGGGGCTGACGGGTCAAAACCTTGGCGGTGGCAGCCAGATGCTTGGCACGGTAGCCGAGCTGGCAGGAGCGCAGGGCCTTTTCCCCGGCACGGGCCAGGCGCGCGGGGGAGGGAAAGTCGCGGTGGGCACCACCGAAGGTTCGGCGGAGGCGTTCGTTGATCTGGCGGATCTGGACGATCTGTTTCAGGGAGGAACAGATGAAGTTGGCGAGGCATTCCCAGGGATCCTCCCGGAGGGGGCGAAGGCCGGGATGCTTTTGCCGCGCATGGGGCAGCCACCGGTCCCGGGAGGACGCGGAAAAAAGGAGCGGGTCGAGGTCGAGATCCAGGCTGAGGTAACGCTCCACGGCGGAGCCGGGAAGGAGAGGGTTGTCCCAAACAAGGCGGTGGTGGCGGACGGAAAGGGTGACGGGATGGCCGCTGATCCATCCGGCGAACTCCCCGGGGATGACCTCGTTCCAGCAAAAGGACTGTCCGCCCAGAAGAGTGGCGGCAAGGTCCAGCGGAACGGGGAGTTGCAGGGCGGGCATGGTCGGGAAAAGCTTAGGGCCGGATGAGGAATCCCAAAAGACGAGGATGAAGATGCTGTTTTTGATCCTTTGCCTTGTCCTGTTCGCCGGTGCCGTCCCCGCGAGGAGCCAGAATGAGGAAGAACCGGTGAGGCGGGCGGAGGCGGTGGCGGAGGAGGTGCGGATGGCCGGGCCTCATCCGGAGCCGGTGCGCCGGGCCGAGCGGGCGGTGAAGCCGCCGACCAACACGGGCGCCCCGATCCATCCCGGGCAGGCGGTTCGGGTGGTGGTGGAATCCCCCCGGGAAGGCGAGGTGACGCCGTGGGAGACGGTGGATGTCTTCGTGCGGGCGGAAAATTACGCGATCGGGGACGGGGGTAACCGGCTCCATGTGATCGTCGACAACGGCTCTCCCCTGGAGCATTCCCATGAGCTCAAGCCGGTGGTCCTGCACGGGCTGGCACCGGGCGCGCATGTGCTGCGGATTCATGCGGTCAAGCCGGACGGCAAGATGCTTGCCGGTCCGGAAGCCGGTGCGCGGCTGGATTTTTTTGTCCGGCGGCAGGACTTCTCCAACTTCCAGCCCCTGGACAAGCCGTATCTGACCGTGAATTTGCCGAAAGACGGAATGGCTTTTCCCGACGCCGAGGGGAAGGTGTGGTTTGATTTTCGGGCCCACAATGTGAGCCTGGCCAAGGAGGGGTACCGGGTGAGACTTCTGCTGAACGGGGTGGAGACAGTCTTGTCCTCTCCGGAGCCTTATGCGTGGACCGGTTTGCCCGAGGGGAGGCACCGCCTGGTGGTCGAGCTGATCGACGAGGATGGGGATCCCGTCTCGGAGATTTTTGCGAGAGTGGAGCGGACGTTTGAGATCCCCAGAATGGTGAAGGCGGTGAATCCGAGCCAGGTGGACGAGGCGAACCTTTGGCTGCGGAGGGAAAGGTAGCCGGCACCCGGCTCTGCAACTTTTTCCGACCGCTAGCGGGGGCGGGGGTTCCGGGCGTGACGGAGCTTGGCCTGCAATCTGCGCATGGAGAGAGCCCCGGAACGGGTGGAGTCGCGAAAGCCGGCGAGGTGAAGGATTCCGTGAAGGATGTAGGTGAGGAGTTCGTCCCGGAGGCTGAGGCCGTGGCCCTTGCCCAACTGCGCGGCGACGTCGGGACAGACGACGATTTCCCCGTGGGGGAAGGCGAGGACATCGGCGGGGCAGGGGTCGCCGAGATGGCGTTGATGCAGCCGTCCGCTTTCCCGTGCGGACACAAGGATGACGCTGAGTTCCGCGGGCAGGCGCCTGAGCCTGGTCGCCGGCAGGCGCCCCAAGGCGTCCGCCACCTTACGACGCAGGTAGGCCAGGTTCGGCGGATGCCGTCTTTGACGGTTGATCCACCGCAGGGTCGGTTTTTTTGGATCCACGTCGGTCCTTGGGGTAGCGGATACGGGGGCGAAGGAGGTTTTCCACAGCCTCGGCAAGCGCCTTGCGGGCGGCCTGCCACTGGGATGCGGTGAGTCCGCATTCCGCCCAGTGGCCTTCTTTTTCCCGTTCCTGAAAAAGTTGGTCGACAAGCCTCGCGGCATCGCCCGGCATCGGCTTTCCCAGTGCCCGGGAGGCGGACTCGGCGGCGTCGGCAAGGGAAAGGATGGCGGTTTCGGGAGACTGGGGATGGGGCCCCGGATAGCGAAAGGAGGATTCCTCGACCTCGGGAATGTCCTCCTCACGGAGACGGAGGATCTTGCCGCCGGAGCGGGCGTCTTTTTCCTGCTGGAGGGCCCGCTGGTAAAAGTACCAAACAAGGGTGCGTCCGTGATGCTCGCGGATGGCCTCGCGGATGCGCCGGGGCAGGTGGTTTTGCCGGGCGAGGGCTACCCCGTCCTTGACGTGGGCGAGGATGATCAGCGAACTCATCGAAGGGGGAAGCGAGGCGTGGGGGTTGGGGTGGGCCGCGGTGAAATTTTCCGTGAAATACTCCGGGTTTTTGAGTTTGCCGATGTCGTGAAAGAGGGCCATGGCCCGGCAGGCGCGCGGGTTGGCGGCGCCGGAGGCGGCAGCGGCGGCCTCGGCGAGATGGCCGACGAGCACGCTGTGGAGGTAGGTTCCCGGCGCCTCGAGGGCGAGACGCCGGAGGATGGGGCGGTCCGGGCTCATCAACTCAAGCCAGGAGAGGTCGGTGGTTCGGTCGAAGGCCGATTCGAGGACGGGGAGCAGGGCGCCCACAAGAATGGCGCCAAGCAGACCGAGGGCTGCGGCCGAGACGGCCTCCGTGAGAATCACCTGCCAGGTCGCGGTGAAGGAGAGACCCGCGCCGAGGACGGTGGAGAAAAGGGCAACCAAGCCGATGCCGGCGCCGGCCTTGAGGAGGTCAGAGCGGCGGTGGATGTGCTGGGAAAGAATCACGGCACCCAGGCCGGTGGTGACGGAGGCGACCAGGTACCGCTGGTCGGTGTGGAGCAGGAAAAGTTCCGCTAACCCGACCAGCACAACGAGCAGCGAGCCCGCCCGGGGGCCCACCAAGGTGGTGAGGGTGAGGGCGGCCAGCGCGGGGGGAAGAAGATAGATGCCGGCACTCAGGGCGTAGTGGTGAGCCAGACGAAGAAGGAGAAGGATAAAGGCGAAGTTTCCGATCAGGGTGAGCAGAAAAAGGCCCAGCAGGCGGTTCCGGACAAAGGCTTCCGGGATGACAATGGAGAGAACCAAGGGAAGGACGAAGGCGGTGAAAAAAACGGCGATCCAGGCTGCGGGAGTGTGGGCCGCGGGGGTGAAAAGGGACAGGCCATAGGCCAACAGGGCGGAGAGCGCGAAAAGGCCGGCGCGGAGGCGTTGGTCGGATTCGAGCCGGTTTTCCGCCACGGCCCGCCCGAGGAGCGGCGCCGGCGGGTTCACAGTGTGAGACTGGTCTGGCGGACGCCGCGGTGTTCCTTGTAGGCGCGGACAATTTTCCCGACGAGCTCGTGGCGGATCACATCGGTGTCCTCGAAGCGGACGAAGCCGATGCCGTCGATGGGGGTGAGGGCCTGGACGGCCTCGACGAGGCCGGATTTGCGGTGGTGGGGAAGATCGACCTGGGTGGGGTCACCCGTGACGATGCACTTGGAATCCGGACCGAGGCGGGTGAGGAACATGAACATCTGCTCCGTGGTGGCATTCTGGCCCTCGTCGAGGATAACGAAGGCTCCGGTGAGGGTGCGTCCCCGCATGTAGGCGAGGGGGGCGATCTCGAGGATGCCCTTGTCCATCATCTTCTGGATCTCCTCGACATCGAGCATGTCGTAGAGGGCGTCGTAAAGGGGGCGCAGGTAGGGAAAGATTTTTTCCTGAAGATCGCCGGGGAGAAAGCCGAGTGCCTCGCCGGCCTCGACAGCCGGACGGGTAAGGATGATGCGGTTGATTTTGTCGGTTTTGAGGTAGGAAACGGCCATGGCCATGGCCAGGTAAGTCTTGCCGGTGCCGGCGGGACCCAGGCCGAAGACCAGGTCGTTCCGGCGGATTTCGTCGACATAGGCCTTTTGCAGGAATGTTTTCGGGATGATGACGGGTTTTTTTCCGGAGACCTGGATGCGGGTGGACCAGATGCTTTCCAGCTGTTTGCCTTCGCCCCGCTGGACGGCCTTGAGGGCGTAAAGAAACTCATGCCGGCGGATGCGGAGACCGTGCTGGTGGGCGAGGTGAAGCTGGCGGAACAATTCCTGGGCGGAGGTGACGGAACCGTTGGCTCCGTCGATTTTCAGCTGGGCATCCCGGGCGGTGAGTTTGACCCCCAGGGTGGATTCGGTTTCGCGGAGGAGGCTTTCGTCGGCGGCGTACAGTTCCGAGAGGGCGTGGGCGTTCTCGAAGGTGAGGGTCTGGGCTTGCGGGGCGTTCAAGATTCTTGGGTTTCTTTAGGGCAAGGAGGGCGGGTGGGAAGAAAAGATATTCGGGCGGTGCATTCCCTCACCGGAGCGGTGAATCCAGCGCGGAGGCCCTTTTTTTCAGGATGGCGAGGGTTTCCCCCGCGGATCGGGAGGCGCCCTTGGAATCCAGGGGCAGGCCGGGGCCGGGAAGGAGGGAGGAAACAAGGGCGCAGAACCGGTCGTTGATCATGACCCCGAGAAATTCGCCGTTGAGGGATAGGACGATGTCGCCGGCCTCCGGGGCGTACTCGCCCTGAAGCCGGTTGAGGAAGCGGGAGTCCATTTCGAGGTACCCGGGGAAGGATGGTTCCAGTTTGAAGGAACACTCGCCGTAACCTTTGCCGGAGGGGGAGATGAGGAGGGCTTTGGGAAAGCGGAACGGGTCGGAGGCGATGCGGTAGGCGAGTTCGGGATGTTTTTCGACAAGGGCAAGGGGGACCGGTGCGAGCAGCAAACGGGGATCGGAACCCTGAAGGGATTCGAGATTGGGAAGAGGTTGGGGAAAATTGGAGGGTGGGGGCAGCGTGAGGGTTCCGGTGAGGGAGTCCCAGGAGCCCTCGGCATCGCCCAAGTCAAAGGGTGTTTGGCTGAGCGGAACCAGGGCGGCGGTGCGGGTGCCATCCGTGAGGAGGATGGCGCGGGATTCTGTCCGCCGGACGCGCTGGCCCTGGGCGGAGGGGCGCTCGGCCATCAGGCGAACCGTGGCGCGGCGGTCCAGATAGCCGGCGTAAAGGGCGTTTGGGGCGATGGGGCGGTATTCGCGGATTTCCCTGGTTATCTGGCCGGACTTTTCGGCGAGCTGGCTGACGCCCTGGGACAGCGACTGGTTTTGTTCGATGAGTTTTTTCTTTTCCTCCTCGGCCTGGCGGAGCGAGGCGGCGGTAAGTTTCGCCTTTTCCTCGGAGGATTTGGCCTGGACCTCGGCAACGGTGAGTTGGGAGCGCAGCGCGTCCGCCTCCGTGCGGAGCTTTTCCTTGGCCTGGCGGAGGGATTCGGCCTCGGCCCGAATGCTCTCCAGGGCGGCGCGGGAGCGTTCGGTTTCCATCTGGGCCTGCTGGGCGAGGCGGGTGGCCTCCTGCTCGGTTTTTTGCAGGCGTTCGGAGAGTTCCGTGGTGCGGACACGGGCCTGGTCAAGCACGGCGGCGCGGGAGCGTGATTCGTCCCGGGTGGCGGCGAGGTCCCGGGCGAGTTTTTCCCGGTTGGCTTTTTCCTCCTCGAGGCTGAGGCGGAGGGCGGCAACGACATCGTCCTGGGCGGAGGCGGGCCGGGCCGCAACCGCGGGCGCGGTGGGCGGTTCCGTCCTGTCCCAGCGGGAGAGGGCAAGGAGGTTGAGGAGAAGAAAGTCGCAGAGGATGAGGAGAAGGGTTTTGTTCACGTCATCGGGCGGGGTTCAGGCCCGTTTTTCCCGTTAGGTTTTGGCGGGGGGAAGGAGCAACCGCTGTTTGCACGAACGGACATGGAAGATCTTGATAATGGCAACGCAGGTGATGCCGAACAGGTTGGAGGAGTAGGCGGCGAGCAGGCTGGGCTGGATGACGCCCAGGACCTGGAGGACAAGGGCGATGGCGGTGCCGCCGATGCCGACGTAGAGGCCGGAATCGAAGAGGTTATCGTCGTTTTCCAGGAGGCGGAGCTTGAGGGCGGGGTCGCCGGGGCCGGTCTCGATCTGGCGGATGCGGCGGATGCAGATGCGGTAGACCGCGATCTGGATCGCCAGAAAGAGGATCAGGGTGATGAGGTTGGTCGGTTCCATGGAGAAGCGGGGAGTCCCTTCCATTTTAACGGGGGAGCCGGGCAGGGCGAGACTCAATCGGTAGTTGGGAAGGGGTTTCGGTCGGGTGACAGAGGGTTCCGGCAGCGTGCCGAGCAAAAGAGCCAACAAGATTGCCTGGGCGAAAACGGGTGCGGGACGCCAAGGGCCCGGGGTTTGTGGGGAGGGGGTGTGCAGGATGCCCCAGAGGGCTTTCACCAAAAACCAGGAGGCGAGGAGAAGCATCAGCGCACGGAGAAAAAGGAGGGGTTTTTCCCAGAGGAGCAGCCAAGGCACCAGGGCGGGGTGGACGGAGATCGGGTTGGAGAAGACAGGGCAACGGCGTTGGATGAGGAGCTCGAGGGAGCCGCGACCGGCGGCCAGCGAGGCGGAGAGGACGGCCCAGGGGTTCTTGGCGGGTTCGGGGAGCCGGGTGAGGCGGTCGGCCGGCCCAGCCCAGAGGGTGGCCGCCAGGAGGAGGTCGCCCGGTTCGGCGGGGGAGCGGACTTGGCCGGCGAGCCAGTCGAGTGTGGCGAGGCTCTCCACCCCGGCAACGAGCTCGCGCAGGGAGTCGTAGTCGAAACGGCGGGAGAGGGAGAGCAGGGAGAGCAGGGCCGGTTGGAGAGGGCGGAGAGATCTTTCTTCGTTGGCGGCATAGGCGGAGGTTTTTAGCTCGCTGGCGAGTGCGGGGGAGAAGGCGGCGGTGTCGAGCAGATGGGCGGCGAGGAGAGTGACGGCCTCGAGGGGTTGGCCGCCCGGCTGGTTGGCAGGAAGCAGAGGGGGAAGAGGCCTGAGATCGAGCGTGTTGAGCAGGGACTGCACTCCCGGGGAAGGATTCGCTTTGAGGGTTTGGCGCAGACGGATCCGGACGGGCTCACGGAGAAGCAGCGTGAGGATGGCGGGTGGCGCTGTGACATTTTTTTCAAAAGCGAGCCCGGAGGTGGCGAGAACCTGTTCGAGGCGGGGATCCCGGGTGCCCAGCCAGGCGAGATCGCGCCGGGAAGAGAGGATGGCCTCGGCCGAGGCGGTGGTTCCGGATCCGCCGGGAATGTCCATGGATTGGGCGAGCAGGGCGATGCGCAGTCCCGCTCCGAGGTGTTCCGAATTGAGGAGGGATGCGGCCAGTTCCGGCAAGGAGGGGGTTCCCTTGCCGGCGGCCAGCAGGACTTTTTCCTCCAAGGCGTGAAAACGGACGGGAAAAAGAAGGGCAATGGCCAGTGTGGCGGCGCCGGCGACCGCCAGTGTCGGGGGGGAAGTTTTCAGGAGTAGAGACGCGGGATGCGTGGGGCGATCCGGGTGAAGATTTCCCACGGGATGGTGCCAGCCTCGCGGGCCAGGTCGGAAGCGGTGCGGATTTTTTTGCCGGAACGACCGATCCAGACGACCTCGTCCCCCCGGCGGGCGCGGGGGAGGCGGGAGACATCCAGCAGGGTCATGTCCATGGTGACGCGGCCAAGAATCGGACAGAGCCGGCCGCGGATGAGGGCGTGGCCCCGGTTGCCGAGGGAAAAGGGAAGACCATCGGCGTAGCCGGTTGCCACGACGGCGACCTGCAAATCCCGCGGGGCACGAAAGGTGGCTCCGTAGCTGACGGTTTCCCCGCGGCCCACCCGGCGGACCAAAAGGATCCGGGATCTCCAGGAGAGCACCGGGCGGAGGGGCGCGCGACCGCCGGTGCGGGGATCGACGCCGTACAATCCGAGCCCCGGGCGGATGTGGGTCATGGGATCCGGATGGCGCGATAGGCTGGCGGCGGTGTTGGCGTAATGCCGGCGGCCCGTCATGGGGAGCAGGAAGGATCGATCCAGCTGGCGGCGGGTAATTTTTGAGTCCGATCCGGCGCAAGCCAGGTGGGTGAAGGTTCCGGTGAGTTCAAGCCGGGGGTGGCGGGTGACATACGCGACAAGCCTTTGGAATTCGGCCGGCTTGGCCCCAAGCCGGTTCATGCCGGTGTCGAGCTTCGCCTGGACCAGGGCGGTGGTGCGGGCTTTTTGTGCAGCCCGCGCGAGTTCCTGCGCCTCCTGCAGGGAGGAAAGGGTTACGGTGAGGCGATGAGCGAGGGCGACGGGAAATTCCGGGGGAAGGGAGGAGCCAAGCAGAAGAATCGGTTCCCGGATGCCGGCTTGGCGCAGTTCCGCCCCCTCCGAGGCGAAGGCGACGCCGAATTCCTCGCAACCGGCCCGGGAAAGGGCACGGGCCACCGGGACCAAGCCGTGTCCGTAGGCGTTGTCCTTGACGACGGCGAGAATGCGGATGCCGCGGGGAGCGGCGGCGCGGAGAATGCGCAGGTTGGAGCGCAGGGCCGAAAGGGAAACCGTGCACCAGGTGCGGAGCGGGGCGGGCATAAGACGATCCTAGAAAAGACTGCGGATGCGCGAAAACTGTTCGTTTTCGTTTTCTTTGACGTTGACGGGGGCGGAAATAAAAAAAATCAAGCTGGTTTCAGGGCGGGGCGGAGATGGATGGGTTCGAGGGGGAGGCCGGGTTCGAGACCGTGGGCATGCAGGTAGGCGGCGAGGGTCGCGGCGTTGGGGGTGGCGGTCTGGCCGACACCGGGCAATCCGTCCGGGGTGACGGCCAAACTGCAACGGGAGAGAAGGAGCGGGAGTTCCGAGGCGGGGTGGACCGCAGTGGGTCGTTCCAGTTTTCCGCCGGCGTAAAATGTCGCAAAAATGTCGCCCCGGCGGGCGTCCGAAAAAACACCCAAAAGGGTGGCCTTGGGAAACTGCCAGGCGAGCGAGCCGGTGCTGCGGATCGGCAGGACGGGGCAGTGCCAGACCGCGGCAAATCCTTCCGCCGAGGCGATCGCCGAACGGATGCCGGAAAAGGAGCCGGGCCCCACCCCGACGAGGATCTGATCCGGCCGGGGAGGGTTGGGGAACTCCTTTTCGAGCGAAGGGATCAGGTTGGCGGCGACGGTTCCGGAAAGTTTTCCGGAGGAAAGGATTTCGCCCTGCCGGCTGAAGACCCAGGTAGCGGGAGTGGCGGAGGCTTCGAGAATGAGACGGGTCATGCCGTGGGGAGCCAACGGATTTGGCGGGTGCCGTCAGGTTGCGGGACGATGGCGAGGTCCGCGACCGTGTCAGGCCATTTTCCGGGAAAGCGGTCGGGCCACTCGACCGCGACGAGTCCGGAAGTCACCAGACAACCGGGCCAGCCGAGGGAGTCCCAGTCGCGCGCCTGTTCCAGGCGGTAGAGGTCCCAGTGGTCGAGGGGCAACCGGCCGCCGCGAAGCGGTTGGCAGAGGGTGAAAGTGGGACTGGGGACTTGTCCGGGTATGCCAAGGGCGGCGGCGAGCCCGCGGACCCATTCCGATTTTCCCGCCCCGAGCGGGCCGTGCAGGCGGATAATGGTGCCGGGCTTGAGACGGGCAAGGGAGTGGGCGGCGTGGGCGCGGGTGGCCTCTGCGTCCCTGCAGATTTCAGCGGAGATGGTCATAGCCTTGGAGCGCAAGTCCGCCGGTTTGAAAACCGGAGCGGCTGGGAAGACAGACGCCGATCTCGGTGAGACGGGTGGTGAACGGCCAGGTTTTCCGGAGCCGGGCGGCCTTGTTCCTGGGAACAGTGAAAAGGAGTTCGTAATCCTCGCCTTGGGAAAGGGCCTGCCGGACGTCCGCACCCGGTGCGAGGGGAAGTTTTTGAAGGTGGAGGCGGAAGCCAACGCGGGACATGCGGGCAAGCCGCGGGAGATCGGCACCCAGCCCGTCGCTGAGATCCATCACGGCGGAGGGGAAATTTTTCCGGGCCAGCCATTGGCCCTCCTTGAGGCGTGGGTTGAAGGTGAGATGCCGAAGGGGCCAGGAACCGCCCAGTTTGCCGGTCACAAAAACAAGATGGCCCGGGCGGGCGCCGCCACGATGGGGAGATTGGCCGCGCGGAACGGTGCCGAGGAGTGAGACGGACAAAAGGAGTTGCCGGGTGCGGACGGTTTCCCCCCCCACGATGGAGATGTTCCAGCGGCGGGCGGCCCGGGCCAGCCCACGATAAACGGCCTGCAGGCGGGTCGCGGATTTTTTTCCGGGACATCCGGTGGTGACCAGGGCGGCGCGGGGGGTGGCGCCGGCGGCGGCGAGGTCACTCAGAGGTCGGGCGATGGCTTTCCGCCCGACGAGCGGGGCCGGGGTGGAGCCGAGAAAGTGGACGCCCTCGACGACCGCATCGGTTTTCAGGACGAGATCCATTCCTCCCGAGGGAGGGGCGAGCACGGCGCAATCGTGACCGGGACCGTGGCGGAGTCCCGCCAGTCTGGGGGAGCGCAGCGCGCGCGTCCACTGGGCGATCCAGAAATCCTCCCGGGAGCGGCGCGGCCTCATGCGGTGGCGGCCCGACCGAGCAAAAGCAGGATGCAGGTGTTTGCGTTGAAGAACGCATGAACAAGGATGGAGGGCACCAAGCTGCCGCTGGTCCGATAGATCCCGGCCAACAGGGCGCCAAAGACGGTGAGCGGGATCAGGGTGGGTCCGTGAAGGTGGACGGCGCCGAAAGCAAGGGCGGAGAGCCATTGGGCCTGGTGGACCGGCAGGCGGCCGGCCAGCCAGGGAAAAAGGGTGCCGCGAAAAAAAACTTCCTCCCAGACGGGGGCGAGGACAAGGGCGTAGGCGAGGAACGGTAACATTTGGCCAAGTTCCCTGGCCTCGAGAAATTTCAGAAGGGCGGGTTGGGGTTCCAGGGGGAGGCCGAGGGCCAGGTAGAGGCTCGAACTCAGGAGGAGGAGAAAGAGGACCGGCCAGAGGAGGATGAGAAGGTTTCGCAGACTTTGCCCAAGGTCCTTGGCGGGATTTCTGCCCTGCAGCCCCCAAAAGTTTCCGGGCCGCAAGCCGGAGAAGGAAGTGAGCAGGAGTCCGGCAGCCAAGCCTGCTCCGGGAAGTAGGGCGGGGGCGATCCAGGCGGCGCTTCCCAGAAAGGAAACCGCCATCACCATGGGCCAGGGGCCGAAGGACAGGGTGGCCGTCAGGGCCGGGGGTTGGAGCCAGGTGAGGAGGCGTCGCCATCCCCCGAAGAAGAGAAAACAGAGAGCACCGCCGAAAACCAGGGTGAGGTAGCAGAGGAACCAAAAGGAAAAATTCACGGGAGGGAACATAACAGCAACCTAGCAACGGTTGCGGAGCGAGGGGAGAGGGAAGTCGGGGAGGGCCCCGTCAGGCCGGCGTGAGCAGCGCGTCGATGTCGGCGAGCGCGTCCTGATCGGGCATCCAGGGGCCGAAGTTGCGTTCAAAGTGAGCCACGACACCGTCCACGCCGGCGGCCAGCAGGCTGAAGCGGCGGCGGATGCAACGGACCAGAAAGGGATTGAAGCTGTAAAAACCGGAAAAGATTTTACGGGAGAAATGGGGGGATTCGTTGGCCTGCTTGCAGAACAGGACCGCGTGGACCTCGGCGCTTTCAAAGAGAACGACCCAGTAGCGGGTAAGGAGGGGATGAAAAATGGGGATGAAGTCGATCGCGGGGGTGCGGCCGGGGGGTTCGCCTTCGGCCCAGACGCGGACGGCGTCGATTTCCCCGGCGATCTGCAGGTAACGGTCCCTTTGGGGGGTGAAGTTTTCGATCCGTTGGAAGGTGGCGATGAGCTCGCCGCAGCCGGTGTCGTGGGCTAGGTCCTCGATGGCGTGGCTGGCGGCGAGCATGGCATCGTGGTTGAACAAGTGGGTGACGTCGGCAACCGGGAGGACCACGATTTCCGAATGGTTTTCGGCGCGGGCTTTGGGAGAAGCGGGGACCGTCCGGGTTTTTTTTGTTTTGAGGTAGGGGCGAAGGCGGGAACGGAAGAGCTTTTCCGACCTTTTTTCCCCTGGAGTCCGGCAAATCATATCAGCGATGCCGAGGTTGCCACGCCAGGGCTTGCGTGCAAGGGGGGAACCGCAGGTATCAGACAGGCTTAAGAAGACCGGCCAGGGGCTGGGATGACGCGGTCGAGCAGTTTGGCCGAGGAAAGGACGCCTGGAACGCCGGCCCCTGGATGGGTGCCGGCCCCGCAAAGATAAAAGCCTTTCACGTCCTCCGAGACATTGTGGGGCCGGAACCAAGCGCTTTGGGTGAGGATGGGCTCGAACTGGAAGGCGGATCCGAGGTGGGCGTCGAGCCGGGTTTCAAAATCGGCCGGGGTGAAGAGAATTTTGCTGACCAGGTGCTTTCTCAGGCCCGGGATGAGCGATTTTTCCAGAGCGGCGAGGATGCGGTCGGCGTATCCCTCCTTCACCTTCTCCCAGTCGATAAGGTCCCCTGGTGCGCCGCGGTGGGGGACGGGAGAAAGGACGTAAAAGCACTCGTGTCCCGGAGGGGCGAGCGAGGGATCGGTCCGCGTGGGGGCATGCAGGTAAAGGGAGAAATCCTCGGCCAAAATCCGATGGTGGAAGATGTCGTCGAGTAGGCCTTTGTAACGGGGTCCGAGCCAGATGGTGTGGTGGGCGAGTTCGGGGTAGGTCCGGTTGGTGCCGAAATAAATCAGAAACAGGGACATGCTGTAACGCATCCGGCGGAGGCGGCCGTCGGTCCATTTGTGCCGATGCCCGGAAGCCACGCGTTTTTGGTAGAAATTGGAGACATCGGCGTTGGAGACAACGACCTTGGCGCGGAGCACCTCGCCGGAACGGAGGCGGACGCCGGCTGCCTCGCCGTTTTCCACGAGAAGTTCCTCGACGGGGGAGTTCAGCCGGAGTTTTCCACCGAGATCCTCGAGGAGTTTGACGAGGGCCTGGACGAGGGCGCCGGTTCCCCCCATGGCAAAATGGACGCCCCACTCCCGTTCCAGGTAGTGGATCATCGCGTAGATCGAGGAGGATTGGAAAGGGTTCCCGCCGACAAGGAGGGGATGGAAGGAGAGCACCTCGCGGATGCGCTGGTTTTTGACGTGGCGGCAGGCCATCTGCCAGACGGAGCGGTCGGAGCGCAGGCGAATCAAGTCGGGTGCGACCCGCAGCATGTCGGTAAAATGGGTGAAGGGCTGGTCGGCCAGTTCGAGAAAAGCACGCTGAAAGATGGCGTGGGTTTCCCCGACGAATTTGCGGTAACCCTCCAGGTCTTCCGGGGCAATGCGGCGGACCTGTTCTTCCATCTCTTCCTGCCGGCCCGTGTATTCAAAGGAAACGCCGTCGTGCCAGGCGATCCGGTAAAAAGGTTTGCAAGGGACGATGCGCAGGTAGTCGGAAGTTTTTTTTCCGGAAAGGGCGAAGAGTTCGTCGATTAGGAATGGGGCGGTGAGGATGGTGGGACCGGCGTCGTAGGTGAAACCTTTATCGCGGAAGACCGAGGCACGGCCGCCGGGCTGCTCGAGTGCCTCCAGCAGGGTGACGTCGTAACCGCGGGCTTGGAGGCGGGCGGCGGCAGCGAGCCCTCCGAAACCCGAGCCAATGACGATGGCGGGAGGCCTCAAGCGAGATCACCCCGACCACCGGTCCGCGAACATCGGGGCGGGTGGATGCTTAAATCAGAGGAAAAAAAAACCGGCACAGCCGGAGAATGCACAATAGGTAGGAGGGATCAAGCCGGGTTGACTTTTTGAAAGCTCAACAATTCGTTGAAGTTCAGTGTCTTATAACTTGAACTAAAATTATGGAAACTTGTCCAAATCATGATGTTACGCCTTTTTGACAACTCGATAAAACTTCAAGCCTGCCTATTGAAATTTCCAATTTGGCGGGTAGGATTAAGACGGATGAAGAAAGCCTCCGAGCGTAGAGGATGGCCCCTGTTCCTGGTCGTTATTTTGGGTTGGGGTCTTGCCCACACCGCGGAATCGGCCCCCGAGTTCAAGATCCGTTACAACCCATCCTTTCCTTGCCTGGAAGTGATGGATGGCAAGGCCACGAAGATCACCGATATCAGCGAGGGTGCCAAAGGGGAGGTCGTCACCTCGGGGAAATCCTCCCTCAGGGTCAGTTTCGGAAAAAATTCCCAAGGTCAGCCCGAGGTTCTTTTGAGCGATGCCCAGGGGGTTTTGTCGGAAATGGAAGTGGAAGCCTTCGGCCTCTCCCTGGGGATGAAATCGGATGGCACCGTCACGGTTCGTTTCGACTCCGCCAACAAACCCCAATTTGAATTGGCCAAGACCGGAGGGGCCCGTTTCCTGATGGCCGATCTGGGAAACCTGGACACGGCGGCAGGAAAGGAAGTGGCCGCCAACGCCAATACCCCCCCCAAGGGCTTGGTTCGGTTCCGGGAGAGGCTGGAAGCCTGGAAAACCAGTGCAGGGAAGGGAGGATGGAGTAATCGCCCCGGCAAAATTCTTTCCTGTGGCGCCGATGCCAAGGTGACCTATGTGGGGCAACCGGAGAGGAAGCTTTTGGATGGAGAAGCGGTGCAAGCCGGTGCGGTTGTTGCGGCCGGCGCTGCCCCCATCGGCCTGCAGAGCGGTCCGGGGATCTATCATCAGCTTCTTGCGGGTGGGCGCATCCAGATTGCTCCCCTTGAGGCTGGCCAAAAGGACGTGAAAATCACCCTGCTGGAAGGGACGCTTCTGACCCAGATCGTGCAGCCCTTGGCCGCCCCCCGGCTCCATGTTTGTGGCCTCGGGGACGGGGTCGTCATCCAAAGTTCCGACGGCCTTTTTCAGGTGACCAAAACCACCGGAACCGGAGCCCGGCTGGTGGTCGCGGAAGGCGGAATTCGTCTGGTCGAGGAAGCCGGAGCCGCACAAGTGGCCGAGGCAAAAGCGGGTTCGTCCCTTTCCTGGCCCGGGGAAAAGCAGGCGAAGAAAATGCCTTCCGGATCCCCCGAGATGGCCACCCTGGAAAAAATCAAACGGGATTCCCGGGCCGATTTTCTGGTGGATATGGCGGAGGATGCCATCAAGGCCGCCTCGGCGGAGGCTGAGGAAATCGTGCGATCCGCCTGTGCCGCGGAACCGGGTCAGGCAAGGCAGATTGCCCTGGATGCTCTGGAAATCCGTCCGGATCTCCGTGACCTGATTTCCACCGCCTCTGGCATCGCCGATCTGCCCAAGGTTGCCGCGGGGGGATCGGAGGCGGAAGGTTTCGCCAAAAGAGTTTATCCATGGCTCCGCGCCGAACCGGGGCCGACCAGTTGCGTGGGCAGGATTCTTTGGATGGAAGGCAAGGCCACGTATGACAATGGACTGGAACTGCGCCGGGGAATGGTCCTGAAGGAAGGCACCGTTGTGAAAACGGCTGGGGACGGACTGGTGATCCTGATGGCTTCCCCGGGGGTGATCGCCGAGATTCAACCCGGCAGCGTCGTGCGTTTGGTCGAGATGTCCGGAAAGTTCGAAGCGAGCCGTCTGCAAAGCTCCAAAGCCGTGCTCGATGCCACCCAGGGTAAGGCGCTGGTTTCGATTGCCGGGGGTTTTGGCGAGAAGGTCCAGGCCGAACTGAGAACCCCGCAGGGGGTGACGCGGGGGCAGAGTGACTCCAAGAAAGACGCCACTCTATGAAAAACGAACTCCGGAGCCTTTTTCTTGCCGTCACCGGCCTCTTTCTGATCGGGCAGGCGCAGGATGCCAGGGCGGAACGGGAATTCTCCCACGGGGAATTTCTGACGGTCGTCAATCAGGTCACCACGGGGGAAGGAACCTCCGCCAAATCCTCCGACAAGCTTGCTGAAAAAACCCCTGTGGCCACCGGTGCGGGATCGCTCGCCGAGCTTCGTTTCGGGGATTCCTCCACGATGCGAATTGCCCCGAACACCAAGCTAAGCTTTCTCTCCAAGGAGCGGGCCGTGAATCTTCAGTCGGGATCCCTGTTGTTGAATATTCCCCCTGGAAACGGCGCCACCCGGGTGGAGGCGGATGGCATCAGCGGGGAAGTCACGGGAACCACCCTAATGGCCAGTCGTGATGCTGAGGGGAACTTTTCCTTTGTGATCCTGGAAACCGCGGGAACGGCCAAAGTCAGTTCCCACACCGGGAAATCCTCCATTCTTCTTCCGGGTCAAATCGCCTTGGTGCGGCGTTCCGACGGGTCCATTCGCATCTTTGAGCTCAACCTTGACGCGGTGGTCCAGTATTCCCCTCTTTTCGTCTCTTTTGCCTCGGCCATGCCCGGCTTGGAAAAAGTCATGGAAGTGGCCGGAGGTCAGGCCTCCGACGTGAAGAGTCAGACCAAATCCCTCCTCTCCTATTTTGAGGTTGGGTTGAAGGCGGAGGATCCGGACAAGGAACCTTTGGCGATTCTGTTTGGCAAGTCGGCCGATGAAATGGTGGTCTCCAAGAATCCCTTCCTCGGGGAACTGGCCACCGCAGCAGGAGGGGAAGAGAACAGGGACGGTTCCTATGCGGGCAACGTGCTTGGTGCTGACACTTCCAAGACGGGGGGAATTACCGATGCGCGGCAACCCGAGGGGGAGGCCCTCGC
>DDPU01000028.1:21992-27320 GCA_002342345.1 Verrucomicrobia bacterium UBA2460
CCCACCCCGCCCGTCAACGGCGGAGTCGCCTCCAACTTCAGCCCCGCCACGCCTTTTGGCTCCAACTAAGGGCTCTTGTTCCTTCAATCTTTCCGCCTCCCGGGCTCCTTCCCGGGTGAAAAGCGGTTTCCTTTCGATTTTTTCAGATTCGCTCCCTAAGGTGCGCCATGGATTATCGGGACACGGTTCTTCTTCCCAAAACCGAGTTTCCCATGCGCGGCGATCTTCCCAAGCGGGAGCCGGCGTGGGTGCAGGGATGGCTTCAGGAAAAGACCTACCAGAGGCTTTTGGAGGAAAGAAGCCGGGCCCCTGAATTTCACCTTCACGACGGCCCACCCTTTGCCAATGGGGACGCCCATGTGGGGCATGCCCTCAACATGGTGCTTAAGGATATCGTCCTGAAAAGCCGGTCCATGGAAGGCAGGAAGGCGCCTTTTGTCCCAGGCTGGGACTGTCACGGTCTGCCAATCGAGCACAAGGTGGTGACGGAGGAGAAACTGGCCGGCGCGGGCCCGGAAGTGATCCGCAGGAAATGCGAGGAAGTGGCCAGACATTTCATCCACCGGCAAAAGGAGCAGTTCCAGAGGCTTGGTGTCCTCGGGGATTGGGATCGTCCCTATCTCACGATGAGTCCCGCCTACGAGGCAGCCGAACTCCGCATCCTCGCGGATTTGGTGGAAAAGGGGATGGTCTACGAGGGGCTCCGTCCGGTTCATTGGAGCACCGGATGCCGGACGGCCTTGGCAGAGGCGGAGGTGGAGTACGCGGACCGGGAGGACGAATCGGTTTATGTCCGAATGGAGCTGAAGGACGCGAAGGATGAGGATTTGCTGGTCTGGACAACCACCCCCTGGACCCTGCCGGCCAACCTTGCGGTGGCGGTCCATCCCGGCATGAGTTATGTGCTGGCCGGTTCCGGCAACGGCCGGAAGGTGTGGTTGGCCAAAAGCCGGTTGGAGGCGGTGGCCAAGGCGGCGGGCAAGGACCTGCAGGTGCTGCGGGAGGTGAAAGGCAAGGAGTTGGAGCAAAGGGCCTACCGACATCCGCTGGTGGCCAGGGAGGGTCTGATTCGTGCGGCCGAGTTTGTGACGGCGGAATCCGGCACGGGAATGGTCCATATCGCCCCCGGGCACGGTCACGAGGATTACGTGCTGGGGCGGCAGCACGGATTGGAGCCATTTTCTCCGGTCAACGAGGCCGGCAAATTGATGCCCGACTGCGGGATCAAGGAAATCGAGGGACAGAACGTCTTTGCGGCCAACCCGCTGGTGGCGGATCTGCTGGAAAAGGCCGGCAAACTTTGGGCGAGGGAAAAGATCCGGCATAGTTATCCTCACTGCCCGCGGTCCAAGACCCCGATCGTGTTTCGCTCGGTCCGCCAGTGGTTCATCCGCATGGATCAGCTCCGGGATAAGGCACTTCAGGCTGTGGCGGGGGTGAAGTGGGTGCCGCATTGGGGAGAGAGCCGGATCCGCGGGGCGCTGGGAGCCCGGCCCGACTGGTGTATCTCGCGGCAGCGATCGTGGGGGCTGCCCATCCCCGCTTTTTACCAGCCGGACGGTGTCTCCGTCCTCGATCCCAAGATCATCCGCAGGGTGGCGGATAGGGCGGAAAAGGAAGGGGCGGGATTCTGGTTCGCCGATTCGGATGAACAGCTGGCGAAAAGCTGCGGGGTTCCGGCGGAATGGAAACGGGGCAGGGAGACCATGGATGTTTGGCTGGATTCCGGCTCCAGTTGGTCGGCCGTTTCCGGGGACGGCCGGGTGAAGTTTCCCGCCGATCTTTATCTTGAGGGAAGTGACCAACACCGCGGCTGGTTTCAAAGCAGCCTGCTGCTTTCCGTGGCCCTGACCGGGAAGCCGCCGTTTCGGACGGTGCTCACCAACGGTTTTGTGGTCGATCTGGATGGCAAGAAGTTGTCCAAGTCGCGGGGCAAACCGCCGGGATTGATGGAACTGGTCGACAAGTATGGCGCGGACGTGGTCCGCCTTTGGGTGGCCAGCGCGGATGCCAAGGAGGACGTGCCTTTTTCCTTGGAGATTTTCGGCCGGGTCGGGGACAGTTATCGGCTGATCCGGAATTCCTTCCGGATCCTGCTGGGAAATTTGGCGGATTTCGACCCTGGAAAACACGCCGTCCCCGGAACGAAAAGAACCGCCCTGGACCGCTACATCCTGGCCAAGTTGGCCGAGTTGTCCCGGAATGTCCGCGAGGCGTACGGGAACTACAACTTTCCCGCAGTTTACCACTGCCTGAACCGGTTCCTCTCGGTGGAGCTGAGCGCCTTTTACATCGATGCCTGCAAGGACCGGATCTACTGCGATGCGGAAAACGATCCTGCAAGGCGTTCCGCCCAGGCGACCATGCATGAGGTCCTCGACACGCTGGTCCGGTTGAGCGCGCCGGTGCTGGCCTTCACCGCCGAGGAGACCTGGGAACACATGACCGGAAAAACAAAGGGATCCGTTCATCTGCAAACCTTTCGCGAGACCGCCCTTCCTGCCGGTTGGAGTCCGGAAGAGGAGTCCAGGTGGGAAAAGCTCCTCGCTGTTCGCGGCAAGGTGAACGAAGCCCTGGAAAAGGAAAGGCAGGCGAAAAGGATCGGAAAGAGCCTTGAGGCGGAGGTTCAAATCAGGGGAGGCGGACTGGCGCCCGAGGACCTGGGTCTGCTACGTGAGATCTGCCTGGTGAGTCATGGGGAGCTGCAACCCGGTCCGGCCGAGGCAAGCGTCCAGGTGGCGCCGGCACGGGGCAAAAAGTGTGTCCGGTGCTGGAAACATGAGGAGACGGTGGGTCGGGATGCCACCCATACGGAGCTTTGCGGGAGGTGCGCGGAAGCGGTGAAGGGAAAGACGGCTTGAGGTCAGGCCGGTACGGCGGCGGGTGTTTCTGGCCGGTGGCGCTGGGGATCCTGATTGCCGATCAGGCGCTGAAGTTTTGGGCTGAGCGGGCACTCCAGGTTGGTGCGAGTGTCACCATGATCCCGGGCTTCTTTTCGCTGACCCGGGTGCACAACACCGGGGTAGCCTTCGGCATGGCCCAGGGGAACAATCTCCTCACCGGGCTTCTGGCAGCGGGAATCCTGTTTTTTGCGGGCTGGATGGCGCGGTCATGGGACTGGAGCCGAGGGTTTGTCCAGGTGGTCACGGCGATGGTGGGGGCCGGAGCCGTGGGAAATCTGATCGACCGGGTTCGGCTTGGGTACGTGCTGGATTTTTTTGACTTCCATGTCCGGGGGTGGAGTTGGCCGGCGTTCAATATCGCCGATGCCTGCATCAGTGTGGGGGTGGGATGGCTGGTGGTGAGTTGGCTGGGCGGAAAGTCGCCGGAAAAGCGGCCTGATTAAAAAAGGGAGGGCAAGTCCCCGGGGGGATGGATGACCCCGATCAACTGTTTTTGATTCTGGGATCCCCGTCGGGGGAGTTCTTGTGATGGAGTTGGACCTTGCGGACATGGTGCATGGCGAGCGCGCCNNNAGGGCCGAGCCGTAATACTGGAAGGAATCGATCACGCCCGCCGCGAATCCCGCCATTTTCTTTCCGCCGATGTCCATCGGGGCGGCGGCACCGACGACCGAGTGGGTGGAATTTACGGTCAGGGAGACCAGCACAAGAAAGATTCCCGCCAAGGTAACGCCGAGAAGGCCGGGTTTGATCAGGCCGGAAAACATCATCAGGGCAGCAAGGGAGATGACGGAAGCCTCCAGCAAATAAAGGAAACGGGCGACCGGGGAGCGGTGGCCGCCGAAGAATTTGTCCGAGACCCAGCCGGACAGGACCGAGCCGAGGATGGCGGTGGTGGTCATCAGGTTCAGAATGACGAGGACGGAGAGCGGCTTGGCCTTCATGTCGATGCCCAGCTGCTGGGTGAAAAAGAGGACGGATAGCTGGTCGGAGCTGTGCCGGACGGCCCCCGTGCAGGCGTAGGCTGCGGCATAAAACCAGACGAGCGGGTGGGTAAAGATGGTGGTGAAACTTTCCTTCAAGGAGACACGGGTGCCGGCGGTGTTGTCGAGCTCGTCCCGGATCACGTTGGGGAAACCGGCGGCGCCCGGTTCCTCCTTTACGGTCAGGGCCATGAGGACGGCGGCGGCGGCCGTGACGAAGGGAGGGATGATAAAAAGAATCCGCCAGGTGCCGGGCTCGACCACCCAGGTGCCGAAGAACCAGAGTCCCACCGTAAAGCCCCCGAGAAGGAAGGGGGCGAGGGTGTTGATGGCGTACTGCCCGAGCTGGATCATGACGCCAAAGATGCCCGAAAAGGTGCCTCTTTCCTGGCGGGCAAACCAGGCGGCGTTGATTTTGATCATGCCGGGCGCCCCGCAGGACTGGAACCAGCCGTTAAGAATGGCAATCAGGCCGAAGGTGGCGAGGGTGCCGACAAAGGAGGAGAAGCCGAAGATGAAGTTGCAGACAATGGTTCCGGCCGCCCCCACCAGCATGGAGGTTTTTCCGCCGATCCGGTCGGCCAAAAGGCCGTTGATCAGCTGGCCCGTGCCGTAGGCGAGGGACCAGACCACGAAGATCTGGGTGATGTCGGCCACGTTGAAGCCGAATTCCTCGACCATTCCCGGGGTGGCGAAGCGGAAGTTGTACCTGGCCATGTAGTAGGAGGCGTAAAGAACCCCGAGGGCGCCCCAGTTCCGACCGCGGGCAGCGCGGAATCCCGAAGGGTAGTGGGCGCGGGGGGTCAGCGTGACCGTCATGAGAACATGCTAACGCTTCACCCAAAGCGGAAAACAGGAAACAGGATGGGGTTTGCGGATATCTTTTGGCAGAATGCACAGATGGTTCTGAAACCGTACCGCCACCTGATCTGGGACTGGAACGGCACCCTGCTGGATGATGCCTGGTTGTGTCGCGAAATCATGAACGGCCAACTGCGGCGAAGGGGGTTGCCGGAACTGTCTGCGGAGCGTTATGAGGAGATCTTTGATTTTCCTGTGGAAAAATATTACCGGGCCGTCGGCTTTGACTGGAGCCGGGAAACCTTCCAGGAAGCCGGCACGGAGTTCATCGTGGAGTATGAAAAAAGAAAAAAAGCATGCAGATTGCAGTCCGGTGCGCGGGAACTGCTGGAAAAAATCGCGGAGGGCGGCTGGTCGCAGGCGGTTCTTTCCGCCTACTCGCACCACACCCTTGAGGAGTTTTTGGGGCATTTCGGGGTGAGAAAACATTTTCGCAGCGTGGCGGGAAACCGGGACCACTACGCGGCCGGCAAGGTGGAACAGGGGCTGAAAATGCTTGAGGAACTCCATGTTTCCCCCGAGGAAACGCTGCTGATCGGGGACACCACCCATGATGCCGAGGTGGCCAAAGCCATGGGCGT
>DDPU01000028.1:27474-27829 GCA_002342345.1 Verrucomicrobia bacterium UBA2460
GTGCCGGGCCAAGGCTCCTTTGGTGATGCCATCCAGGGACTGCAAGAACGGGGACTGTGGGATCATCTGAAAAACTGGATCGGCGCCGGTCAACCCTATCTCGGTATTTGCCTTGGATTCCAAATCCTTTGGGAGGCGAGCGAGGAGGCTCCGGGCGTCGAGGGATTGAAGGTGATTCCCGGGACAGTCCGAAAATTCAACTCACCGAATCAAAAAGTTCCCCTGATTGGTTGGTGTGAGGTGAAACCGGTGTCCCGCACCGCGGAATTATTCGCCGGCGGGGATCGATATTTTTACCACGTTCATTCCTACCGACCGGAAAAGGCTCCGGTGGACTGGCTGGCCTGTGAAACGG
>DDPU01000080.1:0-5386 GCA_002342345.1 Verrucomicrobia bacterium UBA2460
AAGGTGGTGTCGTCGCTGTCGCCCACCTGCGCCTGCAGGGAGATCGGTTGCTGGGCCATCTTGAGGACGGCACGGACGCGCTCCACCGGCATGCCGGTCTCGTCCGCCACTTCCTCGGGGGTCGGTTCCCGTCCAAACTCCTGAACCAACTGCTTCTGCACGCGCATCAGCTTGTTGATCGTCTCGATCATGTGGACGGGGATGCGGATGGTGCGGGCCTGGTCGGCGATGCTCCGGGTGATTGCCTGCCGGATCCACCAGGTGGCGTAGGTCGAAAACTTGTAGCCCCGGCGGTACTCGAACTTCTCCACCGCCTTCATCAGGCCCATGTTCCCCTCCTGGATCAGGTCGAGGAAGGAGAGACCGCGGTTGGTGTACTTCTTGGCAATGGAGATGACGAGACGCAGGTTGGCCTCGACCATCTCGGTCTTGGCCCGCATGGCCTTGCGGACCCATTCCCTCAGGTCGCGGTAGTGGGCGAAAAACTCCTCCCGGGAGAGCCGGGAGTTGTGCTCGATTTCCCCGATCTCCTCCTTGAGGGTCTTTTTGCGGACATCCTGGGCCCGGCTGCGGGACCTCGACTTGAGCAGGGATTCCAGCTCCGCCGTCTTTTCCTGGAGCTGACGGTGGGAGTTTTCCACGACAACGATGAACTCCTCCAAAACCTTCTGTTTGAAGAAAAATTTTCCGAAAAACTTCTCCATGGCCTCCTGTAGCCTGGACAGTTCCCCCCCCGCCCGCTGCCGGGCGATTGCTGAACGCGCCTCCAGCAGGCGGCCATAAGCCCGGTGGGCCTTCTCGTGGGCCTGGTGAAGCTGGCGGACCAGGCCCTTGAGGGCCCCCATGTATTTTTCCCGGCCCTCGATCTTTTTGTCCTGGATGACGCGGTCAAACCTTTCGCGGGAGTTCAGCAGTTTCTCGCCCAGGGACACATATTCCCTCGCGATGAAACCGAATTTGTGGAGGTGCTGGACCGCGCCGATCTCCGATTCCTCGATCCTCTTGGAAATTTCCACCTCCTGCTCGCGGGTGAGCAGGGGAACCTGGCCCATTTGCCGGAGGTACATCCGGACCGGATCGTCGAGGATGTCGAGCTTCTCCGCCTTTTCCTCCACCACCGGCTCCCCCGTTTCCTCGTCCCGGGCGGGTTTTTTGTACCGGTCAACCTCGCTTGCCTCGATGACATCGATCTCGAAGGTCCGCAGAAAAACCAGCACTCCTTCCACCTGCTCCGCCTGGTTCACCGTTTCGGGAAGGGCCTCGTGCAGGTCGTCGAAGGTCAGATAACCCTGCTCCCGGGCCAGCTTGATCAATTCACGGAGCTTTTCCTGCTTCTCCGGACTGTGGGCCAGACCGGTGAGACCCGCGGGAGCAGCATCGGAGGCGCCGTTGGCGGACTCTTTTGTCTCCTGCTCCACCGCCATCAATTCGGCTTCGGAGGGTTCCTCACCCGGCCCCATCTCCGGATCGGCCGAGGTGGCGATTTTTGCCCGGCTGGCGGAAAGTTTCGGAGCCTTGGGTGCCTTGCTTTTGGCGACTTTCTTCACGCGGAAAACCACTCCCCATCAACGAAAAAGACATCAAACATAAACATTAAGAATTAGCTTTCGCGGCCCCCTGTGTCAAACGCGCCCTTTTTCTTAGCAGTTCCCCCTGCTGGCGAAGGACTTCCGCGACGTCGGGATCCCCCTGGTTCAACGTGCGCAACCTGGCGGTAAGCATCTCGGCTTCCCGCCTCAAAAAGTCACCCTCCATTCTCCACGCCAACCGCTCCAAGGCTCCATCCCAATCGTTCTCCGGATGTTTTTCCCAAACCCCGGCCTCCAAGCCGGTCACAAAGTCCTGCTCCTCCCCTTCCAGGTGCGGCAACAAATCCGCCAATCCCGTCCAGGCATCGTCGCGATAAAGGTCACGGATCTTCAGGTACAGCCCTTCTCCCGCCAGATTTTTCAGCCACACCTCATCAACCCGCCGCTCGACTTCCGGAAGACGCGAGGGAGAACCCATCACCAACAAGAGCAGTTCCCGGATGACGGGATGAACTTCCAGCGCCTTGCCTCCCGAAACCGGCGCCTTGGCTTCGGCCGATTCCCTTTCGGCCCGGAGGTTCACCTGTTTCCTTGCCTTTTCCACTTCCTCCCGCACCAGCCCCTCGCCCAAACCAAGCTTCATGGCGGCCTTGGTGACCAACCCTGTCCGGCTCACCGCATTCTCCACCTTCCCGAGCAGGGCGGCCACCGCTTCGACCACCCTGCGCCGTCCCGTCGGGCTGGTTCCCTCCTGCTGGTTCTGCCAATCGACGAAAAAGTCGAGGAAGTCGGCCGCCTCCTCCAGCTTGGCGCGGAAGGCCTCGGCTCCGCCCTTGCGGATCAGCGAATCCGGATCATCGCCCCGCGGCAACCGCACCACCTTCACACCCAGTTCCGCCTTGGCCAACCCGCCCCATCCCTGCCCTTCCTCCACAAGGACGCCGCCCAGTCGGCCCGCTGCCCGGTCTCCCGCCGCATCTGCGTCGAGACAGATGACGATCTCCTTGGCAAAGCGTCCGATCAGCTTGGCGTGGTCCTCGGTGAAACCGGTCCCCAGCGGCGCCACCGTCTCGGCAAAACCGGCCGCCTGGGCCCGCAGCACATCGAGCTGCCCCTCGCAGACAATCGCCCGGCCGGTCTCGGCCATGGCCCGCCGCGCCCGATCAAAGCCAAAGAGCACCTTTCCCTTTTTGAAAATCATCGTCTCGGGAGAGTTCACGTACTTGGGCTCATCCGGCCCGGCCCCGGCCAGCACCCGTCCGCTGAAGCCGATCACGCGACCGCCCTCGTCATGGATCGCGAACATCAGGCGATTGCGGAAACGGTCATAGACGCGCCCGGTCTGGGCCCTGAGGGCCACCCCGGAGGCGATCATCTCCTCCTCGCTGAAGCCGTTTTTCTTTCCCCATTCCAGCGTGGCCGTCCACGCCGCCGGGGCATATCCCAACCCAAATCTTGGAATCCACTCGTGGGGAATCTCCCGCTCCCGGAGGTAGGCCCGGGCCGGCTCCGCGGCAGGATCATGCAACAGCAGGTCTCGCCAGTGGATCGCCAGGGATGCATGGATTTGGCGAAGCCTCTCCCGCTCCGCGCCGCTGCCTCCGGAGCCTCCGCCTCCCCCTCCCCGCTCCTCCTCGACCGGAACGCCGGCCCGCTCGGCCAACCGGCGGACGGCGGAGGGGAAGTCCAACCCCTCCATCATCATCACAAACCGGAAAACGTCCCCGCCCGTGCCGGAACTGAAGCACTTGAAGAACTGCTTGTCTGGGTGGACGTAAAACGAGGGGGTCTTTTCCTTTTTGAAAGGGCTCAGGCCGCGGAAATTGACCCCCACCCGGCGAAGTTGCACGTAGGAGCCGGCCACCTCCACCAGGTCGCTGGCACGCCTGACCCTTTCTATGGTGTCCGCGGAGAATCCCATCCCCCTGTTTTCCAACCCCTTGCCAGGGAAACAACCCGTTTCCCCCCAGTTGCCCACCGCACCCCTTTCCCCCATCTTAATAACTTCGTGAACCCCGCCTCTTTCCAACTCCGGCCTTCCGCCTTCCGCCTGCCTTGTCTCCTGCCTGTTGTCTCCTTTCTCCTCGTCCTCGGCTCGTCCCTGTTCGCCCAGGATCCGGGCACCAAGTCCCGTGTCGCCTACCTCGAAAACCCCGGCCTTCTCGACAACTACAATCCCAAACCGGAAGCGGTCAAAACGGCCGTGGATTCGCTCCTCTGTGGATTGACCGGCATGAAACGCCCGGCGGATGCCTGGAAAAAACTGGGGATCTCCCCGGACAACACCGTGGCCGTGAAGATCGCCGCCCTGGGAGATCCGCAGACCAGCACCGCCCGGGAAGTGTTGCAGGCGGTCACCGACAGCCTGGTTCAGGCGGGAGTAAACCCGGAAAAGATCATCGTTTGGGACAAAATGGAACGGGACCTTACCCGCTCCGGATTTCCGGTGAGCACCGCAAAGGGCAAGGTCCAGACCCGGGCGGTCGTCGCCGGCCCCACCTCCGACATTCCCGGCCTGGGATGGGATCCCGATACCCCCCCCTACTTCAACCCGAGGATGGGCGAACTGATTTACGGCGACCTCAAGTTTTCCCCGATGCCGGCCGACAACCCCGCGGCAACCTCCCCGGCCAACTCGGACAAAATCCCGTACTGGTCCTATTTCACCCGGCTGGTGACGCAGAAAGACGTCAAGGTGGTCAACCTCGGCACCATGACCAGCGATCCTTCCCTCGGCATCTACGGCTGCGCCGCCTCCCTCGCCCTCGGCAGCGTGGACAACACACGCCGCATGACCCGGCCCGGCGGGGATGAGCCAGACACCTCCATCGGGGAAATTCTCACCAGCGAAACCCTCGCCGCGAGGACGGTGCTCCACATTTCCGACGGGCTCATCGTGAAATTCGCCGGCAACCGTCAGTTTGACGCCAACTACGCCGCCGCCCCGGGCATCCTCCTTGCCTCCACCGACCCGGTCGCCCTCGATGCCATGGCCGTTGACCGGATGGAAAAACTCCGCCTCGATCCCGGCCCCGGCGTGCCCCCCATCCCAAAAATCGGCAACGTGCCCCATCTCGCCGGGGCCGCCCTGGTGGGCGCGGGCAATACCGACCCGGCAAAAATCGAAATTATGAACGTCAAATAGTCCGGCTACCGAAGGACCACACCCCGCTCGGAAGCCCCCAAAAACTCCAGCAACTCCGCCACTTCCGCCGTCTTCGGTCCCTTTTCCGCCAGATACCCGCGGGCCTGGGAAAGATTGTACTTGGGATTCAGCAGGACCTTCAGGGCATCCTTCAGCCCCCGGATCGCTTCCTCGGAAAATCCCTTGCGCTGGAGCCCCGTCAAATTGACCGACCGGACCACCGCCGGATTGCCGTCGGCAATCATGTAGGGAGGGACGTCCTGCACCACTTTGGTGCATCCGCCCAGCATGGCATGTCTCCCGATCCGGCAAAATTGGTGCACGGCGGAGAGACCGCCGATCACCGCGAAATCCCCGACGGTGACGTGACCCGCCAAAGTCCCGTTGTTGGAAAAAATGCAGTCGTTGCCGACGATGCAGTTGTGGGCCACGTGCGCATAGGCAAGGAAATGGTTCCGGTTGCCGATCACGGTCTTCTCCCCCGGACCGGTGCCACGGTTCACGGTGACAAACTCCCGGAAATTATTTTCATCGCCCACCTCCAGATAGGTGGGCTCCCCTTGGTACTTCAGGTCCTGGGTTCTTCCCCCGATCGAAGAGAACGGATGGAAAAGGTTCCTTTTGCCGAAGCGGCTCGGCCCCTCGAGGCTCACATGGTGCCGGAGGACACAACCCTCCCCCAGTTCCACCCCCTCCCCGATGACGCTGTAGG
>DDPU01000080.1:5542-9414 GCA_002342345.1 Verrucomicrobia bacterium UBA2460
TTCCCGGCGTTTTCCGTGTTCCGCAGAAGCAGGATGCTCGCCACCTGCGCCATCGCCTCAATTTGCAGGACACCGGGCATGATCGGATGGCCGGGAAAGTGTCCCTGAAAAAACGGCTCGTTGATCGTGACGGTCTTCAGCCCGACGGCCTTGTTGTCGTCCTCGAATCGCAGCACCCGGTCCACCATCAGGAAGGGGTAGCGGTGGGGAAGAATCTTCATGACGTCGTTGGTGTCGAGGGCGCGCTCCCCCACCGGAATGTTCTCCACCGGCATCAGGGAGGACTGGTAGGCCCGCCAGGCCTTGAGGAGCGCCTTGGCGAACTGCAGGTTCAGCCCGTGACTGGGCTTGGCCGCAAGGATGTGGCCGCGAATGCGCACGGGAAACAGCGCAAGGTCGCCGATGATGTCGAGGATCTTGTGCCGGACGAATTCATCGGGATAACGAAGGGGTTCCTTGCTCATCACCGATTCCCCCCGGATGACGATGGCGTTTTCCAGGCTCCCACCCTTGATCAGCCCCTTGTTCAGCAGCGGCTCCACCTCCTCGTAAAAAACAAAGGTACGGGCCCGACCGATCTCCCCGGCGTAGTTTTTCTCCCCGACCTCGATGGACAGGAACTGGGTGTGGTGTCCCGTATGGTTGGCGTTTGTGCAGGAAACCTTGAAGCCCTCATGGGGCAGGGCGGCAAGATAGCCCCCATCGGGTGAGGTCACCCAAACCGGTTCCCGGATTTCAAAGGTGACCCGGGGAGCGTCCAATTCCTTGCGGCCCGCTTTCTGCAGAAGTTCCAGGAACGGCGCCGCGCTGCCGTCGCCGATCGGGGGTTCATTGGCATCGAGTTCAATCAGGGCGTTGTCGATATCCACGCCCCGCAACGCGGAAAGCAGGTGCTCGACGGTGCTGACCTTGACGCTGCCATCCGCCAGGGTGGTCGCCCGCTCCACCTGTTTCACCTTCTCGAGAAAAGCGGGAATGATGGGCTGGTCGGCAAGATCCATCCGGCGGAACTGATATCCCGTGCCGGCGGCAGCCGGTTTCACCGTGAGCCGCACCTTGGCTCCGCTGTGCAGGGAGATTCCGGTCAGGCTGGCTTCCCTCTCGACCGTGGTTTCCTTCGCCGTCGCCATCCCGCTTTCTACACATTCCCCCCTCCAGAGTCATCCCTCTTATCTTCCCTGGTTGCCCCCTCTGCTAGGCTGGCCGCTTGAGCCAACCGCTTCAGGATGAAGGGATTCTGTTCCATCTCAGGCGCCAGGGGGAAACGAGCCTCTTGGTCGTCTGGCTGACCCGGAACCACGGCATCATCAGGACGCTGGCCAAGGGGGCGGCCAAACCCGGCAGTCCCCTGCGGGGTCATCTTGACCTGTTTCATGAGTGCGAGATCGGCTGGGAACCTTCCCGGCGAACCACCCTCCACCACCTCCGGGAAGCCCGCGTGGTCCGTCCCCGCTCCGGCCTGCGCCAATCCTACGCGCGCATTCTGGCCGCCACGTACTTTGCGCAGACCATCGAACAGTCGGCCGAGCCGGACGCAAACCTGGAATCGCTCCACGGACTGCTTCGACTGGCCCTGGATTGGCTGGAGGAAAAGGAACCGCACCGGAAACTGGTGGAGAGATTTGAGCGGGCCGTGCTCAGGCAACTGGGTGCCGACGATCCCCGCCGTTCCGCCCGCTCCCTGCTCGACGACCTGTCCCATCGCCGACCCAAAACCCACGCGGCCCTGCTCAAGATTTTAAACTAAAGACGAGATTCTCGAGATTTACGGAAACGTAATCGTAATCGTAAAGGTAAACGGGCGTCATTGGCCCGAGACGATTAAATCTTAAACCGTAACCGGCGCAGCCGGCGCGTCCACCCACTTGCCATGCTCGCGGATCAGGTCCTTCAGCCGGTCCACCGCCTCGGCCTCCGGGATATTGAACTTCACCGGGGTCTTGCCGACATAGAGATTGATTTTTCCCGGCGCCCCGCCGACGTAACCGAAGTCCGCATCGGCCATCTCCCCGGGCCCGTTCACGATGCATCCCATCACCGCGATCTTCACACCCTTGAGATGCTGGGTGGCCGCCTTGATCCTGGCCGTGGTGCTCTGAAGGTCGAACAGCGTGCGCCCGCAGGACGGGCACGCCACGTAATCCGTCTTGAAGATGCGGCTGCCCGCCGCCTGCAGGATGTTGAAGCCCAGCCGCAGGCAGGCTCCGGGGGCGGGCTCGCCCCGCACGAGAATGGCGTCGCCGATGCCGTCGCAAAGCAGCGCGCCGATGTGGACGCTGGCCCGGATCAGTCCGGAAAGACCGCCTTCCGATTCCGCCGGTTGAAGCGTGTCCTTGAGGACGATGGGGTGGCGGGCCGGGATCCTTGCGGCCAGCAGGCGGGTGCCGGAAACGGGATTCAGGTCGAGCCCGTCCTTGAGGGCGACCAGCACCGTCTCTTTCTTCGCCTCGAGCGCCTTAACCTCCGCATCGTTGCGGGGATCGATTTCGGTGACCGGTGTCTTTTCGTGGACCAGTTCGGGAACCAAATCCCCCAGTTGGGCGAACCGGGGGCGGAGCGCCTCCTCCACCTTGGCGGAGACCAGCACGCGGGGCGGTTCCTCGCCGCCGACCGCCACGCCTTGGACGGTGATTTTCTGGCTGGCCCGCTTGGCAAAGCTGAACGGGTCGTAGGAAAGCTTGGTGGTGGCGTCGAAACTCCCCCGCTGGCGCTCCTCCAGATACTTCACCAGGGCTCGGCCCACCGGGATTTCGTGGACGCTGTCCTCGGTGAGACTGATCCGGATGGTGTCCCCCAGTCCGTCCAGCAGCAACGAGCCGATGCCGATCGCGCTCTTGATCCGACCATCCTCGCCGTCCCCCGCCTCGGTCACCCCGAGGTGGAGCGGGTAGTTCCAATCCGGCCCTTCCTTGTCGAGCGAGGCCACGAGGAGGCGGTAGGCCTCGACCATCACCTTCGGGTTGGAGGATTTCATCGAGAAGACAAAATTGTGGAAGTTGAGCTTCCGCGCGATGCGGGCGAACTCGAGGGCGCTCTCCACCATCCCGTGGGGCGTGTCGCCGTAGCGGTTCATGATCCGGTCGGAAAGGGAGCCGTGGTTGGTGCCGATCCGCAGGGCGAGTTTCCGCTCCTGCAGGATCTTCACCAGCGGGGTGAAGGTCTCTTCGATCCGGCCAAGCTCCTCAGAGTACTGGTCATCCGTATACTCCCGGACGGCGAACTTCTTCTTGTCGGCAAAATTTCCGGGATTGATGCGGATCTTGTCGACCCACTGGGCGGCCTCCATGGCGGCATCCGGCTTGAAATGAATGTCCGCAACGATCGGAACATCACACCCGGCGGCGAGGAGTTCCTTCTTGATGTTCCGGAGATTGGCCGCGTCCTTGACCGTCGGCGCGGTGATCCGGACGATTTGGCAGCCCACCTTGACGAGATCCAGCGTCTGCTTCACCGAGGCGGCCGTGTCCATCGTGTCGCAGGTGATCATGCTCTGGACGACGATCGGGTTCGGCCCCCCGATGCCCACCTTCCCCACCTTCACCTCGCGGGTGGGGCGGCGGAGATACCGGTAGGGGCTGGCGCAGTAGCCGGTCATTTCTTTTCCGGGGCCGGCCGGAAGACCGGCATTTCCGTGGATTCAGCGGGCTTGTCCATGCGACGCTTGATTCTAAGGGAATCGTGGTAGGTCACCAAGAGGAAGAAACCGGCCAGCAGGATGACGAAGGCGGTCTGGATCCGCTCCACGGTCTTGGCCCGCAACTGGCGACGCCGCACGGCCTCCACCAGGGAAAAGAGGATATGCCCGCCGTCCAGCACGGGGATGGGCAGGAGATTCAGGACGGCCAGGTTCACGTTGAGAATCACACTGAAGT
>DDPU01000080.1:9424-27610 GCA_002342345.1 Verrucomicrobia bacterium UBA2460
CCCAGCGGGCCGCTGAGATGCTGCACCCCGACATGCGAGGCCGGGGAAACCAGGGCCCGCAGGGTGCGGAAGACAAGGCCGGCCGCCGATCCCACCTGCTCCTGGGGGGTGGGCCGGGTGACCTGCAGGTCGCTCGGTTTCCAAACCACGCCGATCATCCGGTCCTTCCGGTTGATGGCCTGTTCCGGGCTCAGGGGAACGGTGCGACGGTTGCCTTGACCATCCTCGACGACGAATTCCAGACGATCCTTGCCCGACTCCACCGCAGCTTTCACCGCCGCGGGATTCCAGATTTTCCGGCCATCCACGGAAACCAGCCGCTCCCCGGGGCGGATGCCTGCCCGGGCGGCGGGCCCTCCCTCAATGACCCGGTCCACCAAGGCGGACTGGGCCGGATAGGCCTCGAATCCCAGCCTGCGCAAACCTTCCAGCTCCTTGTCCGGTTCGGGAACGACCCGCACCGTGACGATCTCCCGCCCGTCCCGGTCGAGTTCCAAAAGAATATCCCGGTTGACGCCAAGAAGAACGCTTTCCACCACCGCCCCGGGTCGCCCGGCCCAACGCTCCGGACGCTGGCCGTCGATCGCCAGAATTTTGTCTCCCGGAAGGATTCCGGCCCGGGCCGCCGGCGAATGGGGATCCACCCACCCGATCGTGGTGGTCCGGTAAGTCATGTTGGTGGGCACGCCAAGAATCCAGACCCCGAAGGCGCAGGCAACGCCGAGGACGAGGCTGGCCAAGGGACCGGCCAGGGCCGTGAAGATTTTTGCGCCCGGGGAAGCCGGGGGCAGGTCCTTGTGCTCCTCCCCCGGTTTGCCCTCGATGCCCTCCGCCGGACTCATCTGGGGGAGCTGCACAAACCCGCCCAGCGGCAGCAGGTTCACCTGCCATTCCACGCCATCCACAACCTTGCCGTAGATTTTCGGCCCGAACCCGATGGCGAAACGCTCCACCACGAGCCCCATCTTTCGCGCGGCCCAGAAGTGGCCGAACTCGTGGGCCGCCACGGTCAGGCCGAAAAGAATCAGGGCCACCACCACCGTGCCGGCAATGGTCAGCACATCCCCCCAGGGAGGCGGCAGGATGGCGATCACCCGGAAGCCCCCAGGCGTTTGCGAGCCTCGGCCCGGGCCCAGCCGTCGGCCGCCACGATGGCGGGGAGATCGGGCTCGGGAATGTTCCGGTGGGAGGTCATCACGCTTTCCACAAGTTCCCAGATCCTCGGGAAAGGAATTTTTTCGTCCAGAAAAGCCTCCACGGCCACCTCGTTGGCCGCGTTGAAGACTCCCGGGAGGGTTCCCCCCGCCTCCCCCGCCTCCCGGGCCAGGCGCAGGGCCGGAAACCGTTTTTCGTCGGGCTTTTCAAAGGTGAGCGCCCCCAGCTTGGGCAGGTCGAGCGGCGGCAACCCGCTGGGGCGGCGCTCGGGATAGGTGATCGCATACTGGATCGGGAAACACATGTCGGTGACGCTGAGTTGGGCGAGAACCGAACCGTCCACGAACTCGACCATGGAATGGACGATGCTTTGCGGGTGAACCACCACGTCCACCTGCGCCATCGGCAGACCAAAAAGCCAGTGGGCTTCGATCATTTCCAGCCCTTTGTTGAACATGGTTGCGGAATCGATGGTGATCTTCTTGCCCATCGACCAGGTGGGATGCTTGAGCGCCTGAGCCACCGTCACCTTGGCCATCTCCTTGGCCGGCATCTGCCGGAAGGGACCTCCGGAGGCGGTCAGGATGATTTTGCGGACTTCCTTGCCGTTGGCCCCCTGCAGGCACTGGAAAATGGCGTTGTGCTCGCTGTCGACCGGCAAAACCTGTCGTTTCCTTTTGCCGGCCTCGCCCATCACCGCGGAACCGGCCAAAACAAGGATCTCCTTGCTGGCGACCGCCAGATCCTTGCCCGTGCGCAACGCCGCCAACGCCGGAGCCAACCCGGCCGTGCCGACGATGGCCACCAGGACCATGTCCGCTTCCGTTTCCTCCACCATCTTGACCAGGCCTTCCGGTCCCGCGAACAGGCGGGATCCCGGGGGGAGATGTCCGCGGATTTTTTCCGCCGCCGGGGAATCGGAAACCGCCAGGGAGGAAACTCCGAACTCCTTGGCCTGCTCCAAAAGCCGCGCGGTGCTTTTGGCCACGCCCAGACCGACGATCCGCATCTTCTCCGGCAGGGCCCGCGCCACCTTGCAGGTGCTTTCCCCAATGGAACCGCTGGAACCAAGCAGGATGACGCGCTTCATACCCTCCCCGTCAAAATCAGGTATCCGTAAAAAACCGGCAAGCTAAAGAGAAGGCTATCGACCAGGTCGAGGGCACCCCCGATGCCGGGCAGGAATTTTCCGGAGTCCTTCACGTGGGCATCCCGCTTCACCACCGACTCGCCCAGATCCCCGATGACACTGACGCCGGCGAGAAGAAGACCAAGCACCCAGGCGTGACTCCCCGCCAACCGGCCCAAGGCATGGGGAAACAGATGAACGAGCCCCACGCTGGTCAGCAGAGCCATCGCCACGCCGCCGACCAATCCCTCCCAAGTCTTTTTTGGGCTGATCAGGGGACTGAGCTTATGCCTGCCGAACAGGGATCCGGCCACGTAGGCGCCGACATCGGTGAACTTGGTGATGGCAACCGCATAGGCCAGCAGCGGGATGCCCGCGCCGCCGGGGACGCAGAAAAGAATCTTGGTCGCATAGTTGAGGAGATAGGGCACATAAAAGAAACCGAAGAGCGTCAGGGCCATGGCCACGGCGGCTCCCTCGATCTTGGCATCAAAGACCCTCCGGGTAAGCGCCCCCAGGATCACGAGCAGGACGAGGATGGCCTCCCCGGTGAAGGTCTCCGGCAAGTGCCCGTAAGGGGATACCACCGAGAAGAAGGTGGCACCGTAGAGCAAAGCCCCCGCAAGCAGGCCGGTTTTCAAAAAGACCGTCCGGCCCGCGGCGATCTGGGAAAGGTAAAATTCCCTCTGGGCGGCCAGCCCCGTGACGGCGATCAGCAGAAAAACCCCGTTGGTGTAACGGAGGGCCACCAGGGCAATCACCAAACCCCAGAGCAGGAGCGAAGAAAGCAGGCGCCAACCGAACATTTCAGATCCCCCCAAAACGGCGTTCCCGCCGGGCGTAATCGGCCAGGGCTTCGGCGAACTGTTCCTTCCCGAAATCCGGCCAGAGAACCGGGGTCACGTGAATTTCGGCATAGGAAATCTGCCAAAGCATGAAGTTGCTGATCCTCATTTCGCCGCTCGTGCGGATAAGCAGGTCCGGGTCGGGAAGATCACGGGTGTAAAGGTGGCCGGAGACGGTTTTCTCATCGATGGTTTCGGGGTCGAGCCGGCCGGCCTTCACCTCCTTGGAGATCTCCTTGACCGCCTCGATGATTTCCACCCGGGAACCGTAACTGAGGGCCAGAATCAGGTCTAACTTGGTGTTCCCCCTGGTCTTTTCCATGGCGGTCTCCAACTCCGCCCGCACCGCCTCGGGGAGATCCTGCAACCGCCCGATGGCGCGGAGACGCACCCCTTCCCTGCCCATTTCGGCCAACTCTTCCCGCAGGACAAGACGAAGCAACCCCATCAGCCCCTGCACCTCCTCCCGGGGCCGCTGCCAGTTCTCCACCGAAAAGGCGTAGAGGGTGAGATACCGGACCCCATGTGCGATGGCGGCCTGGACCACCTTCTTCACCGATTTTCGGCCGGCCTCGTGGCCGCTCAGCCGGGGTAGCCGGTGGTTTTTGGCCCAGCGGCCGTTGCCATCCATGATGATGGCCACGTGCCGGGGAATTTTTGTTTCCACACTGCGGTCTTCAGCCATGACGGAAGGTCTGCTCACGCCCGGCTCCCACGGACAGAATTCCCAGCGGGGCGTCCACCAGGCGGGAAAGGGCGGAAAGATAAGCGCGGGCTTTCGCGGGCAGGTCGCGCCACCGGCGTGCCTCGGTCGTCGGCTCGCACCAGCCGGGAAAAATCCGGTAGACCGGGCGGCACCAATCCCACTCGGAAGCCTCCACAGGGGGTTCGCGCAGGATTTTTCCGCGCCAGCGGTAACCGACGCATACGGGGATTTTTTCCAGGCCGTCGAGGCCGTCGAGATTCGTCATGGCCAGTTCCGTCACCCCGTTCAGCCGAACGGCACGCCGGACGAGGACCGCATCAAACCAACCACACCTCCGGGCCCGGCCGGTGGTGGATCCGAACTCCCTTCCCATCCCGTGGAGCAGATGCCCGAGCGTTCCGTCCTCCGTCACAAACGGTCCGCTTCCCACCCGGGTGGTGTACGCCTTGAGCACCCCGACCACCCGCCGGATCGCCGTGGGCGGAACCCCCGTGCCGGTGCAGGCGCCACCCGCCGTGCAATGGGAACTGGTGACATAGGGGTAGGTCCCATGGTCGATGTCCAAAAAGGTTCCCTGGGCGCCTTCGATGAGGATGTTTTTGCCGGTGTGGACGGCCTGATGGGCCAAGGCAACGCCATCGCAGAGATAGGGCCTCAGGAACCGCGAGGCCGTTTGGATCTCCCGAAGATCGGCGGAAGGGGCGATGCTTTCCCAACCCAGATGGCGGGCGGCATGGTTGTGGATCCGGATCCGCTCGAGAATTCTCCGGGAAAGTTCCGGCCAAGGAAGGGCCAACTCCCCTGCCCGCAAACCAACACGGGCAGCCTTGTCCGCATACGCCGGGCCAATACCCCGCCCGGTGGTCCCGATTTTTCCCCGGCCCCGTTTTTTTTCCGATCCCCGATCCACCGCGCGATGCTGGGGAAGAACCAGATGGGCCTGCGCTGCCAGATGAAGCCGGCCCCGCGTGCGGACACCGCGGTCGTGCAGACCCTGAATTTCCGAGACAAGGCTGACGGGATCCACCACCGCGCCGCCGGCAATCAGGCAGGAGACCCCGCTCCGGAGAATCCCCGAGGGCACAAGGTGCAGGACGTATTTTTCCCCGCCAATTTCCACGGTGTGGCCGGCATTGTTGCCGCCTTGGGCGCGAAAGACCCAGTCCGCCTCCCCCGCCATGACATCGAGAATTTTTCCCTTCCCCTCATCCCCCCATTGGAGGCCAAGGACCACGGTCACGCGGGCTTTCAAGGGAAAATCCGGGGTAGCCGCCCGGGTTAATAACCCGACTGCGGTCCGGCAAAGGACACCCCGCTGGTTCCGGGGGACTGGTTGAATCCCAGAGGCATTTCCGGAAAAGCCTTGAGGGTCAGGGTCGCCAGAGCCACGAACTCCGAGGGCGAGCCCTGGTTTTGACGGTTGGCAACCTGGGCGCCGAGGATCCAGGCACCGATATCCCGGTAGACGCCGAAGCCCACCTGCTGCAGCAGGTCCGGGTTCATGGAATAGGTCACCCCGGCGTTAAAAAACCAGCTCTCGTTGAGCCGGTAGTTGGCGCTGCCGTTGATCAGCTGGTTTTGGCTATTCGTCTCGATGGAGTTGTTGAGGGCATTGACATAGGAAAATTGCTCGAGGAAGGAATACCCGACCCCAAGCTCCAGTGCCGGGATCACCTGCCAGCGGCTGCCGAGATTGACGGAGTTGTATCCGTTGCCGCTGATGGAGGTCGAGGCCCCCAGGGTGGCCGTCCACCAGGGAACCGGCATCACATTGAGCTCGTTGTAAATTTCGGGGAAATCGGAGTTCACCGTCTCGGGAACCTGCACGAACTGCGTGTTCAGACCCGGAAGGGTCGGCCGGACCGGCTGGTAGTCCCCGTAGAGCTTCCAGTTGGCCAACTCATACGGTTGGCCATCGCGCCGCGTCCATACCCGGTTCATCACGCCGGGCCGCACCACGAGAAGCTGGTCAATGGAATCCACCGAGTTGTAGAGGGAGGAATTCAGGGGGGTGGCCTCGACGGAATTCACCCGGGTGTCGTACCCGGCGAATTCCGTCGGCCGGACGTTGGGACGGGGCACGTAGCTGAAGTGAACAAAGGGCTCCATGACGTGACGAAGGCCGTCGATCGCCCAGGCTTTGTTTTTGACGTCGTTCCAGGAGGCGTGGACCTTGGTGGAAAGATCCGCGCCCACATTGAACACATAGCGGAAAAGGGAGGTGTCCGAGAGCGTGACCCCGTTGCCCAGGCTGTTCCCCACCGTGTTGGTTTGGGTGTTTTGGGTCACGTTGCCGGGCGCCAGGTTGTTCCGGGTGTAGACCGTTCCCCGGATGCCTGCGCGCGGCGTGAAATTGAGCCAGTTGAAATATTGGCGGGGGTATAGAAGCTGGTGGTAAGTGTCGTAGCGGATGGCGGTGTAGTCCGTCTGGTTGGCCACCTGGTTCCATTGGGTGCCAAGGTAACTGACGCTGGATTCCCCCTCGTAGGCCAGGCCGGGGTTGCCATCCGGATCGGTCAGCTTGCCGGTGTTGGGATCGACGCCGTAAGTGCCGGGAATGAACTGACGCTTGAATTCGATCTTGGCGGAAGGTTTCTGCTGCTGGGTCTGGAACAGGTTGTTGATCTGGGTGCGGGCATTGGCGGTGACGGTGAAATTCGGGTCCTGGTACATGGCATCCAGATACGTGTTGGGCTGCTGATCCCGGATGTAATCATCGGCAAAAAAGTCCTGGGTCACGTAGGCATCGCTCAAAACATTGATGCGGGAGCGCGAACTGAGCGAGGGAGCGTCGAAGGCGGGGGTGCGGTCCGCGTCCACCGGGTTGCCGCCCTTGAGAATGGTGGTGTTGTGGCTGTAGGGAAACCAGTAACGGCCCCGAGGCGGTGCGGCGGCATCGGGACGCTCGTCGGTTCCGTCGTAAATCTGGTACCCACGGTCGTTGATGTACCATCCGCGCAACCCGACCTGCGTGGTGGGATGGTCGGTCCCCTTGCCGGGAGTCACATAGGAGAGGGCGGCCCCGCCAGCCCAACCCCGCCGGCTGTAATAATCCACGTCCATCTCCCCCTTGAGCTTGTCCGAGAGGGCAAAGCGGTAGGAACCCAGTGCATAGATGCCCAAACGGGAGACGGTGCCGACGGAAACATCCACCGAGGAGTGGGTGTCGCGCTGATACTGAACCAGGTAAGGAAACCAGAAAAACGGGACATCGCCGAAATAACCGACGGAATTTTCCACGACGGTTTTGTCGTCGGGATAGAGACTGACCGAGGTGGCCTTGACGTTCCATCCGGGTTTCTCGCGGTTGTCGGTGGTGTAATGGCCGCCGTCGATCTGGTAATTGCCGATCTCGGGAGTGCTGATGGATTGCCCCTCCATCATCATCTTGCCATCGAGAAAACGGAATTTTTCCGAGAGGATTTTTTTGGTCCGGAAATTGTAGGTCAGCAGATCCCCGCGATAAATCTGCCCGAGTTTATAAAGGCGGACGTTTCCCTTGGCGGTTGCCTCCTTGGTGGTCGGGTTAAAATGAACCTGGTCGGCCAGTAGCACATCCCCCCCATAGGTCACATTGACATTGTTTTCCGCATAATAAATCCCCCCTTCATAGCGGTTGGCACCATCGGAGGTGATTTGCAGGGGGGGCTCCACGGATTCCGGGGGTTCCGAGGTCTGCCCCAAACCGTCTGGTACCCCCAGGGCACAGGAAGCCCAAACGGAAATACCCAACAGCCATGAAGAGCTTATTTTCATTATATTACGTAAAAAGTCCTAGCAATCTTACAAAATTTGGACAGAGAAAACATTCCAAAAAAAATGAAACCTAAATTTATATTTAATTATTTATCATTCAATTACTTAAGACTCCATTCTAGCATTCTTTCGATGGGAATTTTGGCCTTGGCGATCACCTCGGCAGGCAACTGGACTTCAGGTGCCATATTCTCCAGGGCGGCCACGGCCTTTTCCAAAGTGTTCATTTTCATGTAACGGCATTCCGCGCAGGCACAATGGTCCGTGGGGCCGGCGAGAAACTTTTTATCCGGCATCTCCCGCCGCAAGCGATGCAGCATCCCCTCCTCCGTGACCACGATGAAAGTGTCCGCCGGGTTGTTTTTGCAGTAGGCGACCATTTTTTCCGTGGAACAGACCTCGTCGGCAAGCGCCCGCACCGCCCGGGTGCACTCGGGATGGGCCACCACCGGCGCCTCCGGATGCTCCTTGCGGATCCGGTCGATGGAGGAGGCGGTGAATTCCATGTGCACATAACAGTCCCCATCCCACAGCCGCATTTTTCGCCCCGTTTTTTGCATCACCCAATCGCCCAGATTCCGGTCCGGCAGAAAAAGGATTTCCCGGTTCGCGGGAACCCGCCGCACGATCCTCTCGGCATTGCCCGAGGTGCAGATCACGTCGCTCAGGGCCTTCACGGCCGCCGTGCAGTTCACGTAGGAGACCACATAAAGCCCGGGATGTTTGCCCAGGTAGTCCGCCAGTTGATCCGCCGGGCAGGAGTCCGCAAGGGAACAGCCGGCGTGGAGGTCGGGCATGAGGACTTTTTTCCCAGGGTTCACGATCTTGGCCGTCTCCGCCATGAAATGAACCCCGCAAAACAGGATTACCTCCCCCTTGGCCTGCTGCGCGGCATAGCTCAGCCCCAGGGAATCACCCACGAAATCGGCCACCTCCTGGATCTCCTTTCGCTGGTAGTTGTGGGCCAGCACCACGGCTTGTTGCGTTTTTTTCAGCGCCAGGAATTTTTCCTGCAAGGAGGTCACGGACCCAGCCTGCACCTTTTTTGAACTGCAGACAAACACGGCCCGGGCCATTCTCGGGAAAGTGAAACTCGGCCTATGGCTTTGCCTGGTGTTGGCCGCAGGCCGCATCTGGGGGGAAGAGGCCACCGGAATTCCCACGGCTGCGCCAGCGCCTCCCGATTTCCTTCTGCCCCCGGAAGGTTGGGAGGGAACCTCGGCCAAGCAGTGGGCGGCAAAACTTCACCTGCCCGTCGAGTCGGAAACCCCCTTTCAGTCCAGTTACCGCTCCTACCCGCGATCCGAGTTCCGGGTGCTGGGTGCCCAGCCCCGATCCATCGCTCTGCTCGCCTCGGAAGAACGCCCTGATCAGCTCAACCTGGTCTTTGCAAACAAGGGGGATTCGGCGGGCGACGGACGGACCTGGGGTGGAACCACCCAAGCCAACGCCTCCCTCCAGGCAAAGGTTGATGCGGCCGTGGCCGCCGACGCGGACAAAATCCGGGAAGCCTTGGTCGCCATCCTGGGTAAACCCCGCCGCCAGGGATTCGGGGATTTCGGAAAAACGCGGGAAGCCGCGGAACGATGGGATCACCAGGGCACCGCTTTCCTTCTGATCGAGCAGAAGGGCGAATACACGGCCCTCCGGATCCTGCCGGCCGCCACCGCCGATGCCGGCGGGCGCTCCGGGCGGATTCCCGACGCCCAACTGCGGGAACGGATGAAACAAAATGTTATCCACCGGGAAAACGGGGACCTGGTGATCGGCAACATTCCCATGATCGACCAGGGCCCCAAGGGATTTTGCGTGCCGGCCACCTACGCACGGGTTCTCCTTTATGCGGGAGTGCCCGCGGACCTTTACCTTTTGGCCCTCCTTGGAAAAACCGGTGTTGGCGGAGGTACCTACGTCTCTTCGATGGAAAATTCGGTCCGGGCCCTGGCGGCGGGTTACGGGCGGACCATCACCTCGGTTTCCCCTTCCCTCGATCTACCCAAACTGGAGTCCTTTTTCGAGCGGGGCATTCCCCTGACATGGGCCCTCTGCGTCGACCGGCAGATCGACCGTGACCTGACCGAGCGACGGAAACAAAGGAGCGCCGCCGATCCGCAAACCTGGTCGAAAAATCTCGAACCAAAGAGAAAGGCCGCCCGCAACCTTCGCGGAAATCCCCAAAACGGCCACGTTTGCCTGCTGATCGGTTGCAACCGGAAAACCGGGGAACTGGCCACCTCGGACTCCTGGGGTCCGGAGTTTGCCGAACGCTGGATCACCGTCGAGGAAGCCCGCGCACTCTCCCAGGGTGATCTCGGGGCGATCGTCCCCTGAGTTGGGGGATGACAAAGGGGACGGACTGACTTAAAAATCCTTCATGGACGAGGCACACACGGGCTTGGGGCTGATTTTTCTCCTCGTCGCCTTTGCGGTTTGTGGCGGCGTAGTTATCTGGCTGATCGTCTCCGAGGGCATCCGCCACACCCGGCAATCCTCGGATATTTCTCCGCACTCCTGATTTTTTACTGGCTGAGCGTTGCCTCCACCTTGAGAAAGCCGCGATTCCCGGAAGGGAAATTGGCCTGGTAGCGCCTGTATCCGGTCGGAACCCCGCTTTGGTCTTCCGCGAGCGTGGCGTTCACGGTGCCGTCAAAGGTTGAACCGAGATCGGCGGACGAGCGCACCACATAGGAGGCCCCGGAATCCCGCTGCAGAAAAACAATCCTGGTGGGATTATTGGAATCGACTTCCACCAACTTTCCGGCCGCCACGTTCGGCAAGAGGCCAAAGGCGAATTCCTGGGCGTTGGTCCATCCGTCCCCGTCCGGATCCGCACCGGCGGTGCGTTCTCCGGGAGCAATAAAATAAAGATCCCACCAACTGTTGGGTATTCCCCCGGTGAAGGGGACGAAAATCACATCGGAGGCCAGAAGGGTGGTGACCCCGGAAGGCTGCGACTCCGCAAAAGTCATCTCCCCCACGTAAAGATTGCGCTCCGTGCCCGGCCCCGCATTGCTGTTGTAAACCGCCAGCTGGCTGATGGCCCCGGTTCCCCCCAATGTCCCGGCGAAGGATCCCGTGCCGTTGCTGAGCGTGTATCCGTTGGATCCCGTCAGCGTGAGGGTAAGCAAAAATCCGCCGCCCGAGTAGGGCCACAGGGTGTCCCGGTTGGCGATGGCATCATCCACGGAATAGTTGTTACTGCCGCCGATGAAGCAGAAATTCAACCGGTTCGACCCGGTAGCATTCGCCAGGGCCAAGCCCACGCGCGCCCCGTTATCGATCCAGTTGTTGTCAAAACGCAGGGTCAGCACGTCGCCCGTTTTCATCGGGCTCGGAAGATTTCTGCTGGCGCGGGCGGACCCTCCGTTGTTCGCGTACATTCCGAACCCGTTGGCCGCCCCCACGTTCATGTTGGTGTGGCTGGAATCCGCACGGAAGAAACCTGCCGCACCGCTGCTGCTCAAGCTCCAGGCCCCGAAACCGGTTCCGCCGGAGGAACCGTTCGTCCAGTTGGCCGAATAACCGCTGTTGGTGGCACTATCGCTTCCGGTCAGGACGCTGGACTGGGCATATTCCGCAGTGAAGGTGATCCGGTTTGTTCCGACCGCCAGGGAGAGGTCATTGCTCCACGCCCACCCGGACGAATTGGTCTGCCCGGTGAAGGAAATGGATCCCGTGTTTCCGTTGAGCGAGTTGCTCCAACGCAAGCCGTTGGTCAGGCCCAGGCCGGCCTGCCCGCGGTAAGGGTAGGAGGAGTTGGTTGTGGTCACGGATAAGGCGGGGCTGGCCAGACGCAGGGAGAAATTCGGGACGGCCTCAAAATAAGTGGTGGCAAAAACCGGCAGGGACGGGGCGGAGCTTCCCGCCAGGTTATCCGCCGTCACCGTGTAGCGGTAGGTTGTGTCCGGCTGACCACCGGTGTCCAGATAGCTGGTTCCGGTGACGGAGGCAATCGGGTCACTGCCCCGATAGACCGTATATCCCGATGCCGTTGCCGCCGGGTTCCAGCTGAGCGAGACCGCATTGGTGGCCACTGCCTGCGCCGCCAACCCCGTGGGAACGGCGGGAGGGCTGGTGGGGGGAGTGTTGGTGACGGAGAATTTATAATCCGCCCCGCCATTGTTATCCCAAGGATTCAGCCCGTTGACATTAAAGACCATGGCAAGGTTGGTGGCACCCGACGGCACCGAGTACGTGTATTTCCAGGCCGATCCGTCCTTGGTCATGGGAACCCCCGGCACGGCGGTCCAATTGGCCCCGTTGTACCCATGGTGAATGTTCACCGAGGCTCCGGAGGCCAAGGTACCCGTGTAGGTGATGGTCACCGGTTGCCCCGCCACGGGCGGCGAGGGGCTGGTCGTGACAGGTCCGGCCGGGACACCTCCGGCGCCCCCTCCTCCCCCGCCCGCGGCATCATCCGCGACAAAAACGTGCTGGATGTCCGATCGGCTGACATTGCCGCGGGCATCGGTCGCCTCGATGTAGTAATCAAAAAGGTTGTTCCGGAAGTCCGGAAAACTGGAGTTGTCGATGCGGGCAAAATAGTAATCCGCCACCACCGGGGAAACCGCCTGGCTGAAATACTGGATTTGGGAGTTGTTGGCGGCCGCCGTCAGGGCGGCCGCGGTGGCCGGCAGGACCCGCTTGGTCATGGGAATGGAAACCCAGGCCCCCACCTCGTTGGTGTTCCACCCGAGGGCAGCCGGGTTGTAGACCTCGTTGACCTTGCTGGCGAGGGAGTTGGTCCCATCGTTGTCCTTGCGGATCTTCAGAACGATGTTGGTGACCCCGGAAACGTCGTAGGCAAAAGTCCAGACATAGAATTCGGAGTTCATCTTTTTCAGGAAGCTCGTGTTTCCCCCGGGAATGGAATTGAACCAGCCGAACGTGTAGCCGCCGGGATTGTAAGGAAACCGCTGGGGCTTGAAGACCGTGGGAGGAGTCTGGTCGTTGGTCGCCCGGCGCGTGCTGACATAGGTGTTCAGCAGTTCATGGGCCCGCCGCGTGGCGAGGGAGGTTTTGATCTCATCGTCGTTGCCCAGGCCTCCATAGTAGTTGAACCCCGAGTCCAGGCCGGCGAGGTAAATATGCCAGGCCCGCTCCGCCAGGTTGGGATTGCTGTAGGTTCTGCTGTTCAGATTGTCGTAAGGATCCTGGATCTTCCATGCCTGCACCGAGCCCCCTTCCGAGATCGTCATCTGCTCGGCTGTTTGGCACCAGTTGGCCCCGGCGATCACCGGCGCCCAGCTGTAGAATTTGGTGGAAAATCCGGGAGTCTCGATGTCGATCTGGGTGTTGTAGACCCGGTTGGTGGCGTTGGCATTGGCGACGGGGGGCTCCACCCATTTGAGAAAATAAGGGGATCCATAGTCAGTTTCCGGAAAAATCCAGGCGCCGTCCTCGATATGAACCACCCCCGCGGCCGCCCCGTACTGGTTGACGAAGTCCTGGATGGCCACGCCGGGATAGGTCCCGTTGTTCATCAACCCGGGGGCGTCCCCATCCCAGGAGGAGGATCCCCCGCCCCAGGCGTTGTCACCGTCCGTGGCCGGCAGAACGATGCAGGGACGAGCCGGATCGTTGGCGTACGGGGCGATATTTCCATCGATCAAACCTTTCTGCCATCCGGAATAGCCCGCTTTGTAGCTTTGAATGTCATCCGAAGGCACCAGCACGATGGTTTTTTCCACGCCGGTTTCGGGATTCACATACTGGGCCTTGTGCAGCTGGTAGGCGTAGGGGGCGTGGTTCCAGGCGGTTTCCCCGACATTACCCGTGCCAAACCACCACGCCCCCCCGGTGGCACTGCCTAGTTGATCCGCTGCGTTGGGTGGACTGGAAAAGATTTTCCAGCTGTTGGCCTCGGGGGCGGTGTAGGCCGGATTTCCCATGTAAGCGGGCAGGGTTCGGCTCAAATGGTGGCTGGCCACGATCGTCCATTGATACCCCTCGTCGGCAAGCACATCGATCATGTGACGGGAAAAGGCCATTTCCGTCGGGAAAAACCCCTTGGAATGGTTGGTCGGACTGCCGGTATTCCAGGCCTTGGAGTAGGCCTCCTTGAAAATCTGGATTTCCTTGCGGAAAACCTCCTTTGGCAAAACCGCCCCCAGGGAGTGGTGGTAGGTGAATCCGACAAGGTCCAACTTCCGGCTGCCGCCGGATGTGATCCAGTTCCTGGCCTCGCGGTTTCCGTTCCACCATCCCGACCCGTAACCCAGGGAATTGGCCGCCCCTAGGCTGGCCACATTGTTGATGAGGGAACCGGAATAGCTCATCGCATAACCGCCGCTGCCAACATTGGCCAAGGAGTTGCGGGGACCGCTCTGATAGGCGTTGACCCTGTCCCCCACGCTGAAAATGGCGGAAAGATCGTTTTCCGGATGGGCAACGCCGGAATCATAAAGTTGCCCAGGCTTCAGAAGGATGGAATCCTGCGCAAACTGAACCCTTTCCGCTTGCGGGTTCGTGCTCCATTCGGGCCAATAGATGGGTTGGTGATTATGCCAGAAACGGCTGACGAAAACGTTCCCCCCCCAGCTCTCCTCGGGCGGGAAAATCATCAAAAAGACCGCCCCCAAAAGCAACAGCGGACAAACCCGACCGAATCGCCTACCTAAAGAATGAAGCCTCAAACCCATTAGTAGCACTAACCTACAGGCAAATCGCGGATTTTCTACTGGTTTGTTGGGTTTTAAACAATTCAACAGAAGGATTTTGTCCCACTTTCTAGGCTGAATTGTGTTTTTACATAAAATTTTTAATTGACCCCATCGGGACTACTTATAGAAAGACTTCAACACAATAAATTGTATGAAATGCCCAAAATGCAATACCGACCAAGATAAGGTCATAGATTCCCGGCCTTGGAAGGACGGCGCGGTGATCCGGAGGAGAAGGGAATGCCTTTCCTGCGATTACCGCTTCACGACTTACGAGGAAATCGAGCGGGAAGACCTCCGGGTTGTCAAAAGAGACGGTCGTTATGAGAGCTTTGACCGCAAAAAGATCATCGGCGGTTTTTTCAAGGCCTGCGAGAAACGCCCGGTTAACCCGGATTGGATAGAAAAAACAACCGACAATCTGATCGAGGAACTGGAACAAAAATACGGCCGCGAGATCCCCACCACTGCCATCGGGGAAAAGATCATGGATGCCCTCAAAAGGATGGATGAGGTCGCCTACGTCCGTTTTGCCTCGGTGTACCGCCAATTCCGGGATGCCCGGGATTTCGTCAGCGAGGTGAGAAGCCTAGGTGGACGCTAACCCCGCTCCCCTCCGTTCCCTCCCCCTGGTCGCAAACCCCGGGGGCAAATCCACCCGCCTGGATGAAGCCTGGCTGGTGCTTTCCCTGGAAAAGGCGGCTTTGCGGGCCGGTCACCGGGAATGGCCCCTTGCCCGGGAAGTGGCCCGCGCCGTGCTCCACTACCTCCGCCATGATTTCATCCGTCCGGTGATTGAACAGGAGACCCTGGAAATGATTCTGCGCCGATCCCTCGCGGGAATCGGATGCCCCGCCATCGCCCGCCACTTTGAACTGGCCTCCTCGGCCCCCTCGATCAACCTCGCCGCCCTTGCGCAGGAATCCCCTCTCGAGATTGTCTTTTTCCAGAGACTTGCCTCCCTCGTGGATGAAAAGGTTTCCTCCCTCTCCTCTGTCCTTCGGCTGGAGGGGCTTCGCAACTGTGTTCTCCAGCTCTCCGGTCGCTCCTCCTGGAGATCCTCCTGCCAGCACCTCAACGACGAGATTGTCTGTTTTATCCGCGCCCGGGCCAGGGCCTTCGCCCCCCACCTTCTCGAACTCACCATCTGGTAAGAGGCGCCGTGCCGAAAACGATCTTTGAACGGATCGTCGACCGGGAAGCCCAGGCCGATATCCTTTATGAGGACGAACACGTCCTCGCCTTCCCTGACATCGCCCCGCAGGCCCCCGTGCACATTCTCCTGATCCCCAAACGGCATCATGCCCGTCATGCGGCGGTTCCGCCCGAACATCACAGCGTCTTCAGCCACCTTTTTGCCGCCGCCCAGAAGGTCGCCCGCCAACTGAGACTCGAGAAAAACGGTTACCGGTTGGTGATGAACAACGGGCCCGACGGAGGGGAAACCGTTCCGCATCTTCATCTCCATCTCCTCGGCGGACGCCCCCTCTCCTGGCCCCCCGGATAGCCCGGGGATCCGCCTCCTTTCCGGGATCGGCACCGGGTGGGGGGATCGCTTTTGCCAGGAAGAGGTCCTAGGTTGCCACCATGAAAAACATCCTCTCCTCCCCCTGGTTCGTCGTCTTTGCCTGCGCCGCCCTCAGCACCCTGGCCGACACCCTCGGCACGGTCTGGTGGGAACAAAAAAGAATGGGCTGGCTGGCGGCTCTCCTGTTCCTTTCCCCCCTTGTTTTTCTGGCGTTCGGATATGTCGGCTCCCGTTTTGGCCTCGCCAAGGCCTCCAGTCTCACCAACACCCTCGTGGTGGTCGGGCCAATTCTGGTCGGCTTCCTTTTCCGCGGGGAACTGCGCCAGCTATCCAAAATGGAAATGACGGGAATAGTCCTCGCCCTGGCCGGCATCGTCCTGCTGACGTTCTTCAGCCCGAGGGAAATCAGCTGAGCTCTTTGAAAAGAATCTTGGAGTTTCGCCCGCTCGCCTCGTAGGAGGCCTTCCGCCCCGCAGGCAACAACTCGGCCGTGCCCTCGCTGAAACCACCCTTGCTCTGCAGATAGTTGAAGGCCTGGGTCGAAAGCGCCAACAACTTCCTCATGCCCATTTCCCGCGCCCGGTTTTCCGCGTAGAGCATCAACTTTTTTCCGATGCCGGTGTTTTCGTGGCCCGGCGCCACAAAAAGGCATCCCATCTCCGCCGTCTTCCCCTCCAAAGGGTGAATGGCCACGCAACCCACCATGTTGCCGTCGATCTCGAAAACGCTGTAATCCCCGATGTCCGCCGAAACCTGGGCCCGGGTCCTCCGCAAGAGTTCCTCCGCTGCCACGGAATTCCCGATCAGCCGCATGATCGACCGCACATCCTTTTTCAGCGCTTTCCGGATCTCCGTGTACTCATCGGCATAAATCATCGTCCCCACACCTTCGCTGGAAAAAAGCTCGTCGAGGAGCGCCTCATCCTCCCGGCCGTCGAGAATGTGCGCCCGGCTCACCCCCTCCTTGCAGGCCCGTAACCCATGTTCCAGCTTGGAGGCCATTTCCTGGCTGATTTCCCCTTTCCTCTTTTTGAGATACTCCGCCGCTTCTTCCACGGAAAGTTGGGCGGGCTTTTTGCCGTTTTTGGGGAGATCACCGTTTCCGGTCAGGAAGATCAACTTCTCCGCCCGGAGGGCTTCCGCCACCTCCAGGGCCACCCCGTCGGAATTCACCCGATAGGTCCGTCCGTCCCCGTCCACGCCCAGGGGGGGGATCACCGGAAGGATGCCGTTGTCGAGCAACGCCTCCAGGAACTTGCTGTCCACCCTTTCCACCCGCCCCGTCCACTGATGATCCACCCCGCCGAGAATCCCCGCGGGATGGGCGATGATGGCGTTGGTGACCGCACCCTTGAGATCCACGTCCGCCAGATGTTGCAGAATGTCATGACTGTACGAGTTGGCCGCCCGTTCCGCCACCCGCAGGGTCGCCTCGTCGGTCACCCCCAGGCCATCCACGTCGGAAGGTTTGACCTTCATCTCCGCGGCGATCTTCTTGATACGGGCGCTGGCCCCGTGGACCAAGGCCACCCGGATGTTCAGGCTCCGCAAAACCGAGATGTCCAGAAACAGGCTCGCCGCCCGTTCGTCCTCCAGCACGGCACTGTCCACGCTGAGGACGAAGAGCTTGTCCCGGAAACTGGGGATATACGTGAGGATTCCCCGCAGATCGGATGCCTTCATGGAGGCCGTTCTAGCACCTTCCGCCCTCTTTGGACAACAGCCTCTCAGCCACAGCTCCGCAGGAACCGCATGTTTTCCCTGTCCTCTTTCTCCCCGGGCGGCAGTTCGCCGATCCGCGGAATGCCCCGGAGCACCGGATTTCGCAGAAAAGCACGCAACGCCGGCGCGCCAATCTCCCCGCGCCCGAGGTGCTCGTGCCGGTCCACTCCGGAGCCACACGGGGTTTTCGAATCGTTCACATGCAAAACCTTCACCCGGCCCCATCCGATCTTTTCCCCCACCTGCCGGATCAGGGCCTTTCTTCCCGCATCACTCCTCAGATCATGGCCGGCGGCAAATGCGTGGGCGGTGTCCAGACAGGCCGCCCTGCGGGACTCCGGCAAACCCTCCACCAATTCCCCCCATTCGCCGATGTCCCGCGCCAGCGAGGACCCCTGCCCGGCGGAATTCTCGAGCGCCAAGGGGATGCGGCGGGTTTTGGAAACTTCCAAAGCCTCCCGGAATCCCGCCACCGCCCTTCGCCTCGCCTCCCGCGGATCCAGTTCCCCGCGGCTCCCGCAATGAACCACCAAAGCCTCCAGCCCCAGGGCCTCGGCCCGCGCCAGTTCACCGGCAAGGGAGTGAATCGATTTTTTTCTCGTTTCCCCGTTCCCCGCCACGTTGATGAGATATCCGGCATGTGCGCAAACCCAGAGATCCTGGGCTTTTTTGCCCGCAAGAAA
>DDPU01000080.1:27648-34237 GCA_002342345.1 Verrucomicrobia bacterium UBA2460
AGTGCCCCGGCGCGCGCCAACATCTCCCGGAGCCCCCCCGCCGTGGAGGTGTGGAGTCCGCAACGGCTCATTTGTCGCCGAAATTTTTCGGCGTCCAAACCGGCTGCTTGAGCGATCCGCTTCCCTCCACCTCGAGCATCTCGCTGACCGGCATGAACGGCAGCCCCATCGGCCCGATCAGGTTCTGTTTCATGGAAAATTTTTCCAGACGGTCCGCCGAGATGTCGTAGAAACCTCGCCCCGTTGTCTCCACCAGCTTCGAGAAAATTTTCAGCTTTTTGACGTTCAACTTTCCGCGATCCAGCTCGAACTCCATGGAGGCCCCCTCCCCCAGGTTCTCCATCCACTCCAGCGGGGCGTTGATGGTCTTGGCGAAGTTGCCCAAGCCGGGAAATTTTCCGTCCTCCACCTCCATCTCGCCTTGACCGGTCCATTGCCGCCAGGTCCCGGCGCCGGAAGGCCCCGCCAACTCGCAGGTCCCGCTGAGTTTGCCATGGTAACCCGGGTTGCTGAAGTAAACCTCGACCGCCCTGCCGAAATCCACCTCCTGCAGCTTCACCCGGGTGTTCTGGCTTTTCTTTCCCTTCGGCCCGTCCACGGTCACGTCCACCTCCACCTGCCCTCCCCAGAGGGAACCCGGCTTTTTCTCCTGGGTTTTCACGGTGGTCTTGGTTCCCTGGATCCCGACCTCCAGGTACACGTCCCGGAAATGCAGTTTCTGGCCCGCCACCACGTACTGGAGACCGGCCACGGTTTTCCCGGTAGCCCGCATGTCGGTGCGGAATTTCTCCTCGAGGTCGATCTTGCCCTCCATGGTCACGAACGGCCGGTCAACAAACTCGTAGGGCTGCATCGTCTCGCGAACCTTTTCCCCGAAAACCGGGGAAAATTCGCGGACGGGAAGCGTGGATTCCACGTTGTGAAAGGAAACAAAACGGGGATTCAGGGTGTAGCGGATCTCCCCTTTCCCTTCGCCCCCTCCCGAGGTCACCCGCACGTTCGTCGCCCGGATCTCGCGGGAAGCATACACCAGGTCGGCGCTGAGCTGATCCATGGGCACGCCTTTGTACTTCATGCCGGCCGCCTCCAGCCTGCCCTCCAGGCGGATCAGGTCCGGGGAAAATCCCGCTCCCATCACCCGGAAATTCATCCGCGGGGCCCTTGGAGGATCGAATTCCAGGCTGGACCAGAAGGCGGCGCCATCGGGACCGAACAACCTGGCCAGGCCTTTCGGGTTAATGTCGCTCCGCAGGGTCCCCTTGAGTTCAGCCTGCCCGTCAAAGGCCAGTTGCATTTCAATTTCCCCGCCGGCAACCGCCCCGAGACGAAAACTTGGGATCATCCATTTTCGGCCGTCGGTGGCCCAGGATAGGGAGAGTCCGCGGAAAGCCTCATGCTCCTCCGCCCCCAGGCGGAATTCGCCAAGCTCCATCTGCCCGGACGAGAAAAAGCCCGGGGATTCCTTCCAGGACGCCTCCACCTTTCCGTTGATGCGGGCCGGTTCCGGGGATTGGAATTCCTGGAGGGCATAAGCCGCCTGACGGTTCATCGCCGGGGTGAGCGCGGCGGGATCCATCCGGCAGGAAAACTCCATCGCCCCGGCTCCCCGGGAAAAATCCGCCCAACCAAACGCCTCCAATCCTCCCCGCTCGAAATCGAGCTGGAACCGCTCCAGTTTGAGGGCCCCTTCCGCCATCGTGGCGCGCATCTGGATCCGGGAAACGGGAACCCCCCGCCAGAGATTTTTTGCGGAAGTGAAGAGAATCTCCGCACGGCTCTCCTCGGGGCGCCCGATTTCCACATTGAACTCGGCCTGGAGAAGCGGGGCGGGCCCGCCCAGATCCTGCAGGATCCGTTCCGCCTGGCTCCAGATTTTCGCCCAGGGAATCTCCTGGGGACCCGGCAACCGGCCAGCCTCCGTGCCCACCCGCCCCTTGAAATCCAGGTCGCAACCAAGAACCTGCCCCCGGATTCTTTGGATCCGGATCTCCCCCGGACGAAACTCCACGAGGGCCTCCACCCGCCGCGCCTCCGCCTCCACTCCCGCGCCAAGGGGCCAGGCCACATGGGCATCCCGCAGACGCGCCCCGGAGAGAAAGGGTTCGCCGGCACGCCAAGCCAGCCAATTCGGTGTCAGTTCCACCCGGCCGATCCTCAGTCTTTCCTCCGTCCGGGAGGCATCCCGGTACACCACCAGGTCCCTGGCCACCAGGCCACCCAGAGGATCGAGGGTGATTTTTTTTACCTGAACCTCCAGGCCGCGGTTCGCGAGTTCCTGCAACAGCCTTGTCTTCCAGCTCTCCGGCAGGCCAAGCAGGCGGCCCAGCAGCGCGGTCAGGAGAAAAAGACAGAACACCATCGCCCCGGCCCGGCGGATCCAACGGCGCAACGAACCTCCGGTCGCACGCCAACGGTCCGCAGGCCGCAGCCCACGGCGCAAGATTGGGGTGTTCACCGCCATCCATCATCGCTAACAACTTTCTTTTGGGAATCCAACCAAACCAGACTTATGGCCGAGCCCCGCATGGAAAAAATCGTCGCGCTGTGCAAGCGCCGGGGATTCATCTTCCCTTCCTCCGAGATCTACGGGGGCCTGAACGGCGCCTGGGACTACGGCCCCCTCGGGGCCGAGCTGAAGCGCAACCTGAAGGAACATTGGTGGAAAGCCATGACCCAGATGCGGGACGACATCGTCGGTCTGGACGGTTCCATCCTCATGAACCGGGCCGTCTGGAAAGCCAGCGGCCATGAGGCCACTTTCAGCGACCCGATGGTGGACTGCAAAACCTGCAAGGGCCGTTTCCGCGCCGACCAGACCTCATCTACGCCCTGCCCGCAAAAACCCAGCAAGCTGGTCGGGGCCTGCGGGGGGGAACTAACCGAACCCCGACAGTTCAACCTGATGTTCAAGACCTATGTGGGCCCGGTCGAGGACGAGAGGAATCTCACCTACCTCCGCCCCGAAACCGCCCAGGCCATGTTCGTGCAGTTCAAGAACGTCCTGGAGGTGTCCCGGAAAAAACTCCCTTTCGGGATCGCCCAGATCGGCAAGGCGTTCCGGAACGAGATCAACCCGCGCAACTTCACCTTCCGCTCGCGGGAGTTCGAGCAGATGGAGGTTGAATTTTTCGTCCGACCATCCGAGGGGAAGGCATGGCTGGAAAAATGGCTGGCCGACCGAATTGCCTGGTACGAGTCAATCGGCCTGCCCCGCAAAAAAATCCAGGTGTACGACGTCCCCGCAAAGGACCGGGCCTTCTACTCCCAGGGCACCTATGACCTGCTTTACGAGTTTCCTTTCGGCACCGAGGAACTCGAGGGCATCGCCTATCGGACCGATTACGACCTGAAGCAACACCAGGAAGCCAGCGGCAAGCCCCTCGAATATTTTGATGAGGAGACGCGCGAAAAATTCATCCCCCATGTCGTGGAACCCAGCGCCGGGGTGGACCGCACCGTGCTGGCCCTGATCTGCGAGGCCTACGACGAGGAGGTTGTCGCGGATGAGAAAGGCAACCAGGAAACCCGGGTGGTCCTGCGCTTCCACCCACGGATGGCCCCGGTGAAGGCCGGGATTTTCCCTCTTTTGAAGAACAAACCCGAGCTGGTGGAGAAGGCGCGGGCCCTCACCGCGGACCTCCGCAGACACTTTCCCGTTTTTTACGATGAATCCGGGGCCATCGGCCGCCGTTACCGGCGCCAGGACGAGGTGGGCACGCCTTTTGGCATCACCGTGGATTTTGAGACCCTCGAAGGGGCCAAGGATGGTCCCTTGGCCGGGCAAAAGGACACCGTGACCCTCCGGCACCGGGATTCCATGCGGCAGGAACGCCTGCCGATCGCCGATCTTTTGCCCCGCCTGACGGCTGCCTTGGCCTGAGGTTCGGATGGCGTCCCGCCGTCCTCCCCGCGCCTTCCTCCCGAAGGCCTTTGCCGAGGTCGACCTGGGGCGACGACACCGGATCGGGGTTCCTGAAATCATTTATGGTGCGGGAAAAACCGCGCCACAGATCGTGGCAATTGCCCGCAAACTGCACGCCTCGAATCAGGCCGTCCTTGTCACCCGTTTGGATGCCGGTAAGGCGCGCCAGCTCAAAAGGGCCATCCCGGCCGGAAAATATCATTCCCAAGCCCGCGCCTTCACCTGGGCTGCCAGGAGAAAACAAACCTCGTCACGTCCGTGGCGGGTGGGAATCTGCGCGGCGGGAACCTCCGATCATCCCGTGGCCGAGGAGGCTTACGTCACCCTGGAATTCCTGGGCCACCGGCCCTTCCGTTTTTACGACATCGGCGTGGCCGGATTGCACCGGACTCTCCGGCGGTTGGAGGAAATTCGCAGCCAGGACGCCCTGATTGTCGTGGCCGGAATGGAAGCCGCCCTTCCCAGTGTTCTGGGGGGATTGGTCCGCCAACCCCTTGTCGCCGTTCCCACCTCGGTGGGCTACGGCGCCCATCTTCAGGGACTGACCGCCTTTCTCGGCATGCTCAACTCCTGCGCGCCAGGAATCACCGTCGTGAACATCGACAACGGCTTCGGCGCCGCCTATGCCGTCCACCGGATTTCCTCCGGTCGCTAGCCCTCCGTTTTCCCCTCCCCCCCTTTCCCCGGTCGGCACGAAAAATCCCCCCTTTCTCCCCGCACGCGGGATGACCAGAATCCAACCGTGCCCAACATTCTTCTGGCCCAGGAGGACACCGGGTTCCGGGAAGAGTTTGCCAGACTCATCCTGGATTTTTTCCCCACCACCCATATCCAGACCGCCAAGGAATGGGCGGAACTGCCCGCCGCTTTGTCCTCGGTGCCCGCCCCCAGCGTGCTGCTTGCCGACATCCTCTGGGGGGGCGAGGACCGTTCCCCCGAGCTGCTCCTGCTTGCGGAAAGTCATCCGGTGACTTCCTTTGCGGTTTTTGGCCGGTACGACCTGGCCGGATCCTTGCCCCCCGGCTACCCCATCCCCCTGCTGCAACCGGACGAGCACCTTCCCCTGCGGTTGTCCGAATCCATGGAAAACCTTTCCGGCACCCTCTTCGGTCCCTACCAGGCCTCCGCCCCTGCGGGGCCCCATCTTCTCGGAAGACTTTACTGGGGGCGGCACCAGCAACTCCAGAGGGACGTGCAGTTGCTGGTTCCCCCCGCAGGCTCGGCCACCTTTGCCAAGGCCATTCGCGCGATGGCCCGCGTTCACCATGCCGCCGTCTACGCCCTCTATGAATCCGTCCCATGGGAAAACCGCATTGTGGTGGCGATGGAACCCCCCGTGCATCCTTCCCTTCTCCACTACCGCATGGCCGGCACTCCGGTCCCCCTTGGCACCGGCGCCAGACTGGCCACCGCCCTGGGCTCGATCCACGCGGACATGGAATCCTGGAATGTCCCCGCACGCCTGCTCGGGGAATACGATTACACCCTGTCCCCGCAGGGAGTGCCGCGCCTGCGGAATCCCGTGGCCCACTCCGGCATGCCGGAGGTCACCGCCATGGAAAACGCCAAACGGCTTGCGGGACTGCTGGAACCCCTGCTGGAACGCGATACAAAAACGCAACTCCTCATCTCGCTGCTGAGGAATCCGGGTCCCTCCGCCTTCGACCTGATCCGAAGGGCCCGGGAATTCGAAAGGCAGCTCGCTGAATTCAAGGAAATCCATGTCCGCAAGGAGGAGATTGAGGCGACAAAAAAAACCATGCAGGCAAGGGTTCGGCGGCGCTGGGTGCGGTCCCTCGGGACGGTTTCCACGGCCCTGTTCCTTCTCGGGGCGGGGTGGCTGGTTTTTCAGAAATTTCTGGCCAATCGCCCGGCACGGCTGACCCACGAGGAAATCCGGATCCCCGCGGGGGAGGTGATCCTGGACGGAAAATCCGCGACCGTGCCGGCCTTCGCCCTGGATCGCCATGAGGTCACCATCGGCGATTACGAGACTTTTCTCACCAACCTTGTCTACATGGATTGGAAGCAGTTTCTTCCGGCTGGATACACCAAAACCTCCCAGTCGGACTTTGAACCGAAATCCTGGAAAACCCAGCTGGCCAGGGCCCGCAACGGCGACGCCCTCTCCTTTTTTCTCCCCCGTGGGGTCCGCATCACCCGGGACAGCCCGGTCTGCGGGGTGGATTACGCCAGCGCCTACGCCTACGCCAACTGGAAGGAGCGCCGGTTGCCCAACCGGGAGGAATGGGTGAGGGCAGCCACAGGAAACGATCGGCGCACCTACCCCTGGGGAAACACTCCTCCCGGCGGGGACATCCATCTGGGAGGCGAGGCCGCGAAAAAATTCGCGTTGGACGCGGGCCTGCTTTTGCAGGCTCCCGCCGGTTCCTTCCCCGCCGACCGGGCCCCTTTCGGGCACATGGATATGGGAGGAAATCTCAGCGAATGGATCACGCCATCCAACGACGCCTTGCCGGGATTGATGGGCGGAAACTTCGCCGATGAGGCGCCGGTTGCCAACTCCCTCCCCCCGCGCAGGCTTGCGGAAGCCGATGCCCGCGTCGGGTTTCGCACTGCCCGATAAGGGTGCGGCTAAAGGGCGAGAAAATTCCGGAGAAGATCCTTCCCTTCCCGGCTGAGAATCGATTCCGGGTGGAACTGGAC
>DDPU01000022.1:0-6494 GCA_002342345.1 Verrucomicrobia bacterium UBA2460
GCCCCGTTCCTGCTCGACTCCTACAAGGTGGAGGTCGCCCGGGCACGCCCCAAGGCCCGCGAAAGCAGCAAGGCCACCGTGGTGGTCCGGGTCGGCTCCAAGGCCCGCAAAACCTCCGCCACCGGGGACGGTCCGGTCAACGCGCTCGATGCCGCCCTGCGCAAGGCCCTCCTGCCCTCCTTTCCGGCCCTGAAAAAGATGAAGCTGATCGACTACAAGGTCCGCATCGTCAATTCCCGTGGCGGCACGGCTGCACGGATTCGGGTGCTCCTGGAATCCACCGACGGCCAGAGCGAATGGGGCACCGTGGGGGTCTCCACCAACATCCTCGAGGCCAGCGCCCACGCCCTCACCGACAGCTTGTCGTATTTCCTTCTGCCGGGGCGGAAGGAAAAGCGGGTTGAGAAATCCCCTTCGGTTCGATAAGGTTACGGATCAGTTTTCCGGAGTAGCTCAGCGGTAGAGCGGTCGGCTGTTAACCGATTGGTCGCTGGTTCGATCCCAGCCTCCGGAGCATCCGGATTCCATTTTTCTGCGCCCGGCGGGGGTCGAACCCACAACCTTCGGCTCCGGAGGCCGACACTCTATCCAGTTGAGCTACGGGCGCTGAACCTCTCATCATACCCGGAGACCATCTTCGTTCAAGACTGCCTGTCCTGCGCTCGTTCCGTTTCTTTCCCGTCCTGAAACCAGGTCTGCCGGAGTTTGTTCCCTTCCTCGTCCCATTCGGTCCAACAGCCCTCCGGGATTCCCTTCCGGTAATTTGTTTCCGCCCGCTTTTTCCCGTTCGGCCACCAAACCACAAAGGTCCCCTCCCGCTGGCCATCCTGGAAGCTGCCAACCCCCTTTTTTTTTCCGTTTTCGTGCCACGTCTCCACCCGTCCGCTCCGTTTGCCCTTTTCCCAACCGGTTCTCCGCTCCAGGTTGCCGTTGTCATACCACTCGGTGGCGTCGCCCTCCGCCAACCCGTCCCGGAAGCGGGTTTCCTGGCGGAGTTGGCCCCGACTGTCCCACAGGCGGGCACGCCCTTCCCTCTTTCCGTTCTCAAAATACACCTCGGTCTCCAGTTGTCCGTTGGGGTGCCAGGTCCGGAAACGGCCGTGCATCCGTCCGTCCCAAAACTCCGCCTCCGTCCTCCGACCCGCCGATTCCGAGGTTGCCGTCCCCGTGAAGGGCTGGTTCTGGTACAGAAAAAATCCTCCCTGGGATTTCAGGCTGGCGAAAGGGACCTCTTCCCCGGACCTTCCCAACCCCAGCGCCACCACCGCCACCAGCACCAGGCCGGCCCCGACGATCTTGGGACTCAGTGGACCAAGGCGGCCAAGGCCGCGACGCGCCCGGCAAGATCGTCGAGATTCTCCGGAACGATCTTCTCCGTGGTCACCGTGGGGTGAAGGCGGTCGTGGTCGCTGTCCAGCTTGATGCCGGGAACGTACTCGTCGGAAAAAATCATGTCGTTGACGAAATCCCGCCCGCCGTTTCTTCCGGTCCATCGCCAATAGAGATCCCTCATTTTGCGGTCGGATTCAATCAGGATCACCGCGACGACCGAGCCCTTCAGCCGCATCGTCAATTCACGAAACGAGGGGAACCACGTGGGAGGCTCGGTGAGTTCCCCGCGGATGATCAGCGTTTCCTGGCGAATCAGGTCGCGCACCGCGACCTCAAGTTCGCCCTCCCCGTGTCCATGGCAAGTGTTTCCCGCCATTCCCGTTGGACGGCCTTCCCCCCGTCCCCGTTCAACCCAATTGCCCCGAAAGTCCCGACCAGCCATCATCCCTGTTCCATGAACCCGGCATCCTCCCCAGCCCCCCGCGAAAAAAACGGCTCCCGCCTCAACCGGGCCGAAGTCCTGCGGATAGTCCGGTTCGGAACCGTCGGCGCCTTGGGCACCCTACTGAACACCCTTCTTGTCTGGGTTTTCCTCTCTTTCGGCTACAATCACCTGGGCTGGCATCCCTCGGATCACACCGTGGTCACGACCGCGGCCACCCTTGCCTGGATCCTTTGTTGCGGCACCAACTACCTTCTCAACGCCCTTTGGACCTTCCACCATTGGCCACCCCACTGGCGCCAGGCACTGCATTACTACGCGACCGCCCTGCTGTCCTTTGGAGTCCAGATCCTTCTCCTGAATCTTCTCGTCTATCTGATCGTCACCGAGCGCCCCATCGAAACCGCCGTCCTTAACGGGGTCGCCGTGGCCACCGGCGCCCTCATCAATTACCTCGCCGCCTCCCTCTGGGTCTTCTCTCCCAACCGCCATCCCCTGCGGAGCCGTCAGCGGTGAAATTTTTCCAGCCCCGGGCCGATGCGCACGTTCCGGATGGCGGCGGCCTTGCCCCCGCCCTCGCCTCCACCACCCACCTCGGGATCGGCGCCCATGCCGACGACCTGGAAATCATGGCCTTTCCGGGCATCTGCGCCTGCCGGGGCCAAACGGATCTCCGATTCTCCGGCGTTGTCGCCACCGACGGGTCCGGCGCCCCTTCCAAATTGTCCGGCGCGGAACTCGTCCGGACCAGGATCGACGAGCAGAAACAGGCGGCGGAATTGGGAGGCTACGCTTCCATCCTTCAGCTGGCCCACCCCAGTGCCGACGTCCGGGGCGCCGGCCGCAAGGCCCTCACTTCCGACCTTCTGCAAATCCTCAAAGCCGCCAAACCGAAAGCCCTTTATCTCCACAACCCGGCCGACCGGCACGAAACCCACCTGGCCGTCCTGCTCGCCTGCCTGGATGCCCTTCGCCAGCTCCCGCCCGGTCAACAACCCGCGCAAATTTTCGGCTGTGAAGTCTGGGGCGATCTCGACTGGGTTCCCGGCGACAGGGTCGTTCGCCTTCCCTGCCCGGCCCCGGCCGATTTCGGCCCGTCCCTCCTCCGCGTCTTCCGCTCCCAGGTGGACGGCAAACGCTATGACCTCGCCGCCGCCGGCCGCCGTCGTGCCCAGGCGACCTTTGCCGATGCCTACGCTCCCGACCAGACGGAGGAGGTACTCCTGGCCCTCGACCTCCGGCCTTTGGTGGAAAATCCCAAACTGTCCCTGACGGACTTTGTTTTTGGCCTGACCGGAGAATTCCAAAAACGGACGCTGGAACGCATCCGGCGCCTCGAATCGGCCCAAAGGTGAGCTCCCCCGAACTTTTCTCGCGCGTTTCCGGGGCTGCCAACCGGCTGATCGGCCATCTGCAACGCACCCAGGTCGACGACGGCAGCTGGTCGGTGCCCTACACCGGTCCGAATTTTTTGCTGCCCCTGTACGTCATTACCACCCACCTCACCCGCCGTCCCATCCCGCAGGCCGAACGTCCCCGCTTTGTCGCCGGATTGCTCCGGCCCCAGCTACCCGACGGCTCCATCGGGCTCCACGAGGAGTCAACCCAGGGAGCGGTCTTCACCAGCTCCATCTCGTATGCGGCCCTACGTCTGCTTGGCGAAAATCCCGGCCGCCCGGAACTGGAAAAAATGCGCGGCTGGATCCACGCTTCCGGCACGCCGGTGAAAGCCGCCGCCTGGGGCAAGTTCATCCTCGCCTTGCTCAATCTTTACCCTTGGTCCGGCGTCACCCCGGTTCCGCCCGAGCTTTACCTACTGCCCAGGTGGTTCCCGCTCCAACCGATCAACATCTCCGGCTATGTCCGCATCGTTTATCTTCCCATGGCCTACTTTTATGGCCGTCGCTGGCAGGCTCCGCTCGACTCCACCCTGAGGGAACTTCGGCGCGAGCTTTATCCCCAGGGCTACGGCGAAATCTCATGGCCGAAGCACCGGGCCGATCTTGCCCCTACCGACAATCTTGTGCCCGAATCCCTCCCCGTCCGGCTGCTCATGCCGCTGGTCCGGAGGCTCGAACCCCTCGTGCCGGCCTGGATCCGCCACAAGGCGCTCAAACTCACTTACGAGCACATCCTTTATGAGGACGAACAGTCCGATTATATCCGCCAGGCCCCCGTCAACGCCTGCTACAACACCCTCGCCCACTACCTCGAAGGCCAGGCGGACCGGGTGGAAAAAAGCTGGGCCAAATTGCCGCTCTATCTCTGGCAACACCCCGACCACACCGCCTGCCAGGGCTTCACTTCCTCCAAGGTGTGGGATACGGCCTTCACCCTCCAGGGCATGACCGCATTGCCCGCCGCTGCCGTACCCGCCGGGGTCGTGCAGAACGGTTGCCGTTACCTCTGCAACAACCAGGTGATCGACGAACTGCCCAACCCCCGCCGCTACCACCGCCTGCCCCGCAAGGGCGGCTGGCCCTTCAGCGAGCGCAAGAACGGCTGGTCGATCGCCGACTGCACTGCGGAAAGCCTGCTCGCCCTGATCCAGTCCAAGCCCTTTCTGCCGGAGCCGGTCTCCCCGGAAATCATCCGGGATGGGCTGAACTTCATCCTCAGCTACCAGAACAGGAACGGCGGCTGGGGAAGTTGCGACCGCATCGTCGGCCCCGAATGGATCGAGATCTTTAACGGCTCCCATGTCTTCGCTGATATCATGGTCGACCACTCCTTCGCCGAATGCACCGGCTCGGTCCTGGCCGCCCTGGCCTTGGTGCGGCAGGAGTTTCCTGAAATGGAAAGGATCCGGGTCGACCGGGCCATCCAAAATGGCGTCCGCTATCTCACCGACACCCAGCTGCCCGACGGCTCCTGGGAAGCCGTCTGGGGCATCTGCTTCAATTACGGAACCTCCTTTGCGCTGCCGGGTCTTCGCGCCGTGGGCATTCCCGCGGACGACCCCCGGGTGAAGCTGGGACGGCAGTTCCTGCTACGCCAGCAACTTCCGGACGGCGGCTGGGGCGAGCATCCCGACTCCTGTTACCAACGTCGTCCGATCCCCTCAAAAACGGGCCTGGTGGAGCCCACCGCCCTGGCTGTGATCGCCCTGCTCGCCACCGGCCCCAAGGACGAGCCCGCCATCACCCGCGGCTTGGAATTCCTGCTGAACACCCAGCTCCCCGATGGCGACTTTCCTCCTCAACCCATCCCCGGACTTTTCTACCGGACCACCCTGATCCGCTATGACCACTACAAGCGCGCCTTCCCCCTCAAGGCCTTTGCCAAATTTTTGGAAACTTAAACGGCCGTTTTAGCCTTTAAGTTCTTAACTTCTCGTTTTTACGAGTCCCGCCAGCGCATAAGCCAGGGGAAGACGGATCCAACTCGCTGCGGAGGCCAGATCGGCCGTGTCCACCCGGTTGGAACCACGCCCCTTCCACGCACCCCACAGGCTCTTGAGAAAAGGTCCGGCAAAGGTGAGGAAGGATTGTCCTTTGCCCATAAGCAGGCCCATCGTCCTTGCCCGCTCCCGCTCGTCGTGCCGCCAGAGCGAGACCACCGCCCGCCGCAGGGACTGCGAGAAGGCGTCCTCCCGGGAAAAACAGTCATAGAGGGCACGGGAGAGCAGCTCGGGAACGCGGCAGGCACGGCGACGGCTGCGGACAAAGGAACGGAAGTCGTGCGACTCCGCCAGCTCGATCGCATCGACAAGACCGTTGGTGATTCCCGTGGCCGTGAGCGGATGGGTATGGCCGGCCGCATCGCCGATCAGGATCCGCCGGCCGTTGCCGTAATCAGCCCGGGCGAGGAAGTGGTTGGCCTGCCAGGAAAGCTGGCCCTTGCGGATCTGCTCCGCCGCCGCCTGCCGCCACATGGCCGGCAGGGTGTCATGGATGGCCTCGATCAGCCACGCGGGATCCTTCATCTCCGCCTTGTACTTGAGGGGCACATCCACGCAGATGCGCACGGTGGCGGGGGCGATCTCGTAGCCCAGGAGAAAACTCGGTTGGCCAAGAAACACGTGACCATAATCCGGATACGGCGCACCCACGCCTTCCAGCAGGATTCCCGTCATCGCGGAAATGGGCTTGTGGACCGATGCACCGCGCAGGCTACGCCGGACCACGCTGGCGCGCCCGTCGGCACCGATCACCCGGCTGGCCTCGAAACGGGTGCCGTTTTCGAGAAGCACGCCGTGGTCGTCGGCGCTCTTCACCCGCGTGCCGGAAAAGAAGGAAACCCCCGGAGTCTGGGCGACGATGTTCCGCATCTCCTCGACAAGGTCGCCATGATGAAAAGCGAGGCCGATCTGGCCATCCACATAATCAAGTTTGACCGGGGCTTCCCCATGTCCGGGATAAACCACAAAACCGCGCCCACGCGGACGCCCGGCTGTTTCCACTATTTCCCCGAAACCCAATTTTTGGAGAGCCTCCACACCCTGGGGATGCAGCCATTCACCCGCAAATCTCTGCTTGGGCTGTCCCGCCGGATCCGCCTCCAAAAGAGCCACCGACCGGCCGGAGAGAGCATGGGCCCGGGCCACGGCACAGCCGGCCGGCCCAGCCCCCACCACGATGATGTCAAACCGGTTTTTCATCAAAAATTCCGTGCCCACTTTGGCTAGCACCATTTGTGCCAATTCCAAGCAAAAGCCTTTGGTTTTATTTGTAATTTATTCCTGGAGAATCATTTCCATCATCCATGCCAAAAAATGGAT
>DDPU01000022.1:6558-12628 GCA_002342345.1 Verrucomicrobia bacterium UBA2460
AAGGTCTCCAGGTCGTTCTCCGGAATCGTCCACACTCCGCTGTGCCCGGCCTTTGGCAGCGAACTCATCCAACGCTGCACGGCCACCTGCCTTCCCAAGCGGACCTCATGAAGTCCTTCAATCCAATGGATCGCCTCCTCGCCACGGATCCCGGCCTCCTTGAGCCCCGCGCGCCCGTACCAAAGATTGGCCACCATCGGATCCAGCTCGCCCGGCTCCGTTTGGTAGGCCTCGCTTAACGCCTCCAGCACCTGGCGAAGCAGGGCCGATTCGGCTCCCGCCAACTCCACCTGCCGCCCCCCGCCTTCGGTTTTGAAAATTTTCAAGCAGCCGCCTCCAGGGTTGATCTCAAGCCGAACTCCTGAAGCCGGTGGCAGTAAAACTCGGCCTTCTCCCGCGTTTCCAACGCCACCACACTTTTTCCCTGTTCATGCACCTCCAGCATGCACTTTTTCGCCTTGTTTTCATCGAAGCCCAGCACCCGCATGAAAACGAACACCACGTAACTCATCAAATTCACCGGGTCGTTCCACACAATCACCCGCCATCCCTTGGCAAACGCCTCGGAAAGATCGGTCTCCCGCCCCGGAACCACCTCCGGGGTTGTCGTGGCACCCCCTTGCATCTTGGGAAACTATTGCTTTCCGCACACTGATTTCAATCCGCTTCCCCTTCGCCAACCGCCCTTTCCCCGCTACAAGGGAAGGGATGAATGTCTCCCGGCTCACCGCGGTCCTTGTCTCCGCCGCATGGGGTCTTCTCTTGGCCACCATCCTGGTTCCTTGGTCCCGCCTTTTTCTCCCCACCATGGCCGCCCCGGCCGTCCCTCCGCCCCTTCCCGTCCTGGTCACCATCGAGGACCTTGCCGGCGAGCCCTGGCCCTGGCCCCGTCTGGATCTCACTCTTCTTCTCCGCGCCGTTTCCCCGTACCGGCCCGCCCCGGTCGGACTTCTGCTTCCCTTGGATGCGCCCGATGTCCTCGAACCGCTCCAGGACGACCAGCTGGCCCGCGCCCTCGCCGCCTTTGACTCCCCCGTCCTGCCCGCCGTCGCCTTCCGCGGAAAAAGCAGCGGGGAGGCACTGGAACTGCCGGGCCTGCCCCATCGCGGCTCCCTCGGGAGCATCCGCCCGGCGGAAAGTTTTCTCGCCCCTGAGGAAAACCTGCGCCGCGCGGCCCGCACCTCCGCCTGGAAGGTGACGCCGGAAAACGACCGGCATGTCCACCGTGTTCCCCTCGTGTTCCGCCAAGGCGATCAGGTGGTTTCCTCCTGGCTCCTGGATATGTACGCGCGCGCCGGCGGCGCGGATCTCGCCAAATCCGAACTCTCCGGGCGTCTGGTGATTCTCCGCGACGACCAGGGCCGGGAGTTGCAGAAAATTCCCGTGGACCTCCGCGGCTCGGTTCCGGTCGACTGGGATTCCCCGGATCCCGCCGCCACAAGGATGGAAATCCGCTCGGTGGTGCTCGCCTCCGAACAGGAACGCATCGGCGTTACCCCTGTCTACCCGCTGGCCACCCTGACGAGGAAGCCGCTCATCGTCGCCGGCACGCTCCCCGAGGTGGATCCCTCCATCGACTCCCCTTGGGGGGAGAAGTCCATGGTCGACGCCGTTCTCCGCGCCTGGACCCGCCTCGCCTCCGGCCCCGTCCCGGTCCTGCACCCGCCCCGCGGGGTGATCCTCGCCTGTCTCCTGCTTGCCGCCTCGACCGGACTGCTGATTCCCCCGCCCCTTCCTGCCCGGGTGGGTGCCGCCGCCGGCTTTTCCGCAGCGGTGTTCCTGGCGGGCTGGCTGGCCGCCAGATTCGGCGGCTACAGCGGCGCCCTTCCTCTCGCGTTGGGCACGGCCCTGGCCCTGTTCCTTTCCGCCCCGCTACTCCGCTGGCTGGAGACCGGCCATGTTCGTTGACCGCGTTCGCATCCACGCCCGCGCCGGCGACGGCGGGGACGGTGTCATCTGTTTCCACCGGGAAAAATTCGTTCCCAGGGGCGGACCCGATGGCGGCGACGGCGGCCGGGGCGGCGACGTGGTTCTCGAGGTGGATCCCCAGATCAACAATCTCATCGACCTGCGCTTCCGGCCCCATGCCCGTGCGGGACACGGGGGAAAGGGCGGAGGCAACAACTGCACCGGGAAAAACGGCAAACCATGCGTGCTCAAGGTTCCGGCAGGCACGGTGGTCTATTCCCTTCCTCCCGGTGAGGACGGGGAACCGCTCGCCGACCTCACCCGACCCGGGGAAACCCACGTGCTTTGCCGCGGAGGACGCGGAGGCCGGGGAAACGCGCGCTTCGCCAGTTCCGTCCGCCAAACGCCCCGGTACGCCGAGGAAGGACAGCCCGGGGAAACCGGGGAGTTCATCCTCGTCCTCAAATCCATCGCCCAGGTCGGCTTGGTCGGCCTCCCCAATGCAGGAAAATCCAGCCTCCTGGCGGCACTTTCCGCCGCCAAACCCAAAATTGCCCCCTACCCCTTCACCACCCTGCAACCCTCCATCGGCGTGGTCGGTTCAGCAGAGGAGAACCGGTTCACCGTGGCTGACATTCCGGGACTGGTCGAGGGCGCCCATGCCGGCAAGGGATTAGGCCATGACTTTCTTCGCCACATCGAACGGTGCGCCATTCTCCTCCTGCTGATTGACGCCGCCGGCACCGAAGGCAGGGATCCGGTGGACGACTACCGTCTTCTTCGCAAGGAACTCCGCGAATATGACCCCGCCCTCGCCCGCCGGCCTTTTCTGGTGGTCGCCAACAAGGCCGACCTCCCGGAGAGCAAGGCCCGTCTGTCCGCCCTCCGCTCCGCTTCCCGCAAACAGGTGCTCGCCGTTTCGGCAAAAACCGGCGAGGGCATACCCGGTCTGATCTCCTCCCTCCGCGAAATCCTGGCGCCTTGACCAGTCTTTCAGAATACTTAACATCATTAACCATTCATAGGATGAAGAATTTTTTCCTTCTTTTTTTCCTTCTGGCCATGGCCTCCTGCAAAAGGGGCGGCGGCCCCCCCAAGGATGCGCCGGTCCCGGTCGAGCTTGTCGCCGTCCAAGTCGGCCCCCTCAAGGAAACACTCCAGGCGACCGGAACCCTCCTAGCCGAGGAGTCCGTCGACCTGAAACCCGAGGTGGAAGGGGAAGTCACCTCGATCCGCATGACCGAAGGAAATTCCGTCAGGAAGGGCGACCTCATCCTCCAGATCGACGAGTCCAAGCAACAGGCGATCGTCGACGAGAGTGAAGCCGACTTCCGCCTGAGCGACGAAAACCGGAAACGCGCGGACATTCTTCTCGCCGATGGGACGATCTCCCAACAGGAACACGACCAGGTCCACTCCGCGTTCCGCCGGGCCGAGGCCGCCCTCAACCTCGCCCGCAAACGCCTCACTGAATACACCCTCACCGCACCCTTTGACGGGATTCTCGGCCGCCGCTACGTGAGCATCGGCCAGTACGTCAGCTCCCAAACCGTCCTGGTCAGCCTGTATGCCCTCGACCGCATGAAACTGGATTTCAGCGTTCCGGAACGGTACAGCGCCCGCGTCAAACCGGGCCAAACACTTCAGCTGACCGTGGCCGCTCACGGGGAAGAGAAGTTTTCCGGGGAAATTTACCTGGTGGAGCCCAGGGTGGATGTGGAAACCCGCACCGTCCAGGTCCGCGCCTACGTCCCCAACCCGGACCATGATCTCAAACCGGGGATGTTCGCCAACGTCATGCTTTCCGTCGGCAGCAGGGAGGCCGCCCTCACCATTCCCGAGGATTGCATCTTCCCGCAAGCCGGGGGTTTTGCCGTCTACCGGGATGCCGGCGGTGTGGCCGAGTTGGTCGCCGTGGAAACCGGACTCCGCATCCCCGGACGCGTGGAAATCCTTTCCGGCCTCAAGGCCGGCGATCTTGTCGCCCGGTCCGGCAACCTCCGCCTCTCCCCCGGGCGGAAACTCCTGCCCCAGCCCTCCTCCCCGTGAATCTGCCCGAGTTCTGCATCCGGCGACCGATTGCCGCCGCGATGTTCAATCTGGCCCTCGCCCTCATCGGGATCCTCTCCCTGTCCCGCCTGCCCGTCCGGGAACTCCCCGATATCGATCCCCCCATCGTCTCCGTCACCACCGTTTATCCGGGGGCCAACGCCGAACTCGTCGAGGCCGATGTCACCGAACCGCTCGAGCAGGAAATCAACAATATCCCGGGCATCAAGATCCTGCGGAGCGAATCAAGGGAACAGGTCAGCGCCATCACCGTCGAGTTTGAGCTGAACCACGACGTCGATGTCGGCGCGCAGGACATCCGCGACCGCATCAGCCGCGTCCGCGACAAATTACCCGACGACATCAAGGAGCCCATCGTGGCCAAACAGGACGCCGACGCCCAGGAGGTCATGTGGATCGCCCTCTACAGCGAGAACCGGTCCACCCTCGAGCTCTCCAATCTGGCCGAACGCCAAATCCGCGATCGCCTCCAGGTGCTCCCGGGCGTCGGCGGCATCAACTTCGGGGGACAGAAAAGACCCTCCATGCGGATCTGGCTCGATTCCGAGAAAATGGCCGCCCGCAAAATCACCGCGGCCGATATCCGCGCCCTTCTTCGCCGGGAAAACGTCGAACTCCCCTCCGGAAGGATCGAGGGGGAAAGCCGCTCCCTCAGCATCGTCGCCCGCGGCCGCATGGACCGTCCGGAACAATATGCGGATCTTTTTGTCCGCGAGGTCGACGGCTCGCCCGTCCGCCTCCGGGAGGTGGCCACCGTGGAAATCGGCCCGGAGGTGGAGGCCACCATCGCCCGCTTCAATGGCAAACCCGCCGTGGGCCTTGGCGTCGTCAAACAGTCGGATGCCAACGCCGTCGAGGTGGCCCGGCAGGTGCGCGAGGAGATTGACCGGATCCGCCCCCTTCTTCCCCCCGACGTCGGCCTCGACTTCCCCTTCGATTCCTCCCTGTATGTCCAGGCGGCCATCCGGGAAGTGGCCGAGACCATCGGCGTTTCCTCGGTTTTGGTCATTCTTCTCATCTTTCTCTTTCTTCGCAATCTCCGGTCCACCCTGATTCCCTCCGCAGCCATCCCCATCTCCATTCTCGGGACCTTTGCCCTGCTTTATCTGCTCGGTTACAGCGTCAACATTCTCACCCTCCTCGCCCTCGTCCTGGCCATCGGCATCGTCGTGGACGACGCCATCGTCGTGCTCGAGAACATCGTGCGCCACATCGAGGCGGGAATGACGCCCCTGGAAGCCAGCCGCAAGGCCATGCAGGAAATCACCGGGGCGATCCTCGCCATCACCGCCAGTCTTGTCGTCGTCTTTCTGCCGATTGCTTTCCAAAAAGGAACCACCGGCATCCTTTTTCGCGAGTTCGCCATCACCCTCGCCGGAGCCGTGACCATCTCCGCTTTTGTCGCGCTCAGCCTCAGCCCCGCCTTGGGCGCCCATTTTCTCCGCCCGGTCTCGGACCAACTCCCGGGGGGACTTCGCTGGTTCGAACTGTGCCTGGAAAAGTTCTATCTGTTTTATGCCCGCAGCCTCGATGCCGCCTTGCGCCACCGGCGAATTTGGCTTGGCCTCGGCGCCGGCATCCTTGCCCTGACCATCCTGCTCTACCGCCTCGTTCCCCAGGAGTTTCTCCCGGAGGAGGACAAGGGCGTCATCGTTGCCGTGATCATCACCCCGGAAGGTTCCACCAGCGAATCCACCGACCAGTATGTCCGCCAGGCGGAGAAAATCGCCGCGGACTACCCGGAAACCCGGGTCTTTTTCTCCGCGGTCGCCCTTTCCCGCGGCGCGCCCGGGCAGGCCAACCAGGGCATCATGTTCATCCGGTTGAAGGCGGACCGGAACCGGACCGCCCAGCAACTCGCCCGTCCCGGGGCCCGCGGATCCATGTTTACCCGCATGATCACCGAGATCCGCGGCGCCGTGGTCATCCCCTTTCTGCCCAAGGCGGTCGGACGGGGCTTCGGGGAAACCTTCCAGGTCGTCTTGCAGGGAGCCGATCTTGTCCTTCTCGAAAAAACCGCCCGCAACCTCCGGGATGAAATCGACAAGGCGGGATTCCTCAGCCAACCCCGCGTGAACCTCAACTTTGAAAA
>DDPU01000022.1:12727-13502 GCA_002342345.1 Verrucomicrobia bacterium UBA2460
GCGACCGGCTCGTGCCCGACGAGCTCAACACCCTCTACGTCCGCGCCCGGGGAGGGGAACTGGTTCCGATCCGTGATCTCGTCAAGGCGGACGAGCGCGGCTCGGTGAATTCCATCTCCCATTTCATGCGCCAGCGGAGCACCACCGTGAGCGGACAACCCCAGGGGGTGACCCTCGGACAGGCCATCGAAAAAACCGAGGAGATCGCCCGGCGCATCCTGCCGCCGGGCGTCACCCTGGAGTTCGACGGTGAGGCCCGGGAACTGCGCTCCGGGCGGGGGGAGGCATGGCAGATCGTCGTCCTTGCCCTGCTCATCGTCTACATGGCCCTGGCTGCCCAGTTTGAAAGCCTCAGCCATCCCGTCACCATCATGGTGGCCGTCCCCCTCGCCGCCGTCGGCGCCCTGCTCCTCCTCTACGTTCTCGGGTTCGTCAACATGATGGCCATCATCCCCCAATATGCCCCCCCCGGATCCCTGCCCGGGCCCCTCGCCTTTCTCTTCGGACTGATGCCGGAAATCCCCTCGATGAACCTGAATCTCTACAGCCTGATCGGATTGGTCCTGCTCGTGGGACTGGTCACCAAAAATTCCATCCTTCTCGTGGAATTCGCCAACCAGAAAAAGGCCGAGGGATGTTCCGCCTTGGAGGCCATGCAACAGGCCGGGCTGATCCGGCTTCGCCCCATTCTCATGACCGCCCTCTCCACCATCATCGGCATCGTGCCGATCGCGCTGGGCCTCGGAGCCGGAGCCGAAAGCCGCCGCCCCCTCGG
>DDPU01000015.1:0-4008 GCA_002342345.1 Verrucomicrobia bacterium UBA2460
TGGAGGCTGATTTACGCCAAAAAGGGAAATCGGATCTACGAGGATCTGGAGCCGGCCAAGGTGCCCCTAACGAAGGATTTTTCCGGGGAATTGCCGGAGGACATTCAGGAGGGGAGGACGGGCTTGGTCTGCATGGACGAGACAGTGCGGGAGTTGGTGGAGACGGGCTACCTGCATAACCACGCCCGGATGTGGTTTGCCTCCTTTGTGATCCATTTCCGGAAGCTGGGATGGAAAGCGGGGGAGAGGTTCTTTTACCGGCATCTTTTGGACGGGGATCCGGCCAGCAACGCGCTCTCCTGGCAGTGGGTGGCCTCGACATTCAGTCATCGGCCCTATCTCTTCAACCGGGAGAACGTGCAGGAGAACGGCGGGAAAAAGTGGTGCGAACGGTGCGAAGCAAAGTGTCCGTTTGCGGCAACTTATCCCGAGCTGGAGCGGCGGCTCTTTGCCTCATGAAGACGGTGGTCTGGCTGCATGGGGATTCGTTGTCGGTCAAGGACCCGGCCGCACAAAAGTATCCGGACGCGGAACGGGTCTTTGTCTTTGACCGGCCTTTCCTGGAAAAGGCCAAGCTGAGCTTTAAGCGGATTTTTTTCCTCTACGAGTGCGCGGCAGAGGCGGCCGGGGAGATTCGGGTGGGGGATACGGCGGAGGAGTTGCAGGAGGCGATGCGGGAGCGGGCGGCGGGAAGGCTGGCGGTGACGGAGTCGGCCTCCCCCCGGTGGAGGGAACTGGTGGCGGAGTTGCAAGGGAAGGTGGAGGTGGAGGTGGTGCCTGTGGCGGACCTGGTGGCAGTGCCGGCCGATTTTGTGGCGAAAAGATTCACTCCCTTTTGGAAAAAATTCGGGAAAGAGTGGGGCGGATGAGGATTTTCGGTCTGGCTCTCCTGTGGGCGGGGACGTGTCTGGGCCAGTTTCCCGGGGATGCGGTGATTCTCGAGACTTCCGAGGCGGGGGAGACCTTGCTGCTCTCCGGCAGGGAGACAGATCTGGATGTGCCGCGGGAGCCGGCTTCCACCTTCAAGTCCGTGATTGCCTGGGCGGCCCTCGATCGGGGGTTGGTAAAGGATGTCGAGGCGCCCCTGCCGGGGGCGGACGGCGAAAATCTGCGAATGGCACTGCAGAAATCGCTGAATTCTCCCTTTGACCTTCTGGCGGTGGAGTTGGGAGGAGACCTGCTGGGGGAATATGCCGGGCGGAGTGGCCTGATTCCGGACAAGATTCCGTCGAGGTGGATGGAAGGAAGAGAAAAGGAGGCAAGGCACGGGGTGGATCTGATGACAACGATCCGGCGTGAGCACCAGATGGCGGTCGGTTGGATGTTGGGGAAGCCGCCTTGGAACGGGGAGGCGGGGCGGAAGCTGCAGGACGCTCTTTTGTGGAAGGAGGCGGAAAAACCGATCCGTGCCAAGACGGGAACCTATGGGGGGTCGGTCTGGGTGACGGGCTATGGACCGGGCAAGGCGGTGACGGTCTGGCTGCCCGGGGGAATACCCCGCCGCCCCGAAGCCCTGAAGATTTTCTTCGGTCTCTGGGGGATCCCCGTTCCTCCCTCCTGAAGCGGATATTTCGACATTTTGCCGAATGGCGAAATGGTGGGCCGACAGTTCTCAGGGAATCTTGGGGTCTCAGCGACAGTCCCGGTTTTTCGCAAAAGGGAGGAATAAGTTGGATTGAATTCTTGAGGAAACCGCTGGAGATCAGCACTCTCTAGGTTCCATGATTCCCCGCTACTCCCGGCCGGCGATGGCCGGAATCTGGACCGAGGAAGCCAAGCTCCGCCGCTGGCTGGAAATCGAGGTGTTGGCCTGTGAGGGCATGGCCAGGAAAAAAATCATCCCCTCGAAGGATGCCCGCACCATCCGCCGCCGCGCCAAATTCGATCTGCGCAAGGTTCAGAAAAACGAGGCCCGCACACGGCACGATGTCCTCGCCTTTCTTGAGGAGGTGGCCTCCCACGTGGGGCCGGCCGGGCGCTGGATTCACCAAGGTCTGACCTCCTCCGATATCCTCGACACCACGTTGGCCTGGCAGTTGCGTGACGCCGCCGATCTGCTGATCGAGGGCGTCCGCCGGGTGAAGTTGGCCGCCGCCAAGCGGGCGCGGGAGCACCGCGGTCTCATGGTGATCGGTCGCACCCACGGGATCCACGCGGAACCCACCAGCCACGGCATCCGCATGGCCCTTCTCCACGACGAGTTCCGCCGGGCGGAGGAGAGGCTGAAAGCGGCGAGGGCGGAGATCGCGGTTGGAAAAATCTCCGGCGCGGTCGGAACCTACGCACACTTGGATCCGGCCATCGAGGCTTACGTTTGCGGAAAACTGGGTCTCCAGCCCGGTGCCTCCACCCAGGTGGTTCCGCGGGATCGTCATGCCGCCTTTGCGTTGACCTTGTCCCTGGTGGCCGCCAGCGCCGAACGCTGGGCCACCGAGTTCCGGCATCTGCAGCGGACGGAGGTGGGTGAGATCGAGGAAAGCTTTGCCAAAGGCCAGAAGGGAAGCAGCGCCATGCCGCACAAGCGCAACCCGATCAACGCCGAGCGGATCTGCGGGCTGGCCCGGATTGTCCGGGGGCACGCCCTTGCCGCGCTGGAAAACGTGGCCCTCTGGCATGAGCGCGACATTTCCCACAGCTCCGCGGAGCGGGTGCTTTTCCCGGATGCCACGATCCTTCTGGATTTTATTTTGGCCGAACTCGAAGCGCTGGTGTCGGGGCATCAGGTTTTTCCTCACCGGATGTTGGCGAATCTGCGTTCCTCCCGGGGCCTCTGGGCTTCCCAAGGCGCCCTGCTGGCGCTGACCCGGGCGGGTTTGGAGCGGCGCAAGGCGTACGAGGCGGTGCAGAGACATGCGATGGATGCCTGGCAGCGGGGTGGAGCCGACTTTCCCACCCGGCTCCAGCTCGATGCGGAACTTTCCCGCCGAATCGGGGGCAAGGGGTTGCGTGAAGCGGTCGATGCCAAGCGTCATCTCCGTCACGAGGCGTTGATCTATAAAAGGTGCGGTCTTTGAAATGAAGGCGGTCGTCACGGTCACCCTCAAGCCTTCCATCCTCGATCCGCAGGGTGAGGCGATCCTTCATGCGGTTCAGGGGATGGGCCTGAAGGAGGTGAAATCGGTCCGGATCGGCAAGCACATCGAGCTGGAGATCGAGGGCGGCGACGAGAAAAAGCTGAAAAACAGGCTGGAGGAGATTTCCCGGGAACTGCTCAGCAACCCGGTCATGGAAAACTTTCGTCTGGATTTGCGGGCCGGCGGATGAGGTTCGCGGTCGTCCAGTTTCCCGGATCCAACTGCGACCAGGACTGCGTGCACGCCCTGCGCGTGCTCGGACAGGAGGCCCGGCTGGTCTGGCATCAGGATAGCCGGATTGATTCCGACGAGGGGGTGATCCTGCCGGGGGGGTTTTCCTACGGGGACTACCTCCGTTGCGGGGCGATCGCCCGGTTTTCGCCGATCATGAAATCCGTCAAGGCGGCTGCGGAACGCGGCCAGGTGGTGGTGGGCATCTGCAACGGGTTTCAGATCCTCTGCGAGGCCGGCCTGTTGCCCGGGGCCCTCACCCGCAACGAAGGCCTTCATTTTCGGTGTGAAACCGCGTCTTTGCGCGTGGAGACGCCGGCTTCCCGGTTCACCTCCGGCTACGTGACGGGACAGGTTCTGCGCATTCCCATCGCCCACGGGGATGGCTGTTACCGCGCCGAACCGGGAGTCCTGGAGGAACTGGAGGCCCGCCAGCAGATTCTTTTCCGCTACTGCGATGAGCAGGGACGGGTCACCGCGGAGGCCAATCCGAACGGCTCCAGCCTGAACATTGCCGGCATCCGCAACCGGGAGGGCAACGTGCTGGGCATGATGCCGCATCCGGAACGCTGTTGTGAGCCCGAGATGGGCGGAATCGACGGCCGGGGAATTCTCCTCGGGGCGGCGGGAGCGGGGAGATCCTCATGAAGGCGAGGGATTTTGCCCTGAAACTCGGGCTGACCGCGGAGGAGTTTGACCGGAT
>DDPU01000015.1:4106-4571 GCA_002342345.1 Verrucomicrobia bacterium UBA2460
GAAATTTCCCACCACCGGACCGGCCGTGCTGGTGAAGGCGGGGGAGGAGAATGCCGGCGTGGTGGATGCCGGCGACGGGTTGGCCCTGGCTTTCAAAATTGAATCCCACAATCACCCCAGCGCGGTGGAGCCGTTCCAGGGTGCGGCCACCGGGGTGGGAGGAATCCTGCGCGACATCTTCACGATGGGAGCCCGTCCGGTGGCTTTTATGGATTCCCTGCGGTTCGGCCGCCCGGATGCCCCCGGGGAAGCGGGTAAACGAACGCGCTCCTTGATTCACGGGGTGGTGGCGGGGATCTCCCATTATGGCAACTGCGTGGGGGTTCCCACGGTGGGCGGGGAGCTGGTTTTTGATCCTGCTTATGAGGGCAACCCCCTCGTGAATGTCTTCTGCCTGGGAACCCTCCGGCATGACCAGATTCGCCGGGGGGCGGCCAAGGGGGTGGGCAATCCGGTTTTTTATGT
>DDPU01000027.1:0-13451 GCA_002342345.1 Verrucomicrobia bacterium UBA2460
GACTTTGTCCCCACCTACGACGAGCGGCTGACGGAGCCGGTCGTGCTCCCCGCCGCCTTTCCGAATCTCATCGTCAACGGCGGCACAGGTATTGCGGTTGGCATGGCCACCAACATTCCGCCCCACAATTTGGGGGAAACCATCGATGCGCTTTGTGCCCTGATTGAAAATCCCAAGCTGACGGCCGAGCAAATCCTCAAGATCATGCCCGGACCGGATTTCCCGACGGGGGCGCTGATCTGCGGCCGGGAGTCGATCGCCAATTATTACAAGACAGGCCGGGGCTCGCTGAAGCTGCGTGGCAAGGTTTCCGTCGAGGAGGGGCGCTCCGGCAAGTCCCAGTTGGTCATCACCGAAGTTCCTTACAACGTGAACCCGGAGGAGCTGATCAAGCGGGTGGCCGACCTGGTGGAGGAGAAAAAGCTCGATGGCATCAGTGATGCCCGCAACGAATCCGACGAATCCATCCGGATCGTCCTTGAGCTAAAGCGGGACGCAATTCCGAAGGTGATCATCAACAATCTCTACAAGTACACGCCGCTGGAGAGCAGCTTTGGGGTGATCATGCTGGCCCTGGACGGACGCCGTCCAAAGCTCCTGCCGATGCGGGAGATGTTGATCTGCTACCTCGAGCACCGCCGTGAAGTGGTGATCCGCCGGACGAAATTTGACCTGAAGGTGGCGGAGGATCGGGCCCATATTCTCGAGGGCTACAAGAAGGCCCTCGCGAACCTGGATGATTTCGTGAAGATCATTCGCGCCTCCAAGGATCGAGCCTTGGCGAAGGAAAAGCTGATCACGAAGTACAAGCTGAGCGACCGGCAGGCTGACGCGATCCTGGAACTGCGGTTGTACCAGTTGACAGGCCTGGAGCGGGATAAGATCGAGGAGGAATACCTGTCCATCATCCAGAAGATCGAGGAACTCCGCAGCATCCTGGCTAGCGAGAAAAAGGTTTACGCGATCATCAGAAAAGAGCTCCTTGAAATCAAAGAAAAGTACGCCGATCCACGCCGGACGCAGATCGTCAAGGACGAGGGGGAGATCGACGTCGAGGACCTGATTGCCAAGGAGGGGACGGTCATCACCCTTTCCCACGCGGGGTACATCAAGCGGACCTCCGTAACCAGTTATCGTGCGCAGCGGCGGGGCGGTAAGGGTGTCCTTGGCATGAAGTCCAAAGAGGAAAAGGAGGGGGAGGACACCGGGGATTTTGTGGAGCACCTTTTCTCGGCGACCACCCACGACTACCTGATGTTTTTTACCAACACCGGCCGTGTGTACGTGGAGAAGGTGTACGAGATCCCGGAAATGGGCCGGACGGCGCGCGGAAAGTCCATTGCGAATATTCTGGCGCTGCAGCCCAACGAAAAAGTGGCCGCCCTGATCTGCGTTCAGGAGTTCAGCGACAAGCAGCATCTCGTCATGGCCACCGCTTCGGGGATCGTCAAAAAGACGAATTTGGCCGATTACAGCAATTTCCGGAAAGGCGGCATCATCGGGATCAAGATCGAGGCAGGGGACGAGCTGATTGGCTGCGTTCAGACCAACGGCAAGCAGGAGATCGTCCTGGTGACACAGGAAGGGATGAGCCTGCGCTTTGACGAAGAGCAACTGCGCGACCAAGGTCGCGCCACTGTGGGTGTTTACGGAATCCGGCCGGAGAAAAAGGACAAGGTGGTGGGGGTTGCGGTGGTCGACACGAAGGCAACCTTGCTGGTGGTGGGGGAAAACGGGGTAGGGAAGCGCACCTCCTTTGAGGATTACCGGAGCCAAACCCGCGGCGGAAAGGGAATCATCACGATGAAGACGACGGACAAGACCGGGGCGGTGGCCGGTGCCATTTCTGTCAAGGAAACGGATGAGATCATGCTGATCACCGTGAAGGGGCAGATGGTCCGTACCAAGGTGAAGGACATCCGGGAATCCGGACGAAACACCCAGGGTGTTTATATCGTGCGACTGCAAAAAGGCGACCGATTGCAGGGTGTGGCCCGGGTGGTGGAGACGGACGAGGAAGAGGACGGAGAACTCCCGCTCGGGGCATGAGCAATATTTGGGCAGGTCTGATCCTCGGGATCGGCCTTGTTTCCGGCTGGGCGGAAGAGCCTGTCAGTCGCATTGGTTTCGGATCCTGTTATAAACCCGAAAAAAGCACCCCTCTTTGGGGCAAGGTGACCGAGTTTGATCCCCAGGTTTGGCTTTGGCTGGGGGACAACGTTTATGTGGATTTCCTTGATGGCAAGTACGTCAAAGCCAATCTGGATCCAAAAGCCTTCGAAAAAGGTTACCAACGGATGGCGAAAAGCGAGGGAATGGCCACGCTAAAGAGACTGTCCCCGGGCCACACCATGGCCGTCTGGGATGATCATGATTACGGTTTGAACGATGCAGGAAAGAATTGGGAAAGAAAAAGCGAAGCCAAAAAGGCTTTCACGGATTTCTGGGGAGGGGAGGAGCGGGCCGACGGGGTTTATTCCTCAAGGGATTTTGGTCCGGATGGAAAAAGGGTCCGCGTCGTTCTTCTGGACACCAGATTCAATCGCGATGACCCCGGCCCAAACGGGGATATCCTCGGCGCCGCGCAGTGGAACTGGCTGGAAGGGGAATTACGCCGCCCGGGCGCCGAACTTATCGTGATTGGATCCAGCATCCAGGTGTTGGCCAATCAACATCGATTCGAAAAATGGGGGAATTTTCCAAAATCCAGGGACCGCCTGTTTCGGGTGATCCGGGAAAGCAAGGCAAGGGGCGTGATTTTTGTGACGGGGGACCGTCATAACGGGGAGATATCTTGCCAGAAGGATTCTGACGTCGGATACCCGCTCTATGACGTGACTTCCAGCGGACTGACGGAGGTTTCCTCCCTTCGCGAAGAGACTAATTCGCTGAGAGTGGGGAATCTGGTCAACGCACAGAATTTCGGAACGATCACAGTGGACTGGTCTCTTCCGGACCCGGTGGTTTCCCTGGAACTTCATGACGCCGGGGGAAACATCCGGGAAAAGGTCAGCACCCCCCTGTCCCAACTTGCCCCGCCGAAGGGCTGATTTAGTTTGCTCTTATGGCTGTCATTGTCGCCCGTCCGGACCTGAACTTCTGGGAACGTCTTTACCTGCCCAGCATTGTGGGCGGGATGCTGATCACCCTGCGCCACATGGCGCAGACCCTCTGGAGGATGGTGTTTCCCCGCAGGCATGTTGCCCAGCCGGGCATCCTGGAGATGAGCGCCACCGGGCTCATGACGATGCAGTATCCCGAAGAGAAATGGCCGATGCCCGAAGGATACCGGGGCGCCCCTGTTTTGGTCATGGATGAGCAGGGCAGAGAGAAGTGCGTTTCCTGTCAGCTTTGTGAGTTTGTCTGTCCTCCCCGGGCCATCCGGATTACGCCAGGATCGATTCCCGGGACCGACCGCCACACCAACGTGGAAAAACGCCCGAAGGAGTTCGATATCGACATGCTCCGTTGCATCTATTGCGGGATGTGTGAGGAGGTCTGCCCGGAGGAGGCAATTTTTCTGCGTAAAGAGCACCCGGTTTTCGTGGGTACAGACCGCAAGGAGATGGTCCGAAACAAGCAGGAGTTGTACCGTCTGGGCGGCGTCCTACCGCGCCCGATCAAAAAGTGGGAAAACAAATAAGCGAAAATCGGGTTGGGGCTTCCCCTGGTTGTTTTCCCTTAAGGTTGCGTTGAGGTTTCCGAATCCCTTGATTTTGCGCTCGAAAACAAGATAACTCCATTGACCGCTGTTGCAGGGGATTTAACCTCACGCAACCCCCGAAAGATCACAAGGATGGAACAATTTTTCTTCTGGAGCCTGGCCGCCGGCCTGCTGCTTGCCGCCACCGCGGCAGTGACACTTCGAAACCCGGTGAGCAATGCCGTTGCCCTGGTGGCCGCCCTGGTATTCCAAGCGGCCCTTTTCGTGACCCTGGAGGCAACTTTCCTCGCGGCTGTGCAGGTGATTGTTTACGCGGGGGCCGTGATGGTTCTTTTTCTGTTTGTGATCATGTTGCTGGATGTGAAAGCGGAAGCGCGCCGCCCCATCCCGTGGTCCAAAGTTTTGGCTGTCTTGGCGGGGGGCACCGCGGTGGTGGTCGGCGTTCCCAGGTTGGTGGCGGCATTCCCGGCAGCACGGGAGCCACTCCACTGGTCTGCCAAAGCGGCGCCGTTCGGGGCCAGGGAACTGGGTACACTCCTTTTCAGCTCCTACGCACCCCTTTTCCTGACCACCGGGGTACTGCTTTTGGTGGCGACGATCGGCGTGGTGGTGCTTTGTCGTCGGGACCCGGAATCATGATGGGCGCCGAAATCACCCTGGGCCACTACCTGGCCCTGAGCGGATTGCTCTTTTTGGTTGGTCTGGCCGGGGTGCTCCTGCGCAGGAGTCTGCTCATCGTGATGATGTCGCTGGAACTGCTCCTCAACGCCGCCAACCTTGCCTTGGTGGCCGCCGCCCGCTTTCAGGGAATTCCCGATCCGCAGGTGGCGGTGTTTTTTGTAATCACCGTGGCGGCGGCCGAGGTGGCGGTGGGATTGGCCATTCTCGTCGCCATTTTTCGGTTAAAAAAAACCACCTCGGCCGAGGATTTCGCAACCCTGAAGTTTTAAATGATCGCCTACGCACCGTACCTGATCCTTTTGCTGCCTCTTTTTTCCGCGGTGCTCATCCGCCTTGTCCTGCATCCTTTTCCCAGGATTGCCGTGCCTGTCTCGGTGGCAGCCTGTCTGGGTAGTTTTCTTGGCTCCCTGGTGCTGCTCAACGGCGGCACACCGTCCGGGGGAATGGCCGCACCCGCGGTAACCTGGATTGAGCTGGGGGGTCTCAAGGCTGGTTTCGCCCTGATGGCCGACCCGCTGGCCAGGCTGATGGCCACCCTCGTGACCGGCGTCGCGCTGCTCGTGCACATTTATTCCCTCGGCTACATGGCCAAGGATCCCTGTAGAAGCCGTTTCTTTGCCGAGCTTTCCTTGTTCGTCTTTTCCATGCTCGGGATCGTTTTTGCCGACAACTTGGTCAGCATGTTCATCTTTTGGGAGCTGGTCGGGCTAAGCTCCTACTTGCTGATCGGATTCTGGCACAGCCGTCCGGCCGCCGGAGCGGCCGCCAACAAGGCTTTTCTCGTCAACCGAATCGGCGATTTTGGATTCCTTCTCGGCATTCTCGGGGCCTGGTCGATTTTCGGGACCATCAGCTTTGCCGATCTGTCCGGCCGGGTGGCAACCGAAGCTCCCTTTTGGGCGGTCACCGCAACAGGTCTCGGTCTGCTCTGCGGTTGTCTTGGAAAATCCGCCCAGTTGCCGCTTCACGTCTGGCTTCCGGACTCGATGGAGGGCCCGACCCCGGTTTCCTCTCTGCTGCACGCCGCCACCATGGTGGTGGCGGGGGTTTATATGTTGATCCGGGTGCTGCCGATCCTGGAACTGAGTGCCCTCACCATGAACACAATTGCCTGGATCGGCGCCCTGATGACCCTGCTGCCGGCCCTGGTGGCCTGCCAGCAAAACGACATCAAGAGGATTCTGGCGTACTCCACCCTTTCGGAAATCGCCTATATGGTGATGGCCATCGGGTTGGGTATTCCCGGGCCTGGGATGTATCATTTGGTCACCCATGCTTTCTTTAAGTGCCTTCTTTTCCTCGCGGCGGGCTCCGTCATCCATGGATGCCATGGGGAACAGGATATCTGGAAAATGGGCGGACTTCGTCAACGGATGCCTTTCACGTTCCTGGTGACGTGGGTGGGGACACTTGCACTCGCGGCGATCCCTCCGGTTTCCGGTTTTTGGAGCAAGGATGCCATTTTTGCGGCAACCCATGACCGGCCCGGCTTGGCGGCCTGCTCGATGCTGGCCGGCTTTTTCACCTCGTTTTTCATGCTGCGGATGATTCTGGTGGCGTTTGAAGGAAAGCCGCGGTCGGAAAACGCGCGGCACGCGCACGAGGGACCGCCGGTGATGGTCGTGCCGATGCTGATTCTCGCGGTTTTTGCCGTCTTCGGAGGGATGCTTCCGGTGGCGGAGTTCCTTGGTATGAAGCCGGAGCAATCTCACCACGCCTGGACACTCTGGCTCTCCCTGATTCTGGCCGCGGCCGGATTTCTTCCGGCATATTTTCTTTATCGGGACGCCCCCAAGGATCCTCTCCAAGTTCCCCTTCTTCAGGGGAAGTTCTATGTGGATGAATTTTACCAGCGCGTGCTGGTCGCAACCCAAGACGGGCTTGGTCGCTTGGCCGACGCCTTCGAGGGTTGGGTGGTTCGGGGCCTCTTGGTGCGTGGATCCGGCGTGGTGGCCCGCTCTGCCGGGCAGGGACTCCGCCTCATCCAGTGCGGGCAGGTGCAATTTTACGCCGCTGTTTTTATTCTGGGCACCCTGGGCCTGGTTGCCTGGCTTCTCTGGAAAGGGGCGGCATGAACCTCGGTCTAACTCTGCCGGTTTTGTTGTTGATCCCCCTGGCCGGGATGATCCTGATTGCCTTGGGGGCTCGCCCGAAAGCAACCGCGCTCTGGACCTCTCTTCTCAACCTGGTTCCCGGCTTTCTCGCCTCCGGGTGCGTTCTTCGCTCGGGTGAGTTATTTTTTGGCCCAGCGTCCGAACCGCCCCGCGAGCTTTTTCCGTTTCATTTCAGCCTGGGTATGGACGGCTTGAGCCTGCCTTTGGTGTGGTTGACCCTGATTGTCACCTGGACGGCGATTGGCACGGGGAGGGAGGGGATCAAGCGGGAGAAGGAGTATTATATTTGCCTGCTCCTGATTGGGGCGGGGGCCCTGGGGGCGTTTCTTTCCGTCGACCTCTTTTATTTCTTCTCCTTCCACGAGGTGGCACTAATCCCGACTTTTTTGCTCGTGGGGATGTGGGGTCATGGGGACCGCTCCGGGGCTGCTTGGAGAATGACAATCTACCTGATGCTCGGGAGCATGGTACTTCTGGTCGGCTTGATCGGGCTGTTCCTGGCCCTGCCGGAAACCGCGAGGAGCCTTGACTGGCGGGTGTTGGCGGAAACTTTGCGGGCCAACCCCCTGGAGGTGGGAGCGCAGCAAATGGTGGCGGTTCTTTTGCTGATCGGATTCGGAACCCTCGTCTCCCTGGTTCCTTTTCACAGCTGGGCACCGGGCGGCTATGCTTCGGCGCCGGCGCCGGCAGCGATGCTCCATGCCGGTGTCCTGAAAAAATTCGGCCTATACGGTTTGCTGCGCGTGGCGCTGCCGATGGTCCCCGACGGCTGGAAGGACATCTCCTGGATCGTGGGACTGCTCCTGACCGGGAATATCCTGTACCTCGGGTTCGCCTCGCTGCAGCAGCGGGATTTCCGTTGGTTGTTGGGTTTCTCCAGCGCGATGCATATGGGCACGGTGTTTCTCGGCCTGATCAGCGGCACGGTGCTCGGACTGGCCGGAGCGCTCACCTTGATGGTGGGGCACGGCCTGAGCGCGGCGCTTGGCTTTTCCGTGGCAGGTGAGATCAGCCGCCGAACCGGCACATCCTGGTTGCGGGATCTTGGAGGCCTGGCACAGCGCGCGCCCCGGCTCTGGTTCTACCTGACGATTGCGGCGATGGCCTCGATCGGTTTGCCGGGTTTGGCCAACTTTGCGGGGGAAATCATGATTTTCTTCGGTTCCTGGGTCGCTCATCCGGTGTTGGTGGCGGTGGCTGCCTGGGGGGTGGTGCTTTCCGCCGTGGCGATGTTGCGCGCCGTCAAGTCCCTTGCCTTCGGCCCGATGAGCCCGGCGGTGCAGGCGGAGACTGTCACAGACCTTCACGGGGTTCGAGAAATCTGGCCTTTCGCCGTCCTGACTGCCGCCCTGGTCGTGGTGGGGGTGATGCCCCTACTGGTGTACGGTCCCGCCCGGCCCGTGCTGGAGAGGTTATTGCTGCCATGAACCCTTGGTTTTTCCCTGAAATTCTCCTGACCCTTGCCGGGGTTGGTCTGATCCTCGCAGACACCCTGGCCCCGGAGAAGATCCGCCGCCGGGTTCCGCTTTTTGCGCTGCTTGGTGCGGCCGGCATTCTGGTTTGGAGTCTTTTTCCTGCCAGCCGCGTTCTGCCGGACTCTTGGCTGAATCTTTTTGTCTCGGACGGGTTGTCGGCTGTCTTCAAGCCGTTCTTTTTGCTGTGTCTCGTGACGGTGATCGCCATGGCTGCCCGGTACCGATTGGGAGCGGATGAATCGGTCCGCGGGGAGTTCCTGGCCCTGCCTTTTTTCTCCACAGCCGGGCTTTGTCTGCTGGCATCGGCAAGGGATTTTCTGGCTGTTTTCGTCGCTCTGGAACTGGTGAGTATCTCCCTGTACCTGCTGGCCGCATTTCACCGGGCCAAACCGGCCAGCCTGGAAGCGGGCATCAAGCTGCTGGTGATGGGAGGGCTCTCCACCGGTTTTCTGGTGATGGGTATCGCCTGGCTATACGCCGGAGCCGGGACTACCGAGTTCTCCCAATTGCTTCTCAAACAGGCCGGGCAGGGGTCCAGCCCGGCCGTTTTGGTGGCGGCAGGACTGATTCTTGCGGGGATCGGCTTCAAGGTTGCGGCAGTTCCTTTTCACGCGTGGGCTCCCGACGTTTACGAGGGGGCACCTACGCCGATCACCGCATACCTCGCGGTGGCGTCCAAGGCGGCGGGATTCGTTCTGCTCCTCCGCGTTTTCGGGCTCGGGGCGTTTGCCCTCGAATCCATGGGAACCAGTTTCCGCCCGGTCTTTCTCACCCTGGGAATTGCCACAGTAACCCTGGGAACCCTCGCAGCCCTGACGCAGCGCGACCTGAAAAGGCTCTTGGCCTATTCAGGCATCGCCCATGCCGGATTCATGATTCTGGCGTTGGGCACCCGCGGAGAAGGTGGAATAGGCACGGTGGTTGCGTACCTATGGGCTTATCTGTTGGCTTCCCTGCCAGTCTTTCTCTTCGTCAACGAACTGGAGCGACTCCACGGAAGCACGGATATGCGGCACTTGGACGGGATGGGGCGGAGAGAACCCGGTCCGTCCCTGGGGCTTACCTTATGCCTGGTTTCCATGGCCGGGCTTCCGCCGTTGGTCGGGTTCCCCGTCAAGTTGGCGGTATTGGCGAACCTCTGGAATGCCGGCGAAACCCCGGCCCTGGTGGTGGCGGTTGCCATGGCGGTGGCCGGCCTGGGGATCTATCTGACCCCGATCCGGGTGATGTACTGGGAGCGGGAGGCCGACGCCATCCCGGCACGGAGGTTTCCACCCTTCCTGATTGGGGTGATGCTGGCAGCCGGTTTGCTCAATGTGGGGCTGGGTCTTCAGCCCAAATTCCTCGTGCGGGTGGCTGAGCTGAGCCTGAACCCGACGCCGGTGGTTCAACCAACCGGCAAGTAGGGCTTGCCCCGCCAAGGCTGGTCGGAGCTGGAATTTTCGGTAGTCTAGGGCCGTCATGGCCGCGAACGAAATACCCACGGTGGCGGGGACCAAAATGGGCACGGAGAAATTTGTCCGGCTCAGCGAGGCGGCCGGTCACCATCTGTCGGCACTGTTGCAGAAAAAAGGCTACGCCGCCGGCGCTCTCAAGGTTTCGGTGGTGGGAGGAGGGTGCAGCGGACTCCAATACCAGATGGAACTGGTTCCCGGCGCCGGCCCCAAGGATATCGTGGTGGAAAGTCACGGCGTGCGAATTTCCGTGGATCCGAAAAGCGCGGTGTTTCTGAGCGGTTCGGAAATCGACTTTAGCACCGACCTGCAAAAGGGCGGATTCCGGGTCACCAATCCGAACGCCCGGGCCACCTGTTCCTGCGGCGACAGCTTCAGTACCTGAGTTTTTCCATGCCCACACACGGCAAAAAGGGCCGGCGTCGGCCGAAACTGGGTAAGGCCAAGCTTCCCTACAGGGAACGGCTGAAGCGCGGGTTTGCCCGCGTGGAGCACGACCTCTTCTGGATGATGGGAATCTTTCACGAGCTTCTCGGGGAACTCGGGGAAAAGGAGGCGGCGGAGGCATTGCCGTGGGTGCACGGATCCAGGCCTTTGGCCCCCATCCAGGAAGGGAAGATCACCCGGGCCTACTCCATTGCTTTTGGATTGCTGAATCTGGCCGAGGAAGTGGCGGCGGCCGCCATGCGCCAGTTGAACGAGGCCATCAACGGTCCCCAACATGAGCCCGGCTCGTGGGCTCAGGCCCTTTGCCGCCTGAAGAGCTCGGGGGAGACCGCCGATCATTTGGCGGCCTCCTTGCCCACCCTGCGGGTGGAACCGGTATTAACGGCCCACCCCACGGAAGCAAGACGCCGATCCATTCTTGCCTGTACGCAGGAAATTCACGGAATCCTTCTGGAGAGGGGGGGGAAACACGGGAAGGACGGCTCGGAGCGGGAGCGACGGAATCATCTCAAGACAGTTCTGGAGCGTTGGTGGCGAACAGAAGAGGTCCGGACCCAGCGTCCCACCGTGGATATGGAGCGCGAGGGAGTGATCCACTGTCTGGCGGGGTCCATGGCCCGCTCGATCGCCGAAACGGATCGCCGGTTAAGGGACGCCTGGCAGGTTGCGGGGTTTGGTCGGGGTGGGCCTGCCCATCCCGCAGTGCGGCCCATGCTGACGTTCGGCACCTGGGTGGGAGGCGACCGGGATGGGCATCCGCTAGTCACCCCGGAGGTTACGGAAAAGAGTCTTCAGCTTTACCGGTCTGCCGCTTTGGATTTGTTGGCCGCACGGCTCCACCTACTGGCCTCGCACCTGACCCTTTCCAGAAAATATCACGGAACTCCCGCCGAACTGGAAAAGTGGCTGCCGGAGTGGCGACGTTTGGCCGGCCCCAAGGCGGAAGAGGAGACGTCGGTTTACCGGGAAGAACCCTGGCGGGAGGCTGTCCTGCTGATGAGGCGGCGCCTTTTGGCGGGGCCGCAGGGCTACCGTCAACCGGATGACCTGATCCTTGATCTTGGGGTGGTCCGACGGGCGCTGCTGGATGTCGGGGCGGATCGTCTGGCGGCGGCGGAGGTGGACACGATGATCCGGTTGATCGAGGTGTTTGGATTTCACCTGGCTGTGCTGGACATCCGGCAGAACAGCAGTCGCCACGATGAGGCGATCGAGGAACTGCAGGCAAAATCCGGCGCTCCGCCGGATAAACCCTACCGGGAGATGTCGGAAAGCCAGAGGCGCGACCTTTTGGATCATTGGTGGGAAAACCAACCGTGGAATGCCGAGGAGGCGTTGGCATCCGGACCTGCGGCCCGGGAGGTGATCGGAACATATCAGGTGCTCGCCCGCCAAGTGGCGGCCCACGGATCCGATGGCATGGGCCTTTCGATTGTCAGCATGACCCGGGATGTGTCGGACCTGATGGCTGTTCATCTTTTTGCCCGGATTGCAGGACTGCGGGTTTCCGACGAGGAGGGGAATCAGGTTTGTCCTCTGCCGGTTACCCCTCTTTTTGAGACCCTGGAAGACCTGGAGCGGGCCCCGCGGGTGGTCTCGGAGTTTCTCCAGCATCCCGCGGCGAAGAAGGCCCTGCGGGTTTTGGCGCACCGGGAGAGCGAGATGAACCGGCGACGACGGCTTGCCCTGGTGGATCCTGGCGAAGGTACGGTGATTTTGCCCACGGAGCCACCGCCCGTTCTGAGGGTGATGATCGGCTATAGCGATAGCAACAAGGATGCGGGTCTGATTTCCAGCCAGTGGGCATTACATCGGAGCCAGCGGGGCATTCTCCAGGCGGCAAGGGATCAGGGTGTGACTGCACGGTTTTTCCATGGCCGGGGCGGAACGGTCAGCCGTGGAGCGGGACCCACGCACCGTTTTCTGGAGGCACTGCCCAACGGAACGCTTTCCGGGGACCTTCGTGTGACGGAACAGGGGGAGGTGATCGGCCAGAAGTATGGGACAATGGCCACGGCAGCACATAACCTGGAGCTCTTGTTGGCAGGAACAACCCTGACGTCCCTGCTTCCGGGGGAGACCGCGGAAGATGACCCCGCGCTGGTGGACATCTTTCATTTCCTCAGCCGGGAAAGCATGGCGAGGTACCGTCAGCTGGTGGAGACTCCCGGCTTTCTCGACTATTTCCGCCAAGCCACGCCGATTGATGCGGTGGAGCGAAGCACGATTGGATCCCGTCCGCCAAGACGGACAGGATCCAGCGACTTTCGCGATCTTCGGGCCATCCCATGGGTGTTTAGCTGGAGCCAGGCCCGGTTCTTTTTGCCGGGCTGGTACGGGGCCGGCGCCGCCGTGTGCAAACTCGCCAGGGAAGAGGCCAGGCTTTTCCGGAAATTGCGCGACAAGCTTTCGGCATGGCCCTTCGCCAAGTATGTCTTCAATAACATCGAGAGCGGGATCGCCAGCGCCGACCTGGAGGTCAGTCAGGGGTACGTGGAACTCGTGCAGAACCGGGAGATCCGCGAAGGGATTACACGGCAGATTCGGACTGAGTTTACTCAGGTGAAGCAGGGTCTGATGGAGCTATTTCGGAAGCCCTTGGCCGATCGCCGGCCACGGTTTCGATTCACCGTGGAGCGCCGGGTGGTGCCCTTACGGGCCCTGCATGAGCGCCAAATTCTTCTTCTCCGGAACTGGCGCACCGCGGAAGAGGCCAAGGACCCCTCCGCGGAAGGAATTCTCGGCGACCTTCGTCAGTCGATCGCCGCCATTGCCGCCGGGCTACGCACCACCGGCTAGGATTCGTTCCTTGGCGGGAGCAGGTGGGGAGCTAGGGTACGGGGATGTTTTTGAGCGGAGCGGATTTGGTTTTTTTGCTTTCGTCCCTGGTCAAGGCGGCGGCGGTGGCGGGCGTGGTGTTGGTATTGGTGCCGGGGAGCGTGACGGCGGAGCGGAAAATCAGCGCCTGGATCCAGGACCGACTGGGACCGAACCGGGTGGGCATCCCTTTCACCAATATCCGCATTTTTGGACTGGGCCAGGCCCTCGCGGATGCCGCCAAATTTCTTTTAAAGGAGCAATTCGTCCCTGCCTCGGTCAACAAGTTCTACTTTAACCTGGCCCCGATCCTCGCCATGGTGCCCGCCCTGGTCACGGTGGCGGTGATTCCCTTTAGCCCGGGATTTGATCTCCGTCCCGTCGCTGGTTGGATCGCCCCGCATTTCCACTTGGACGCTTCCACGGTGGAGGCATTCCAGATCAGCGGGGTGATTGCCAACCTGGATATTGGCCTACTCTTCGTCTTTGCGGTCATTTCCCTCAGCGTGTACGGCATTGTCCTGGCGGGGTGGGCTTCCAACTCCAAATATCCGTTCCTCGGCGGCATCCGGTCTTCCGCCCAGATCATCTCCTACGAAATCGCCATGGGCGCCTCGGTGGTGCCGGTGTTTTTGGTCACAGGAAACCTCAACCTCGGAAAAATCGTGGACTACCAGATCCATCACGGTTGGTTGGCCTTCCCGAGCCTTTCGGGAGGTATTGGAGGAATCCTGCTCGGAGTCTGCCTTATGTTCTCTTTCCTCGTTTTCCTGATCGCCTCCTTTGCGGAGACGAACCG
>DDPU01000027.1:13524-18318 GCA_002342345.1 Verrucomicrobia bacterium UBA2460
TCAGCCTCCGCCATCATGGTGACAATTTTCCTGGGTGGCTGGAGCCTTCCGTTGCCGTGGTTTGATGGGCAACCCATGCCCCAGGCGGTCTTCGGGTTGGCCCTGCCAAGTTGGCTGGCCGGGCAGGCCATGCCCTGGTGGTTCGGCTTTCTTTCGATAGGGGTGTTTTTGGGGAAGATTCTTTTCTTTATCGCCCTGTTTATCGTGATTCGCTGGACCCTGCCACGGTTCAAGTACGACCAGTTGATGAGTCTGGGGTGGAAGGTTTTTATTCCGCTGGCGTTCCTGAATATTTTTATTGTGGCGGCGCTGGTTCTTTTGAGAGGACACTCGGGCTAAATTTCCATTGAAGTTTAAGGGACTAGTAGTCATCGCGCTTGCAGCGCTAAGCGTTTCGCCGGGGGCAGCGGAGAATGGACCGACGATTGTGGTGAAGAAGGACGGGAGAAGGATCGCCGGGTTAAGCACCAATGGAATCACCCGGTGGACGGCTAGCTTGGGGCAGGAAGGCGATGAAGTCACGGGAGTTAACCAAAGCGGGAACGTTGCCATGATCAGCCTCACGAACCAAAAGAGCGGCAAAACCCGCATTCTGACCTACGATGCGGAGAAGGGGATTTTGAAGTTTTCGCAAACGGTGAATTAAGGATTTCGGTCTAAAATGGCGCAGACCTCTTCGTCGGTGACTTGGTCGAAGTTTTCGTAGGCCTGGCCGACGGCGTAGAAGAATTCCGGGGCGTCGAGACAGACCACTTTATCAGCCTCGATTTCCAACTCCCGGATAGAGGCGGGCGAGGCGACGGGAACCGCCACGACCACCTTGGCGGCCCCGGCTGCCCGGACCGCACGGATGGCGACTTTCATGGTTGCCCCGGTGGCAATGCCGTCATCCACCAAGAGCACAGTTTTACCTTTGAGCGTATGGGCATGTCGGTGCGACCGGTATAGCCGGGCCCGCTCCCGGATGATGCCCATCTGTTCGCGGACGATCGGTTCCAATGATCCCGGTCTTTGCTCCACCGCATTACGAAACTCTCGATTGATAAAGATGCTGCCGTCCTCTGCAACCGCCCCGATAGCGAGTTCCGGTTGGGGCGGGTAGGGTAGTTTACGAAGAAGAATTACATCCAGGGGTGCGCCAAGAGATTGGGCCACCTTTTCAGCCACCGCCACCCCACCCCGGGGAAGACCCAGAACGACGACCTCGCTGGAATTACCATAAGTCCGCAGGCTTTGGGCGAGCGATTGGCCGGCTTCCCGGCGGTCCCGATAGGTCGTCATTCGTACATAATACCAGGAAAAGAGGAGCTTGGAATCTTGGGGGTGAGGGGGAGAGTCTGTGGATGAAGAAAGACCGACTCAGCCGACTCTTGGGCGAGATACGAGCACTGGAAGAACAGATCGTCGAGGAGCTCCACGACAAAGAAAAAGAGTACGGCTACAAAATCCAGAAAACCAAGGTCCGCTTTGCGGACGAGATCCGGCGACAGCACCGGAAGCTCAGAACCAGACTACACCGTTACGTGCTGGGTTCCCGGTTCCTGGTCCTAATCACCACCCCGGTCATCTACGCCTGCCTAATCCCGATGGTTCTGCTCGACCTGGTCTGCAGTCTCTATCAGTGGCTGTGCTTTCCGATCTACGGCATCCCTTATGTTCGGCGAGGGGAGTATCTGGCCTTTGACCGGCACCATCTCCAGTACCTGAACCTGATCGAGAAGATCAACTGCGAGTACTGCGCCTACGCCAACGGAATCCTGGCTTACGTGACGGAGATTGCCGCGAGGACGGAACAGTACTGGTGCCCCATCAAACACTTCCGTTGCGTGAAGTGCGCCCACAAAAGATATCGGCACTTCTTTAATTTTGGGGATGCGGAGGGATATGCCAGAAATCTTGAGGCAATCCGGAAGCAGTTTCGCGACATTAAATAAGGTTTTACTCCCACGCTCGAAAGGCGCTTTTGTGTCCTTAACGAATAGGTCCTGTTTAGGACATGCCTTTCTTTATTTTTTCACGTAATTAATTAGTGGAGGATTATATTTTGGGTAAAGTGATCTTGGATGGATTTCCAATGAAAAGACTCAATCACGACTCCAATCCTAATCTCGAGCTGTTCCGCGGACCGCTCCAGGAACATCCTCTGGGCGCAATTTTGGAACGTTGGGCGGCTTACACCGATCTCTGTGTTGTCATTGCCGACGCCTCCGGCCGAATTGTCTGGGTCAACGCCGCCTTTACCAGGATGTGCGGCTACAACTCCGATGAGTTGATCGGCAAGAAGCCTGGCCATATTTTGAGCGGTAATTTAACCGATAAGTCCCCGCGCTCTGTTTTAAACCGGGCCATCTCCCAAGGCATGAAGGTCCACACCCGGATTGTGAACTACAACAAGGCCGGTCAACCCTACTGGGCGGAAATTCATCTGGAGCCTATCCACGACTCCAAGGGTCAGATCTCCGGATATATTTCCATAGAAAAGGACGTCACCAAGGAGGAGAAACACCAGCACGATATCGGGGAACTTTCCGCCTCCATGTACGAGCAGCTTGTGGAGGCCCTCAACCATTCCGGCCACGGAGCGACTGGAAACATGAGTATTATGGATACAGCTAAGGATGTGGGCAGGGTATCCGAGAGCCCCGAGGAGTTTATTCGCCGGTGGCGATCCCAGACCTCCATTGCCTCACCGGATGTCCGGCCCCGTGGGATCTTTGATAGCACGAAGGCAGATTGAAGGCTTTTGGGGACCTCTACATGGGTGGAGGCATAAATTGGTCTAGTTTGAGAATTTTTTTAACCGCTGTGCCCTTGGTTATGGGGGAATTGTGGGCCGGCTCGGATTTTGAGAATGGGCTGGAGGCGGAGAAAAGCCTGCAACTCTACGAGGCCCGGGACCATTTCCGGGCGGCAGTGAAAGAGAGCCCGGATACGCCTGGTGTGGCGGAACACATGGCATGGTTCCTCTATCTGAACGGCTTTCACGACGAGGAGTGCGTCGCCCTTTTCCGGTTGGTGGGTCCCAAGGGCCAGGATCCGGCGGTCATGGAAATGGCGGCCAAGCAGGTGGAAAGGGAGTTGGGTCTGCGGGGGGCCATGAGCGAAGCGGAGAAAGCGGAACAAAAGTCCTTTCAGGAAGCCCAACTGCAAAAAGCTGTGATGGGATCCGACGCCGAGCGCGGCGGAGCTCTGGTTGATGCCGGAAAACTGGCCGAAGGAATTCAGCTTTTGGAGTCGGCCGTGAAAAGTGATCCGGAAAATCTTCCCCTGCAACTCAAGCTGGCCAGGGCCCTCTACTGGTCGGGAAAAAAGGCCGAGGCGGATCACGCCTACGCCCGTCTTTTGAGGAAACAGCCGAACAATCCGGCGTTGCTTTACGAACGGGCGGGAGTGGTGGCGAGCGAGGATCAGCTGGATCGGGCGAGGAGCCTGTTGGCGGCGGCAGAGAAAGCCCGCCCTGGAGACACAAGGATCCTGCTGGAGCGGGCGCGGATCGAATCGCTGGGGTATGACCGTGAGGCGACACTGGCGGCGTTGGACCGGATTCCGGCAAAGGACCAGGATTCCGCCCAAGTGTGGCTTGGTCGGGGTCGGGCGGACCATGGCCTAGGTCAGTTTGCGGCGGCGGCAGAGTCCTACCAGAAGGCGTTAGAGAAGGCGCCCCATCTGGAGGAGGCGGCGAATCGGTTATCGGAGTGTCACTTGCGTCGGGGGGATTTTGGGGCGGCGGATGAAATGATCTCTGACTGGCAGAATCGGGAGCGGGGACTCGACTGGACGATACGCCAGGATCTTTACGCCGAGCTGACCGATCCACGAATGGGGGCAAGTTTTGCCAGTTACTCCAACTCCGTCCAATACCTCGAGTTGGATTTTGGGCTTTACGGAAACTTTCGACCGATCCCGGAGGTGGAGATCCGGCCTTCGGTGGTGAACTCGCTATTCCAGCAGATCGGCTTCAGTAACATCGACCGGCAGGGGGGATTGGTGGAAGTGAACGCCCGACCGGACGACTGGGTGGCGGTGAGCGGCAACGTCGGCCTAAACGGCTACACCAATGACTGGTTGAGCACGGTCGGCGGTGTTTCTGCCGAGTTTTTTCCCGTGCACTGGCTGGATCTGGGGGTGGGGGTGAACTATTTCGACCTGATCGACTTTCAACCGCCTTTCGGCGTGGGAATTTACGATCTGGTGACGACGATCGGCGGGGTGGGGAACCGGGTCACCAGCACGCAGGGGAATCTGCAGGCCCGCCTTCGGCCGTATGCGGGATGGGAGCTTTTTGCCCGCACCCGGCTGGCCTCCTTCTCCGATGCCAACACCTTTCAGGATAATTTGGTCCAGGCGGCCTACACCTTCCGCAACCAGCAACCCCGGGTCACGGCTTCCTACAACTACTACTACATGTCGCTACTCAACCCGGCCCGGAACTATCAGCCGATCGCGGGAGGCATCACCACCCCTTCATACTACGATCCCGACGCATTGAACATCAACTCGTGGAAGGTGGAAGTGGTGGGGAAGCCGGCAGACTGGGTGGAGATGGGCGGGGAGGGGTACCTGTACAACATCATGGAAAACGGCGGCTTCGGCCAATCCGTCTTCATTTTCACCAAGTTTGAACTGGATGGACCCGAGAACACCCTGCGACTGGACGGGCGTTACTTCACCCAGAATCGTGGACTTACCAGAAACGATACTCCGGGAGGGTCCTTCAACGCCCTCAACTTCCTTTTGACCTATGAACACCGCTTCTGATTCCGGCCGGGCCCGCCGGTACAAGGACTCGATCCT
>DDPU01000040.1:0-8131 GCA_002342345.1 Verrucomicrobia bacterium UBA2460
ACTTTCACGGTGTCGGCCATCAGCCGGGCGACCAGGGGTTTCTCGAAGAGGTAAAACGTCCCGTCTTCGGTGATTCCCAGGGGTCGGTAGATCCCGGCGGGAAACTCCTCCACGCCGCCCACCTGCAGGCCTGAGGCACGCAAGGGTTGCTCCAACCTCAGGGCAGGGGTGTCTTTCCGGCAGGGTTGGAGTTTTTGAGCCAGCAGGAGCGGGGTCGTCAGCCACAGAAGCAGTACGGTCAGCGTGCGAATCATGGATTCAGGATGGCTTGCCTACTTGGCGCGGCAATTCCAAGATCATGCATGGTCGTAACCCTTTCCGTTCTTAGCCTGGGTGTTGCCGTAACGGTCGCCGGCCAGGTTGCCAAAAACCGGATCCGCGATCCCCGCATTCCTTTTTGGGTTGGCTTATCCCTGACCCTTCTAGCCCCCGCCTTCCTGATGGCCCTCGTGGTGGAAACCATCCTCCTCCTCACGTGGAACCCCTTGGAGTGGATGGAGTAAAACCCGGGCCGTCCGGGAAAAATCCCCTCGCAATCAGCTTTCTTGGCGCCGCCTAGGGCCGGTTTGCCCTTCCAGCTGTTTTCGCTTATAAAGGATGTTGGAACCTGGGCAGTCGCTCTCCGTTTCGGCAACGGGACGGGGAGAGGAAAGTCCGGACACCACAGGATGCTTCGCCCTGGGAAACCGGGGGCGGCTTCGGGGCGACCCGGAGTTGACGGAAAGTGTCACAGAAAAAAGACCGCCCTGCCTCGCCTTGGCGAAGCAGGGTAAGGGTGAAACGGTGGGGTAAGAGCCCACCCCGACGCCGGGTGACCGGCGCAGGGACAAACCCCGGAGGGTGCAAGGCCGAGCAGGGAAGACGGGTGATCCGCCCGTTCCGCGCAAGCGGAACCTTCCCGGGTTGGAGCCGCACCGAAGGCCGCTTGGCGGTCTTTGGAGTCTGCTGAAAAGCGGGCTAGAGAAATGGCTGCCAAACCGCCGGAGAAATCCGACGGGGTCCAGAATCCGGCTTACGGGTTCCGCGGAACGGGGGCCGGGCGGGAGAACCGCCCGGCCTTCGCCTTTCAGGACGTCTGCTGGTAGGCAGCCTCCACACGATCGGAGACATCGCGGTATTGGCTGTCGATCTCGTAAATCTTTTTAAATTCCTCCAAAGCCTCCGTTTTCTTGCCCATGGCCTCCAGCGCCACCCCGAGGGAGTAGATGGCCTCCTTTTTGGTGGCATCCATGGCGACAATTTCCGAGGCGGCGGAGGCGTATTGCTTGGCGGCGAGATCGAGCATATTGCGGCGGTGATAGGACTGGCCCAGCAGGATCAGGGCCTTGTGGCGGACGGAGGGTTGGCGCAGGGCCTGCTGCAACTCCGGCACGGCTTCCTTGTAAAGGCCACTGTCCACAAGAGCCTCCCCCAATTCAAAGCGGTAATTCAGGTCGTTGGGATACCGCGCAACGCGCTCCCGGGCGCCCTCCAGGGTCAGGGACTTTCGGCGGCTCTCGATTTCCGCAAGGACTTCCTGCCCGGCACCTTCCGCCTTGGCGCGCTCCGTCTCGGCGTCCATTTGCTGGAGACGAAGCCGGAAGACATGTTTTTCCAGGACAGGGTCTGATTTTTGGGTGAGATCGTAGGCAAACTGAAACCATTGCAGGGCGTGGTCCAGCGACCCCTGGGTTTCACAGAGTTCGGCAATCTGCCTGGCAAGATTCACATTTTGCGGCTCTTTTTCAAACTGGGCATGAAGACGGGTGAGTTGTTCCGCAACGGCCTCCGCCGTTTTGACGACTTTTCCGGCGGACTCCAGGGCAAGGGCTTCCTCCTTGCTTTTGAGGGATTCGCGGAAATCGGTGGTTTTTTCCCATCCCCCCTCCTGGGTGGCGACCAGGGCGCTGGCATCTTTCATTCCCTTGAGGGCATCCCCGTCCGAAGGGTTGATGCCAAGGATGGCCTGGTAGGTGTCGCGCGCCTTGCTCATTTGCCGGGCAGCGATGTAGGCCCGGGCAAGTCCGTGGAGATTGCCGACATCCTGGGGAGCGCCCACCCGTACGGTCTCGTGAGCGAAAATGGCGGTACCGGGCAGGTCGTTGGCCAATGCTATTTCCGAAAGGGCGAGGTTGGCCTGCCCATTATGCGGATCCATGGCGAGGGCTTCCTCGATTTTAGCCAGGGCCGCCGACCAGGATTTGCCCGCGGACGACTTGGCCGCCAGAACCATCGGGGCGATTTTCACGCCAGCCATTTTTTTCTCCAAGGTAGAAACGCTTTTTGCCTTGGCCGCTTGGGCGGCGCGAAGAACCTTGCGCCCCTCCAGGAATCCGGGATTCGCCTCAAGGATGGGAGGAAGCAACATGAGGATGTAATCCCAATTCTGGCGAGCCAAGGCTTCCTTGGCCTTGCGAAACGAATCCGACTGGCCTGCCGTCAATTGGCTGGAAGAAATTTCCGGCATAAGCGGACATCCTATCCAAAAGGCCGGACAACCCCAAATCAAAATCCACTGGGGATTTCCTTGCCCTTTGGAGGTTCTTCGCCCATCCCGAAGGGAGTGACCATCGGGTTTCTTCTTTTTGGGGCAGGATTCCTTATCGGATCCATTCCCTTTGGGGCCTGGATTGCCCGCTCCCAAGGCGTGGACATCCAGAAAAGGGGCAGTGGCAACATCGGCGCCACCAACGTCGGACGTGTCCTGGGAAAGAAGTGGGGATATCTGGTCTTCCTCTTGGACGCCCTGAAGGGGTGGTTCGCGGTTTGGTTGGCGGCGGAGTTCCTTCAGGCAGGGGACGCGGCTTCGGTGCTGACGGGAGTGGCGGCAGTGGCCGGGCACGTGTTTTCGCCTTGGCTGAACTTCAAGGGCGGCAAGGGGGTGGCAACCTCGGCCGGGGTGCTGTTGGGCCTGGCCCCGGTCGTGCTGATCTGGACTGCGGCAATCTGGGGATTTTCTTTTTTTGTGAAGAGGATTGTTTCGGTTTCTTCCTTGCTGGCGGCGACATCCTTTCCGTTCCTGGTGTTGTGGCTGGAACCGGGAAGACAGGCCCTGCTGGCAGCAGCCTTCGCGCTGGCTGGGCTGGTCTGGTATCGGCATAGGGACAACCTGCAGAGATTGGTCCGGGGAACGGAAAACGGCTTCGAAAAGAAAAGGCCTGCCCGCAGAAAGGGAAAAACGAAAAGATGAGGATTGTGGTTCTCGGCAAGGGGGCATGGGGCGGGGCCGTCGGGACGATGATTCGGTCCCACGGCCATGAGGTATCCTGGGTGGAGCAGAACGATGTGCGGATGCCGGGTCCCGCGGAAATGATTTTCCTGGCCGTGCCCACACAGGCAGTAAGGGGCTGCCTCCAGGCGCTGGGACCGCAAACGGCTCCGGTGGTGAGCCTGAGCAAGGGGATCGAGATCGAGACGGGCAAAAGGATCAGCGAGGTCATCCAGGAGATCTGGCCCAAGGCTCCGGTGGCGGCGGTCTCAGGCCCCAGCCTCGCGACAGAGTTGGCGGACGGGGTTCCCACCGCGGTGGTGGCGGCGGCCGAGGACGAAAAGCTCGCGAAACATGTACAGAAGGTCCTGCATGGGCCGGTCTTCCGGGTGTACCAAACAACGGACCTCGCGGGGGTGGAGTGGGGTGGCTCCTTAAAAAACGTGTACGCGCTGGCGGCGGGAATGTGCGCGGGGTTGGGGCTCGGGGAGAATAGTCTGGCGGGATTGTTGACGCGGTCGCTGCGGGAAATGGTGCGGGTCGCGGTACGGTTGGGGGCAAAGGAGGAGACGTTGTACGGATTGAGCGGCGTGGGTGACCTGATGCTGACTTCCTACAGCCGGGCAAGCCGGAACCGGCGGGTGGGGGAGCGTTTGGGGGCAGGGGACAAACTGGAAAAGGCATTGGCCGCCGTGGAAGGGGTTTGCGAGGGGGTGCCGACGACCGAAGCGCTGCACCGGATTGAAGCAAGGCGAAAGGTGGAAGCGCCGGTGGCGGACCAGCTCTATGCAGTGCTGTTTCAAGGAAAACCGCCCAAGGCTGCCCTGCAGGCACTTCTGGACAGGGATCCCAAGTCCGAGACGGGCTAGCAGATTCCGGGTTCGACGGGCGCACCGATCAGGGGAATATTACCCCTCAGCATGAAGGTCGGAAAATGGCTGCACACGAGGTTTCGGGTTCAGGATCTGGATCGGAACCTGNNNACCCTGGTATTCCTGCAGTCCGTTGCGGGCGGGGAGATGCTGGAGCTTTGCCACTATCCGGCCTCCGGCCCCGTCAAGTGCCCCGCTGACCTGGTGCACCTGGCATTCGAGGTCGAGGACTTGGACACCTTCGGGAAGCACGCGACGGCACTGGGTTACCCCTGGACCGATGGGCCTACCGCCACATCGAGGGGAACGCGATTCGCGTTCCTGGATGCACCGGAGGGATACGAGGTGGAGATCATCGAGAAAAAAAAGGGAGCGGCATGACCAGCCGTCCCTTGATCATCGCTCCATCCGTGCTGGCGGCCGACCTGGGCCGGATTGAGGCCGAAGCGGAGCGCATCAAGGCCAGCGGCGCCCAGTGGGTGCATATCGACGTGATGGACGGTCACTTCGTTCCCAACATTTCCTTTGGAACCAACATGGTGCAGACGCTGCGCAAGGTGATGGGGGACGTCACCCTGGATGTCCACCTGATGATCGAACAACCGGACCGGTATGCGCGGGATTTTGTGGAGGCAGGGGCGGACTGCCTCAACGTCCACCTGGAGGCGCGGCATACGGTTTCGCGCACGCTCGACCTGATCCGGGAGATGGGGTGCCGGGTGGGCCTGGCGATCAACCCGCCGACCTTGCTCAAGCACGCGTTGCCGCTTCTGCCAAAAATTCAACAGCTGCTGCTGATGACTGTGAACCCTGGATTCGGCGGGCAGGCGTTCCTCTCGGAGGTGCTTCCCAAGATCCGCGAGGCCCGGGAAGTGATCCTGCGGCAGAACTACGACGTCGACATCACGGTGGACGGGGGAATCGGCAACGACACCGCCCGCTCCTGCGTGGGCGCGGGGGCCAACATCCTCGTGGCGGGAACCTCGCTGTTCCGACAGCCGGACCTGACCCAGGCCGTGGCGAACCTGAGAAGTTCCGCCCAGTCCGCCACCGTCTCGGGCTGAGCCCCGGACCATTTTTCATGGACCCCAAATTCATCCGCAATTTCTGCATCATTGCCCATGTCGACCACGGGAAGACCACCCTTTCCGACCGGCTGCTCCAGGCAACGGGAGCGATCTCCGACCGGGAAATGCAGGCTCAATTACTGGATTCGATGGACCTGGAGCGGGAGCGGGGCATCACCATCAAGGCTCACCCGGTGACGCTGAATTACACCGGAAAGGACGGGCAGAAATACCGACTGAACCTGATCGACACCCCGGGACACGTGGATTTTTCCTACGAGGTTTCCCGCTCTTTGGCCGCCTGCGAGGGGGCCTTGCTGGTCGTGGATGCCGCCCAAGGGGTAGAGGCCCAAACGGTGGCCAATGTGCACCTGGCCCACAAGGAGGGACTGACGCTGATTCCGGTGATCAACAAGATCGACCTACCCAGCTCCGACATCCCCGGGGTGAAGAGGCAGTTGGAGGAAATTCTTGCGATTCCCGCCGAAGAGGCGCTTCTGGTAAGCGCCAAAACGGGACAGGGGATCTCCGAGGTGCTGGAGGCGGTGGTGCACCGGTTGCCGATGCCCAAGGGATCGGAAGGGGAGGAGTTAAAGGCGCTGGTGTTCGACAGCGTCTTTGACACGTTCCGGGGGGTGATCGCCTATGTGCGGGTGGTTTCCGGGGAGATCACCGCGGGAACACCCATCCAGCTGATGCAAAGCGGGAGAAAGTATGAGACCAAGGAGGTGGGTACGTTCAGCCCGAAACTGACTCCGGGCAAGCGCCTTGGACCGGGGGACACGGGCTACCTGGTGGCCAACCTGAAAACAACGGCGGAAATCGACATCGGGGACACCATCACGAACTCTCTCAAGCCGGCAAAGGAGCCCTTGGCCGGATTCCGGAAGGTTCAACCGATGGTTTTTTCCGGCATCTATCCGATTAATTCGGCCGATTTCGAGAAGCTGAAACTGGCGCTGGGGAAACTGCAGATCAACGATTCGGCCCTCGTCTACACCCCGGAAAGTTCGCCCGCGCTGGGATTTGGTTTTCGGTGCGGATTCCTCGGGTTGCTGCACATGGAAATCGTGCAGGAGCGGCTTGCGCGCGAGTTCGATATGGAGGTGATCTCGACATACCCAAGCGTCATTTACGAGGTGCACCTGACCAATGGGAAGGTGCTCAAAGTGGAAAATCCGGTGCAAATGCCGGATCCGAGCGTGATCGAGGAGATCCGCGAGCCGATGGTGACGGTCTACCTGCTGTGCCCCAACGAGAATATTGGGGACCTGGTGGCGATGGTGCGGGAAAAACGGGGGGAGGTGCAGAAGACGGAGTCTCTTGACGCCAAGCGCGTGATGCTGACCACGGAGATCCCGCTCAATGAAATCCTCGTGGACTTCAGCGACCGGATCAAATCGATCACACGGGGGTACGGATCGATGGATTACGAGCACGGGCCGTACCGTGCCAACGACCTGGTGAAACTCGAGATCCTGGTGAACGGCGAACCCATGGACGCCTTTTCCTGCATTGTGCACCGGGAAAAAGCAGCTTCGCGTGGTCGGGTGCTCACGGCAAAACTGAAGGAAGTGATCCCGCCGCAGTTGTTCAAGGTGGCGCTGCAGGCGGCCATCGGAGGAAAGGTGGTGGCACGGGAGGATGTGAAAAGTTTCGGAAAGAATGTGACCGCGAAGTGTTACGGGGGCGACATTACCCGGAAGCGGAAGTTGCTGGAAAAGCAGAAGGAGGGAAAGAAGCGGATGAAACAGTTCGGCAAGGTGGACATCCCGCAGGAGGCATTCCTGCAGGTATTGAAGGCGTTCGGGGATTAAGATGATCTTTTTCGGCCAGGCGCGGGCGGAGCGGAAGCACCTCAAGGCGATCGAACATTTTCTGCGAAAACGGTCGCGGTATGGCCGGGACGTGCTGCCGGAAAAGACCTTAACGCGCCTCGATGAAGCCGAACGGATGGCCAAGGAGGCGCTGGGTTGGGGCACGGGCGGGGAGAGGAGGGGGGAGATTTTAAGGCGGCTGGAGACCCAGTTCGGAGACTTGCTGCGGACGGACAAGCACCACGGTCGCAGGGAAAATGCGGAGGTGGCGCTGGTGGCAATCGCCCTGGCTCTGGGAGTGCGGGCCTACTTCCTCCAGCCCTTCAAAATTCCGACCCACTCGATGCGACCGACGCTACTGGGGATCCTGACCGAGCCCGAGAACCAACCACCACCCTCATGGCCGGTTCGGATTTTCGACTTGGTGTGGCTGGGAAAAAGCTGGCACCGGGCGGTGGCACCCCGGGACGGAACCATTGTTTCCGTGCGGGAGGGACGGCTTTTCGGGGTGATCCCGTGGACCACGACGGAAATTGTGGCCGACGGATGGACCGAAACTATCTGGACCGGCCTGAAGCAGTCCTCGGAAGACGGCAGCAGGATCATCAAGGCACGGGCAGGAGACAGGGTGAAAGCCGGAGAGGTGCTGGCCAATTTCAGCTCCACAAGCGGCGACCACCTGTTCGTCAACAAAGTCCTTTATCAACTTCGGAAGCCATACCGTGGCGAGACGTTCGTCTTCACCACCGACGGGATCGAGGGCATTGAATCCGGGCTGCGGCTACGCGGGATTCAGGGTTCCCAATATTACATCAAGCGATGTGTGGCCTTGGGCGGCGACCGACTTCAGGTTCGCCCCCCCATCCTATGGATCAATGGGCAACCGGCCCTAGATTGGGCATGCCAGCGGGTGGCCGCCCAAAAGAACGGATACGGCGGGTATACCTTGGGGCCAACGTATTTAACCAATCCGGAGGATTCCTATCAGGTGCCTGGCAAGGATTACTGGGCCATGGGCGACAACAGCGGAAACAGCTATGACAGCCGCGGTTGGGGTCCTGTTCCGTCCAGGAATTTGGTGGGAAAAGGTGCCTTTGTTTACTGGCCCTTCAGCAAGCGGTGGGGGGTGATTCATTGAGGCGGAAACCGCCCCAAGAAGAAGTGATTAACTGCGTTATCGAAGGAAAA
>DDPU01000040.1:8208-8620 GCA_002342345.1 Verrucomicrobia bacterium UBA2460
TCGCCCGGTGGCTGATCCGGTGCTTGGTGGCGGCCGGAAGCTGTCCAAAGGTCCTGGTAAATCCCTGGGGTGTGAAAATGGAGTCGTAGCCAAAGCCCCCACTCCCCATCTCAACACTGGCAATGCGTCCCCAGATCCGACCCGAAACCGAGCCTAAAACAGACCCGTTTTCTGCAAGGACCAAACAGGCTTCGAAATATGCCCTGCGAAAGGCGCCTGATTTGGCCCTGAGGAGTCTTAAAAGCTTCGCCCGATTGGCCAGATCAGTGGCCCGGGGACCCGAAAAACGGGCCGAACGGATCCCCGGCCGTCCACCAAGGGCAGGCACGACCAAACCGCTGTCGTCAGCCAAAATGGGATGGTTCGGGAGGGCCCGACTCAGGGCGCAGGCCTTAAGGCGGGCGTTGGCGGC
>DDPU01000040.1:8712-17250 GCA_002342345.1 Verrucomicrobia bacterium UBA2460
GTGGCGATCCACAGCAAGGGATTTTGAGCAGGGGTTCGACTTGGCATGGGGATTGGAGTTTACTATCGCGCTTTCGGACCCATGCCAACCCGCACCCCCTACCCATTCGCCGAGATCGAACCCCGCTGGCAGAAAGCATGGGCGGAGGCCCGCTGTTTCCGCGCGGCGCAACCGGGCGAACCGGGATCGGAAAAACCCAAGGCCTACATCCTCGACATGTTCCCCTACCCCTCCGCGGCGGGGCTGCATGTCGGCCATCTGGAGGGATACACGGCGACGGACATCGTCGCGCGCTACCGGCGAATGCTCGGACAGAACGTGCTTCATCCGATGGGCTGGGACGCGTTTGGCCTGCCGGCGGAACAGCATGCGGTGCAGACCGGCACACATCCGCGGGTGACGACGTCGAAAAATATCGGCAATTTCCGCCGGCAAATCCAGGCTATGGGCTTCAGCTACGACTGGGAACGGGAGATCGACACCACCGACCCGAAGTACTTCCGCTGGACCCAGTGGATTTTCCTCAAAATGTACGAAAAGGGCCTGGCCTACGTTGCCGAGGCCCCGGTCTGGTACTGCCCCGCCCTGGGAACGGTGCTGGCCAACGAGGAAGTTCTATCGACGGACAAGGGGCCCCGCTCGGAACGCGGCAACCATCCCGTGGAGCGTCGGCCGATGCGGCAGTGGATGTTGAGGATCACCGCGTACGCGGAACGACTGCTCCAGGATCTGGACCTGCTCGAATGGCCGGAGTCCCTCAAGGAGATGCAGAGAAACTGGATCGGCAAGAGCGAGGGTGCCGAGGTGGTTTTCTCGGTGGAGGGTTCCGGGGAGAAAATTCCGGTCTACACCACAAGGCCGGACACGCTTTTTGGGGCGACTTACCTCGTGCTGGCGCCGGAACATCCCTTGATCGCCTCCCTCACCTCTCCCGACCGCAAAGCCGCGGTGGAAAAGTATGTCCGCGAGAGTGCGGCCAAAAGCGACCTGGAGCGGACGGAGTTGGCGAAGAAAAAGACCGGGGTGGCCATCGGTGCCACGGCAGTGAACCCGGTCAATGGCGAAAAAATCCCGGTCTGGGCGGCGGACTATGTGCTGGCTTCGTATGGAACCGGGGCGGTCATGGCGGTCCCGGCCCATGACGAACGGGACTTTGAATTCGCCAAGGAGAACAAACTTACGTTGCGGAAGGTCATCCGTCCGGAGTCGGGCTCCGCGCCGGACTGTTTCACGGAGGATGGCGTAAATTTTGATTCCGGCTTCCTCGACGGACTCAAAACGGCGAAGGCCAAGGCCGCGATGGCAGATTGGCTGGAAAAGAACGGGCATGGGCGCCGGCAGGTCCGATACAAGCTGCGGGACTGGCTCTTTTCCCGGCAACGGTACTGGGGGGAACCGTTCCCGATCGTCTGGAAGGGCGACCGGCATGAAGCGATCCCGGAAAAGGACCTGCCCCTCACCCTTCCCGAACTGGTGGATTTTCAGCCGATGGCTTCAGGAGAACCTCCGCTGGGCAAAGCGGGGGCCTGGAAAAAATTGCCCGACGGCCGGTCCCGGGAACTGAACACGATGCCGCAATGGGCAGGTTCTTGCTGGTACTACCTGCGTTTTTGCGATCCAGGGAATGACTCGAGGCCGTGGAACCCGGAAGCGGAGAAGTACTGGATGGCCGGCGGAGGGGTGGATTTGTACGTGGGCGGGGCCGAACATGCCGTGTTGCACCTACTCTATGCGAGGTTCTGGCATAAGGTGCTTTTTGACCTCCATCTGGTTTCCCATCCCGAGCCGTTCCGGCGACTGGTGAACCAAGGCATCATCCTGGGCGAAGACAACCGGAAGATGTCGAAATCGCTCGGCAACGTGGTCAATCCCGACGAAGTGATCCGGGAACACGGGGCGGACGCCCTGCGGGTATTCGAGATGTTCCTCGGTCCGCTGGAGCAGATGAAGCCATGGAGTTCCAAGGGAATGGAAGGGGCCGTCCGTTTCCTTAGCCGGGTGTGGAGACTGGTATGCGAGGAGACAGATTCCGGCGAGTGGGCCCCCTCCCCCGCCCTTGCGGACGGGGCTCCGGCAACGGAAACAGTGCGGGCGTTGGCCAAAGCCACCGCCAAAGTCACGGAGGACCTGGAGAAACTCCAGTTCAACACGGCGATCTCGGCCCTGATGGTGCTGGTCAACCATCTCACGGGGCTGGAGAAGCGACCGAAATGCGCGGTGCTGCAGTTGGCAAGACTGCTGTCGCCTTTCGCGCCCCATCTGGCGGAGGAAGTGCACGCAAGGCTAGGCGGAAGAGGGTTGGTGAGCGTGGCGGCGTGGCCAACGTATCGGAAAGAGGATCTGCAGGAGGAAGCCTTCGAACTGGCCGTACAGGTAAACAGCAAGCTGCGGGGACGCCTTACGCTACCGAGCCAATCAACCAGGGAAGAGGTGGAGCGGTTGGTGCGGGTACATCCGGATTTTGCCTCATGGACCGGGGGTAAACCCGTCCAAAAGATGATCCTGGTCCCGCACCGCCTGGTGAATCTGATCGTGGAATGAAGCCCTATCTCCTTCTGCGCCGGGAACGAAAGGTTCTTCTCGTCGCCGGACTCCTGATTCTCGGAATTTCCCTTTTTCTCGGACTGTTTCGCGCCTCTTGACCCGTGGACAACCGGCCACAAATCGGTCATAATAATGAACCTATGGCCCATTTTTCCATGGAACATGCCATTGCCAAACTTCGGGAGGAAAACCCGCGGTTTGCGCCCGCTGCCTATCACTTTGTCCGCCGGGCTTTGGACCACTCGCTTCGCCAACTGAAGCGGACGGATGCGGCCCGGCCGGCCCACGTCAGCGGTAAAGAGCTTCTGGAAGGGTTCCGGGACCTTGCCTTGGAGGAGTTTGGCCCCATGGCCAAGATGGTGCTCGAGGACTGGGGAGTCACACGGTGCGCCGAGGTGGGTGAAATTGTTTTCCAACTGGTGAGCCTGGGTGTTTTGGGGAAGAGCGAGGACGACAGGATGGACGATTTCGCGGAGCTTTGGTCCTTTTCCGAGGCGTTTGATGTCCCCTTTCGTCCCCGCCATGAGGACGCCTCCCGGGTCCAGCCCGGCATGCGAAACTCCCCGGCCGCCCCCACCAGGACAACCCGGAAGCGCCCGGGAAAAAGTCCCGCCTCATCGCCCAAGGGATAATCAGGCACCATGGCCGAGGTTCAGGGGTCTAATCCCGCAACCGCATCGGAAACGACGCGGAAGTTTGTCCAGTTTATCATGGTCCAGGCCCAGAACATCCTTTACGTGCTGGGCCGGATTCCCACCCCCGAGGGCGAACGGCTGCCGCCCAACCTGCAAGCAGCCAAGATGCTGATCGATCATCTGGAACTGATCGACATCAAGACCCGGGGCAACCTAAACGAGCAGGAGGACAAGATCCTGAAAAACGCCCTGCAGCAGGTACAAATGGCGTTTGTGGAAGCCAGCGGAGGAACACCTTCATCGATGATGCCCGACCGGGGCCCCCAGATGGAGATACCCGAGTTTGAGGAAGAGCCAGAACCGGAGGAGTCCCCCTCTCCGAGACCGGAAAAAGCCGGTCCGGCAAGCTCCACGCCGCCAAAGTCGGAACCGCTCGAGGAAAAAAAGAAATTTTTCAAGAGTTACGGATGAAGCGGATCTTTCCCCTGATGCTGCTGATTGCGGTAAACCTTTGCGCCCAATCCAGCAATTCGGTGACGGGTTCCGGTGGCCGTCCTGGCCTATGGAACTGCAAATTTGCAGACGGCAACTACTACTCGGTTTCCCTCGGGGCGATTGACTCGGTCAGTCAGCACGAATATTTGCTCGATGGAGCCATGCGGGTGGTGGAAGTGACCGTGGCAACCCGGGGATCAACTCAAGCCAGGTTTTATGTTCTCGAGAAACCCTCGACCTCGACGGGCTCCCTGCCCGGCCAGAGCATCGCCGACGGCATCGGGCGGGCCACCGAGGAAATCGTTTCCCGGGCTCCGGGCGCAATGAAAACCGCCACCAACTCCGTGGTGAAAAAATTCCCGGAAACCAGTCACGCCAAAATCATCGAGTACCGGCTCTCCAGTCGGGAGGCCTTGACCAAGCTCTTCCAGCATCTCCTCAATCGCTGGCAGGGACGTTCCTCGGACGATACCTACGACGTGTCCGATTAAGCTCAGCGACCAGGAGGGGCAAACAGGGAGTTAAGAATCTGTCCCGCGGCTTTGGCCGCATCCCCCCCTTGGGAACCTGCGGCATTTTCAAGAATCTGTGCTCCCGTGCGGACCGCCGTTCGTGCCATGGCGGCAGTCAGTTTCGCCTGCAGGTCGTTCTGAGGCCGGTCCAAGGTCCCATAAAGGCTGACGGGCTCCACCAGATAACCGTTCTCTTCGCGTCGGAAGCACTCGCCCCCGGTGAGGGCATTGACCTTTGCCCCAAGCCCTTTTTCGAGCCCAAGGAGGATCTGTCCGGTGACCTTGTTCCCGGTGATCCGGGCCTGCCCCAGGGCTCTCAAAAGCCCCGGGGCTTCTGCCTCGATGCGTTGGATGTCATAGATGCCGGGTTGCATTGACCACTGGGCGCGTGCGGTGGTCAGGGGACAGCCCCGCAAACGAGGTTCCCCGGTAAGGGCCGCCAAAAGACCCAGGACCGTTTCCGAGCCCTTCCCCGGCTCGAGACGTGCCTCCACCAGGTTGACCTGGCCCTGCCCGACAGCACCTCCATCGCGCAGCTCCTGGAGGACAAAATCCCCGGAAACCTTGGCGGGAATTTCAAACAAACCCAAACCGATCTTCCCTCCAGGCAGCGACCATTTTTCCCAATTGATGCGCCCTCTCGCTTGAGGGACTTTTCCCGGCGTGTATTCCCCGGAGGCCTGCAGCCCCCCTCCCTGCGACGATCGTGCATCAAGGGCGGTAAGATACACCGTGGGATCGGCATACCGGACTTTGGCAGAGACAATTTGCAGGACTCCCACCCACGCGAGCGGGGCCGAAATCTCCCCACCCTGGAATTCCAAATCGGCCGACTGCTTGGCCGGGCGAAGGGAGATCTTCAGATCCTTGGCGCCCCACCCCTGGGACGCCGGGCAGGGTTTCACCGAAAAAGATCCGACTTCCACCTTGCCGACCTGTACCTCCCGGAAAAGTTCTGCGGAACCCGGCTTGGGGGGGGGCGCCCCTTCCACGGACTCCGGCAAGGCTTGCGGCCGAGTACCGGGACTAAGAGTCAGCGTATCGATGGTGATTTCGGGAAAGCGGAGAATCCGGTCAAGCAGGAGTCTTGGGGAAATCTCCGTCCGGACTTCCTGCAAATTCCACAGCCAGGGGCCGGCAGCCTCCGGACGACTGCGGAAACCGGCGGAGTACACATTGAAGGAGGACCACTCAAGAGGCTCCAGCTCCCCTTCCGTTTTGAGCAGACTGGAGAGCTGCTGCGAGGCGATCCTTCGAAAATCGGCGCCCTCCAACCACCGGACAACCGCAAGGGGCAGGAAAACGGCCGCCAGTACGGCACTCACCAGGAGAATCCCCAGCCCCGTCCATAACCACCACCAACCAAGGCGCCGCTTGGATCCGGAAGTACCGCTCATCCAAGGGTTCTATGGGATTTTCCGGCCGGATTGGAGACTTTTTCATCGTTGCCTTCCCCGCTGATGTAAGGATTCTTTGGAACGTGCTCTCCCTCGATTCCCTGGAACTGTCCCTGCCCGCAGCGGAACGCCCTCTTTTGTCCGATATTAACCTCCATCTTCCCGGCGGTCATTTTGGCGCGATCGTGGGACCTTCAGGCTGCGGTAAAAGCACCCTTCTGAAAACCATCGCGGGAATCCTGCCTCACACGGCAGGCACCATCCGCTGGGGCGGAAGAAATCTGGATGAAAAGGACCTCGCCCCCCACGAACTCGGCTACGTGCCCCAGTTCACCTGTGCCCAACCGCGTTTGACGGTCCGCGAAAACCTTTCCTACGCCGCGCGGCTGAGACGGTCCGGAAGTGCGGCGGACATCGCCGAGCTGGTCGAACAAATTGAAACGGAAACCGGGTTGACCGATCTGCACGACCGCCGGGCCGGCGTTCTTTCCGGGGGGCAACTCAGGCGTTTGGGATTGGCCATGGAATTGACAACCTCTCCGAGTCTTTTTCTCGCGGACGAGGTGACCAGCGGACTGGACCCCAAGTCCGAGGAGGAAATCACCCTTCTACTGCAGGGGCTAGCCAGACAACCGGGGCGCCTCGTTCTTTTGGTCACCCATAGCCTTAGATTTTTGGAGCAATATGACTCCATCACCGTCCTTACGGGAGGACGTCTGGCCTTTTGTTCCCGGCCCGCGGATTTGTGCGCTTACTTCGGTGCAACCTCCCCGGAGGAGATTTACCCGCTGCTGGCCCGGCGTGATCCGGCAAGCTGGGGAGAGGAATGGATTTCCTCCCCGGAGGAGCTCGGCTTTGAGGCGGAAGCGGTTGTGGAGGAGCTTGCCGCGGAGATGACGCTTCCGGAAGCAGGCGTCTCCGCCGAATTGCCAGGCTTGGTTTCCCAGGCCACCACTTGGTTCGGCCGTCGATTGAAACTTTTTTTCCGCGACCCCGCCCAAGCGGCATTGCAACTGGCCCTTCTCCTGGTCTTCCCCGCTGTGGTGACCCTTTTTGCCTGGAATGGGCTGCCGAATGTCAAAAACATGACCATGAGCCCTGCCACGAACGCGTTTCAACAGCTCAAGGACGCGCTGGAGTTCACTTCCCAGTCCGCGAAGATCAGCACGCTGGTCAGCGGCCTGGCCATGTTTCAGGTCATTCTGCTGGCTTTGATGGGATCCAATAATGCCGCCCGTGAGGTGGTCGGCGACCGGGCGATCCTCGAGAAGGAAAAGCTCGCCGGGCTGCGCCCCGCGGCAGCCCTTTTGGGCATGACCGGGTTTTTGTCGCTGCTCGTCCTGGTCCAGTCAGGCTGGATGACCCTTTTTGTCCGCGCGGTTGGCCAATTTCCCGGGGATCTTCTTGCCCAGTTCCTTCCCTTTGCCCTGGTCACGGCAGCCGTGACTTCCCTTTGTCTTGGCATTTCCAGTTGGACGTCCTCAAGCGAGCAAGCCTCCCTGGGCAGCCTCTATTTGGTCGGTTTTCAGCTCCCCCTTTCGGGAGCCATCCTCGCCCTTCCCGAGTTTCTGGGATGGATGGTTCGTCCCTGGATTAGCGCTTATTGGGCATGGTCGGGGTATCTGCAAACCCTCCGGGACACCCGCTTTTACGACCTGGTGCGGGCGGTCACGGAAACGCCGCTGGCCGGAAGCGAGATCTCCGCCTGGATGCTCACGCTTCATCTTTTCCTTGGCCTGATTTGCGCCTTTTTTGGAATCCGGCGAAGCGACTGGCGATAATTTGCCCCGTGGGGGGCTTTTCCCGTAGAATAACGGCTGATGAGCCGTCGAGCCCACCGCAAGCCTTCGCCCGTGCTTTGGCTGGCGTTCTTTGCCGCCTTCTCCCTTTTAGGTGGTTTAGGCGCCTTCTTTTTTCAGAAGGATGGCGACCCATACCGCACCGTGGAGCGCCTAAAGCCGGAGGATTATTATGAAAATGCCAACAGCCTGAAGGGCAATACCTACCAAGTGGAAGGCACCATCGCAAACTCCCTCGGCTGGAGCCAGGAAAAAGGCCGGTTGTTCAGTTTCCGGGTGCATCATGGCGGCGGGGACCGCCCTCTGCCGTTGCTTGTCCCTCCACGTTTCCGCGAGATTAACCTGCAAAAAGGACAGAAGTACCGGCTGAAGGTGCGCGTGAACGATGCAGCTTTGTTGGAAGTCGAGGAGATGAGCAAGGCGTGAAAAGACGGATTGTAGCTGCGGTTGTTTTTGCCTGCCTGTGCGGCAAAACCGCTTTTACCCAAAACCCGCAGAGCATGCCGGAATCATCTCCCACGGCTCCGACCCAGGGTGGATCACCCAAGGCGACCCAACCCAAGGACGGAGGCAGTTTCCTGGGTAAGGACATTCCCTCCTTCGATCCCGGCAGCGAGGTGATGGTTTGGGACGGCAAAATCTGGAATGTGCAGGATCAGCGGGTTTTCCGAGCCCGCTTTGAAAAATACCTGAACTCCGAGGAGGAGACCGGGGAGGATGCGAAAAAATATCGGGATCGCATGAAAACAATGCTGGATCTCCTCTCTCCCGCCAAGGCCTCCAAGGAAAACTTCCGAAAGGCCTGGGCCATGCTCCCCCAGGCCTCGGAATACGAGCCCGATGCCGGACTGTGCAACTCGCTCGACGATGCCATCTACGGGGTTTTGATGGCCCAACGCGAGGTAACAAAGATCGACGACCAAAACCGCACCCTGGCGCAGCGGAAGGATACGCTGGAGTGGAATTCCCGCTTCGCCGCGGACAGCGGCCTGCTGGGGCCTGCGCCGAAAAACCCGGCGGCGGCCGAGCAGTGGAACAAAGAACAAACCCTGAAGCGTGACATGAAAATGCAGCCCCTGCTTACCGAGCTCGGCGAGGTCAACGCGTCCATCGCTGGAAATCGCGTCAAAAAGGAAGCCCTACGCCTTCAGGCGAA
>DDPU01000040.1:17275-19007 GCA_002342345.1 Verrucomicrobia bacterium UBA2460
TGGCAAACCGTTTTTACCGGACCCTTTTCGGGGACGGAGACAGCCAGTTGAGGGTCGCCGATGAATACGCCGCCAATCAGTCGGACAAAAACAAGGAATCGTTTGGGGACATTTCCAAGCTCCCGAAAACCATCGGTCAACTGGATGCCTTGGCTAACGAAGCCATCCGGGATGTTCGCGAGGGCGTGGAGGCTTTTTCCTTTTTGCTGGAAAAAAACGAGATGAAAAGCGCCTCGGAGAGGCTCAGCGAGGCCTTTGTGGTGGGCGAATATCTTCCCGAGATCAGGCTGCTTCCCCGGGCCAAAAAGCGCCAGGTCATCGAGTTCACCCAGAAATCAAACCAGCTGCTTTCCTCTCTCGAGGTCAAAGACTACGAGCGCGCCGCGGCTCTGGTGCGGGAGCTGGAATCCATCAGCAGGGATTTTGACAGCGCCAAACCCATGGCGGCCATTGAGACCGCCCGCACCGTCAGCGCCCTCCATCTCGCAAAAGCCCGGGCTGCAGCGTCCTCGGGCGACCGCACCACCCTCGAAAACGAATTAAGGTCCGCCACGGAGATTTGGCCGCGCAACCCAGCCTTGGCGGAGGTGTCCGGGGCGATCTTTTCCCAGACCGATGTGCAGCAGCAGGCGCTCAATGATTTCGACCGCCTATACGCCCAGAAGAATTACCGCCAAATCTACGAGGACAAGGTTCGTTTTATCGCCGCGACCGCCCTTCATCCGGCGAAGCAGGAGAAGCTCAAACAGGTGCTGGAGCAGGTTCAGCTCGCTGAGGCAGCCCTGTTGCGTGCCGCGGAACTTGCAAAACGAGGGGACTCCGCGGGGGCCTGGGAAAGCGTGGAACGGGGCTTTTCCGATTATCCCGATGATCCCAAGTTGAATCAGGCCAGGGCTGAATTCACGACTAAGGCCGCGGAATTCGTCCGCAGCATCCGCACGGCCCAGGAAATGGAGCGGAAACAGCAGTGGGGCTCGAGCCTGGCCTGGTACCTTCAGGCGCAGGAAGACTATGCCAGCAGTGAAATTGCCCAGGAAGGCATCCTGCGTCTTTCCTCAAAAATCATGGAGCCGTAAAAAATACCGGGCCCCTCTCTGGTTTCCCAAATTAGGAAAATTCAGCTTTTTTTGGGTCCCCTGCCTCCCGGTTGCTTCCCCCTCCCCCGCCAGATCCAACGCAAGGGGGATCCCTTCAACCGGAAAACCTCCCTCACCCGTGCACCAAGATACCTCTCGTAGTCCTGGTTCATCAGTGCCGGTTGGTTCACGAAACCAAGGATCGTGGGAATCGGTCCATCCACCTGCGTGGCATAATAAATCCGCAGCCGCTTGCCGGCTTTGGCAGGAGGCGCTTTTCGCTCCATGGCTTGGGCCAGGACGCGGTTCAACTCTCCCGTGCCAAGTTTGAGCGAACGGTTGCGGATTCCATCCGCCACTGCCTCACCCAAACGGTCCAACCCCGTGCGTTGCAAGGAACTGAGAAAAACCACCGGTACCTCAGGCAGGAAGAAGAGCTTTTGCCGCAAGGCCTCCTCATAGTCCGTAAGAAACTTTCTGGCGCGGGTTTCCGCCCCGCCTTGCCGCGCCAGATCCCATTTGGTCACGGCCACCACGCAGGGTCTCCGGGCCTTCTGGATCAACCCCGCCACCTTCTTTTCCACCAGCCCCACCCCTTCCACCGCATCAACCGCGAGAATGGCCAAATGACAGCGGTCGATCGCGTGGGCGGTGCG
>DDPU01000016.1:0-210 GCA_002342345.1 Verrucomicrobia bacterium UBA2460
CCTTTCCTCCTCCGCCGAGGGAACCCGTTTTCGGGCCAGCACATTCCACCCTCTTTCCGGGTGGTGCGGATCCAGGAAGTTTCCCTCCTCGCTGATTTCCCAGATCTTCCGCGCGACTTCCCATTCGGCATCCGTCGCCAGCGCCTTCGCCTCGGCCAGCTTCCACACATAAAACTTTCCTTCCACTCCCTCGCTGTCCGCATCTTCCGC
>DDPU01000016.1:337-1111 GCA_002342345.1 Verrucomicrobia bacterium UBA2460
GCCCAACCCGCATCGACGGCATAACGATGGAACCCATCGCCCACCTGGTCATAAATTCCGCCCGCCGCCATCGCCCTCCCCGTGTGCCGGACGATTTCCAAAAGCCTCTCGCTCCCTTCAAAAAAGGAGCGCCGCAGCAGAAAAAGCGGCTGGCTGGGGCGCGGGAACTTGGGCGCCCCGCCGAACCCGCCGTGCTTCCGGTCGTACTCGGCGGCCAGTTCCACGGTGGCCACATCCAGGATCTTTTCCATGTCCCGGATCTCCCCGCCGGTGCCGGCCCCTTCTCCCAGGACCCGGAGCCGCCCAGCCAACTCCTCCGCCCAGCCCTCCACTTCGCCTTTTCGCTCTTTCCAGGCCGCGGCGATCTGCCGGAGCACGTCGACAAAACCGGGCCGGCCGTGCGCCCCGCTCGGCGGAAAATAGGTTCCGCCATAAAACGGCTTTCCATCCGGCGTCAGCCAGACCGAAAGGGGCCATCCTCCCTGTCCCGTCAAAGCCTGCACGGCCGTCATGTAAATCCGGTCGATGTCGGGCCGCTCCTCCCGGTCCACCTTCACCGGGATGAACTCCCGGTTGAGAATCTCCGCGGTCTTCTCATCCTCGAAAGACTCCCGCTCCATCACGTGACACCAGTGGCAGGTCGAATAACCAATGCTCAGGAACACGGGTCTGTTTCCATCCCGGGCCTTTTTCCACACCTCCGGCCCCCAAGGCATCCATGCCACCGGATTGTGCGCGTGCTGGAGCAGGTAGGGACTGACTTCCCCGGCCAGC
>DDPU01000016.1:1156-3569 GCA_002342345.1 Verrucomicrobia bacterium UBA2460
TCCTCCGGACCGAGCCCGTAACGGATGCAGCCCGTCAGATATTCCCTTTCCCGGTCATCGCTCGCCAGCTCCTCCCTCCGGGTGATTCCCTGCAGGCACCCCTGCCGGAACCGCTCCAAATCCGCCGAGGCAAGGGCGGTCCCGGGTCCGACCGCCCAAACGGCAAAGACAAACGGTTTTCCCGTCCAGTCCGTCCACGCCTGCCCGAGGTCGAGAACTCCCCGCCCGTTTGTCCGATTCCACTGCGCCAGAGCCTCGTCCCCGATCAAAAGCCGGGCGTCCCCGTTTTCATCCTCCGGAAGACGGATGTTTTTCAGGGCGGCAATCAGTTTCCAGAGCTGGACGGAGGTGACGGAATTTGGTGTCAATCGGATGGACCGGCACTCCGCCAGGGGCTTCCCGTGGAACACCCCCACGCTGCGCACCTCGCCCCTCGATCCGATCGCCACCCCGTCAAGAACACGGCTGCCGGGACGGTTGAGCACCTCCCACACCGGCACCAGGGCCAGATCCAGTTCTCCGGCCCATAGCTTCCGGGCAAGCTGCCGCGGATGCGCCCAGACCGGTTCCTGCCCCGCCCAGGCGGTGGCAAACGGCCTGGCATGCCCGTAGGGAACGCATCCGACTCTCATCCGCTCAGCGCAAAGCCGGAAGCGGCTCGTAAAAGGTGTTTCTCTGCACAGGCTCACGTCCCGCTTCGCGGATCGCTTGCTCCAAATCGCTCCTCGTCTGCCCGAGGGGTGTCCGCGCTCCCGCCATGTGAAAGATTTTCTCCTCCTCAATCGTGCCGTGCAGATCGTCCGCCCCGTAACTCAGGGCCACCTGGGCCAGCGGCAGGCCCGTGCTGATCCAGTAGGCCGTGATGTGATCGAAGTTGTCCAGAATGATGCGGCTGGCCGCGATCACCCTTAACTCCTCCAGGGCACTGGCGCGCCGGATCCTTCCCAGCTCCGCCAACCGTGTCTGCGACGGCTCGAACGCAAAGGGTACGAAGCCCGTGAACCCCCCCGTTTCCTCCTGCAGCGCCCTCAGCTTTTCCAGATGATCCACCCGCTGGGCCGCCGTCTCGATGTGGCCATACAGCATCGTCGCCGTGCTCCGCCCGCCCATGCCGTGCCAGATCCGGTGCACCTCGAGCCACTCCTCCGCCGTCTCCTTCCCGCGACAGATGCGGTCGCGCACACCCGCGTCAAAAATCTCCGCCCCGCCCCCCGTCAACGAACCCAACCCCGCCTCCCGGAGGTCGGTCAAAACCTCCGCAATCGGCTTCCTGGCCACCCGCTCCGCCAGGTGCCGGATCTCGATCGCCGTGAAAACCTTCAGCACCGGCCTCGGCTCCAGCGCCGCCAGGGCCCTCAACATCCCCAGGTAGAACGAATACGGCAGGCTGGGGTGCAACCCGCCCACGATGTGAAGCTCGGTGATCCCCTGCGCCACCGACTTCCGGGCCGCCTCCGTCAACTCCTCCACCGAATGTTCAAATGTGCCGGGATCCCGCTTCTTCCTGGCGAACGCGCAGAACTGGCAGCTGAGAATGCAGATGTTCGAGTAGTTGAGATACCGGTTGACCACGTAGCTCGCGCGGTCACCGACCTTTTTTTTTCGGACCCGGTCGGCCAGCTGTCCAAGCCGGTGCAGTTCCGCTTTTTCCAAAAGATAGATTCCCTCATCGCGGCTGATCCGTTCCCCTGCCTCCACCTTTCCGCAAATCCTCTCCCACGCATTCATCGTCCGAAAATCTCCCACACCACACCCGCCAGCACCAGCAGGCTCACCGCCGCGTTGGCCTGAAAAAATGCGCTTTGCCTCCTTTTCTCGATTTTCGCCAGAACCGTTTCGAAGACCAGCACCCCGCCAACCGCAAACCACAGGATGTGGTACCGCCACCCCAACCCCGCCAGCCAGCCAAAGAGCCCCAGAAAAAACCACGCAAACACATGGAGCACGGCGGCCCAGAAAAGTGCCGTGGTTTCCCCAAACCGTGCCGGAAAACTCTGCAATCCCTTCTTCAGGTCAAACTCCCGGTCCTGCAGGGAATAAATCAGGTCAAATCCCGCCACCCACAAGCCCACCGCTGCCCCCAGGACCACCGGCACCCAGGAATCAAACTTTCCCGTCACCGCCAGCCAGGCCCCCATCGGCGCGGTTCCCAGGGCCAGTCCCAAAAATCCGTGTGACGCCCAGGTAAATCGCTTCGTCAGGGAGTAAAAGAACACGATTGCCAGCGCCAACGGACTCAGCATCAGGCATAGGGGGTTCAACCACCACGCCCCGGCCACCAGCGCCCCGACCCCGGTCAATACCGTCAGCCAAGCGGTCGCTTTCGTCACCAGGGTGGACCGGGAAGCCGTTCGTGGATTTTGGATGTCGATCTGCCAATCCGCCAGCCGGTTGAAGGCCATCGCCGCCGTCC
>DDPU01000016.1:3643-7411 GCA_002342345.1 Verrucomicrobia bacterium UBA2460
AATTTGATGAACTCCGCCCAACGCCGGACACCGGAAATCATGCCAAATCCTATCACAGCTCCGCCCTCAAGTCCCCGTCGGTCCAAGATTCCTAAATCCTCGCCTTCCCCGTAAACTGACCCCGATGCGTGCCGGTCCGGTACTCGCTTTGTCCCTGGCCCTGCTCCCGCTCCGCGTTCATGCGCAATCGGAGGTGGGACTGATCCTCAACGCCATCTTTCAGGGACTGCAGACGGCCGAGGCCATCCGCCGTTCCGTCGAGGATTCCCGCCAGTTTCCCGCCCCACCGGAGGAGCCCCCCGGGGATCCCATCTGGAACTACCAGGAATCCTCGCTGGTTCCGTCGGAGGTTCTCCGCAAGGGGCCTTATCGGAACGTCTCCGGGGCGATGGTTCTCAGCGCCCGGCAAACCCCCCAGGGGCAGGTGGAAATGATCTTCTACCGCGCGGACGGCTCGGTCTCCCGGCGGGAGTTCGTCCGCTTCGATCGCCGCGACGGCCGCCGTATCGACCTGGATGAGAAGGGCAACCGGACCGCGGACGGCACCATCCGCAACGGCCTGCCCGAAGGGGACTGGCAGTTTTACTCGGCGGACGGAAAATTGGCCGCCGAAACCAAAATGGAAGCGGGCCGAATGACCGGGCCGCAAATCCTCTTCAACGCCGACGGCCGCCAACGCGCCTTCAATACCCTGGTCGATGGACGCCGACAGGGCCCCGCCACCCTTTTCCATCCGGACGGATCGGTTTCCGACAACCTCAATTACGCCGACGACAAGCTCGACGGCTCCGCCCAAGGTTGGTGGCCCGGCGGGATGCCCCGCTATACCGCAACCTGGAAGAACGGAATGCTCGAGGGGCCCTCCCTGGAATACTTCCCCTCCGGGGCGAAGCGTTCGGAGGCCTCGTATGTCCTCGGCAAGAAGGACGGGATCGCCCGGACTTGGGGGGAGGACGGCGTGCTCCTGGTCGAGGAGTCCTGGAAGGATGACCAGCGGAACGGGCTGGTCCGCGAGTTTTATCCGGATGGCAGGCTCAAGGTCGAAACTGATTTTAAACACGGAAAAAAAAACGGCCTCTTTCGCAGCTATGCCCTCGACGGCTCCCTCGCCACCACCGGAACGTTCCAGGACGACAAGCCCTCCGGCCCCCTCTGCCTGCACTACTCCGACGGAAAAACCTTTGCCGAATGCCAGTACGACGGGGATCGGCTGGCCGGCGGCCGGCTCCTCTACCCGGACGGCAAGATTCTCGGCCAATTTGGTCCGGTGATCGGGGATTCCGGCAAGGTGAGTTCCCTCCTGCTCCAGTACCCCGATGGAAAACCGCTTAGCTCGTCCCGCTTCGACGCCGTCACCCGCACCGTCTCCTGGCAGGGATGGAATCCCGACGGCTCCCCGCTGGGTCAGCTGGAAAATCTGCAGTCCTCGAAAACCTCCGACCTCCTTGGCCCCTGGCAGGCCCAGCAGCAATCGCTGGAACAAGGCATCGGTTTATCTTTTCCCCCGGAGTTCGATCTGCTGCCCCATGCTCCCGGGGACGCCAAACCCTGAAATCCGCAGGGGAAGCTAGTTTCCCCGGACGGGAATTCCCTGGGGCGACGAACTGCCCTGGGAGTCGGGAAACAGCGGAGCAGGCTCCACAATGCGGGAGCTGTCCGGCCGGGCCGCCACGGTGATGGTGAAGGTCTCCTCTTTGCCGTTTCGACGGACTTTCACGGGCACCTTCTCCCCCACATTCGCGAAAAAGGCCGAGTCCAGCACATCGGAAGGCTCCCGGACCGGCCGTCCGCCGATGGAAATCACCTCGTCACCCGCCTTCAATCCGCTTTTTTCCGCCGGAGTGCCCTTGTAAAGGCGGTCCACAAAAACCGGGGCGCCACGCTCCGGGCGGCTGCGGTCGGGCATCACCCCGACTCCCATCCATCCGTGCTTGGGCCCGCCGAACTTCTCGATGTCCGCGGCCACCTTGGCGGCGGCCTCGACGGGAAGGGCATAACAGGCCTTCCCTTCGTCGATTTCCAGCATGAGGATGCCCACAACCTTGCCCTGGCTGTCCAATACCGGGCCGCCGATTTGTCCGGGCTTGATCGGCAGATTCACCCGGATGTGGGTGGTGGCAAAAAACCGTGTCAGGTATTTCACGTCAAATCCCGCCACCAGCCCAAAGGTCGGTTCCGCTTTCAGGTCATAGGGAAAGGCCACGCTCACCACCGCGGAAGCCGGCCGAAGCCCGGCCGAATCCCCCAGCAGGAGGAAAGGAGTCTCGCTGGCCTTGATTTTCAAAAGTGCCACGCCGCTGCGGGGATCCCGCCCCAGGATCCTGGCCGCGAAAGTCCGGCCGCCGGCATCCACCGTCGCCTCCTTGGCCTGTCCCACCACCGCATAGGCCGTGAGAATCGTTCCCTGTTTGTCGACGAAGAAACCCGTGCCGGAAAGCTGCTCCTGTCCGTCCATCGCACGGATGCGCACCACCGCGGGGACCGACTTCTCATACACGCCGCTGACTTCCGAGGCGATTTTGTCAAAAACACCGGATGGCGCGGACGCCACCGAAGCCCTCTCCTGCGCAGGTGCCGACCGGGGAAGACGAACCTCTTCCGTGACAGCTCCTTTGCCCTGGGGAGAAGCCTCTTTGGGGGAAACATTCCTCCAAAAAAACCACCCGGCCGTCAAAAGGCCAAGAAGCAGGAGGGAGGGGAGAAGAAACTTAGAACGCAAGCCGGGAATCATAAGCCACCGCTCCGTGCCCGTTCACATAGAGGGGCCGAAGCTCGGATGCGTCCCCGCCGGCTGCCGTGTCGATCAGCTCGGGTTGAATTTCCGTTGACTGCCCGCTTTGCACCGAGGCCACCACAATCCCGCGCGGATGCGCCACTTTTCCATCGGCCAGATGCCCGGATCCTTGGGAAAGAGGTCCCAGAAAAACGGCCACGCCCGCCAGCAGCAAAGCACAGGAGGCCGCCACAGGGGCCAACCGGGGCAATCCCGCAAACCAGGGCTCCAGCAAAAATGCCCCAAAATTGGCATACCAAGGCTTGTCCTGAAGAATTTCCCGGCGTTGATACACATGAAAGGCATCCACAAAACGGTCAAAATACTCCTGCCCTGGGGTCTCCAGCCTTTTCAGTTGGAGGAGCTTTTGTAGTTCGCTGAAGTCTTGTTTTTGGTTCATGAAAGACAGCCTTATGGTTTTACCTTTTCAGGTAAATGCCAAGAGATTTTTGCAGTTGCTTGTGCGCATAATGCAGGCGGGAACGAACAGTCCCCTCCGTACACCCCATGATCTTGGCGATCTCGGAATGCGCAAGTCCTTGAATATCAAATAAAGTTACCACGGTTCTATGTTCTTTCGACAGCTTAAGCATGGATTCGTTCAATTTATTTTGCAATTCATTGAGCATAATAGACTTGTTAGGGTTGTTTTGCGGGGAAAGATCGGCCAAATCCAGCTTCGGCAAGCCCTCCTCATCCAGTTCATTCAAACTCATTGCCCCCTGCCTTCGTTTCCGCTTGTCCAGGAAGTTGAAGCTTCGGTTGATCGCGATCCTATAAATCCAGGTGTAAAAAGAGGACTGTCCGCGAAAGGTGGGAAGGCTCCGGTAGGCCTTGTCAAAAACCTCCATCAGCAAATCGTTCGTGTCCTCATGGTTCGAGGTGAGATGGTAAATGACACCGTAAAGACGCCCTTGGAAGCGCCGGATCAACTCATCGTAGGCCCCCAAATCCCCCTTCAGGGTCGAGGCGACCAACTCCTCGTCCGTCGGTCC
>DDPU01000016.1:7473-9340 GCA_002342345.1 Verrucomicrobia bacterium UBA2460
CGGCCGTCAGGGCTCGATCTGACGGAGAAAATCCTGCAATCGGCTGGTCAAGCCGGCCAACTCCCCGCCGGGATCCTGAAGGGTCCGCAGGTCGGCCTTCCCCCTCTCCAGAAGATCAACCGCCTTCCTCATGGAAAAACGGATCCCACCCGCGGCGCGCACCTTGTCCACCACCCCTTCCCCTCCTTCGACCAGCCGGGTTCGCAGGGCTTCCGACTCCTCCGCAGGCAGCGTCTGCAGGGCGTGCAAAACCGGCAGGGTCCATTTTCCCTTGCGCAAATCCGTCCCCAAAGTCTTGCCGCTTTCCTCATCCGATCCCACCAGGTCCAGCACATCGTCGTAAATCTGGTAGGCCAGACCGAGTTGATACCCGAAAGACCGCGCTGCCTCCCGCTGGGAATCCGGAGCCCGGTGAAGAAGAAACGGCACCTCCGCCGCCGCCCGGAACAGGGCCCCCGTTTTCAGCCCCACCACGTGCAGGTAATCCGCCGTGGTCATTTTGAGGTCGAAACGGCGCTGGGTCTGCAAAATCTCCCCCTCGCACAGGTTGCGGGAGGCCTCGGCAATCTTGCGGGCAACCTCCGCGTCCTCGAGCCTGGTCGCCAGCTGCAACCCGTGCGCAAAAAGGGCGTCGCCAAGCAGCACGGAAAGTTCCGTGCCCCACTTGGCGTTGCAGGTGGCCCGGGAACGCCGCAGCTCCGCGCGGTCGAGCACGTCGTCGTGGATCAGGGAGGCCACATGCACCAGTTCCACAATCACCGCGAGGTCCCGGATCGGCTCGGTCCATCCTCCCGCTGCCTTGCCTGCCAGCAGGACCAGGGCGGGACGCAGACGCTTGCCGCCGCCCTCCAGGGCATACCGGACATACCCCTCCGCCCCGGGATCAAACAGCGAGGCCTGATGAAGAATCCGTGACTCGATCTGCTGTAATTCCGCCTCCAGCTCGGGCGCTGGACGGAACCAGTCCACCTTCGGCCGAAGCACTTTCCGGGAAACACCCGTAACCATGACCATCAACCTAGAAAGCACCCCCCCCAAGTCAAATGGAGGCGAAGCACCGCCCTCCGGTGACTCACAGGCGCTTCAGGGCATTTACGATGGATTTCTCCGCCGCCAGATGCTCCCGGGCAACCTCCTCCGCCGCCCGCGCATGCCGCCCATGGTCCGATTCGATCTCGCGCGCCTTCGCCGCCGCTTCTTCCGGGGTGCGGAAGGCCACCAAACCCTTCCCCTCCGGCAACCAGGCCGACCAACCCGTCTCCTGTAAAAGCACCGGCCTGCCCAGGGCAAGATACAAGGCACTCCGGTCGCTGAACCAGCCGGTCCGGGCCGTGACATAACCCGACTTGGCCGGGGAAAATTCCCCGCGGCTCGCCGCCAGGAAGGACCGGTACTCCCTCCAGTCGGAACAGACCGGCTCCGGCCCGAGGAAATCCCATCCCTCCGCCTCGAACCGGCTTCTCTCCTCCCCGACCCCCAGATCCGTCACGATCCTTGGACTCAGGCCGGTTTGCCGCGGCCAGCCCCGGAGTTTTTCAAACTCTTCCGCCTTGTTGCCGTGGCTTTTTCCCTCCCACTCCACCGCCGCATATCCGTACCAGTGGGTGATCGTGGTCCAACGGCCCGACCCCAGGGCCGCGGCCTTTCCGGCCGTTTTTTCCGCCGCCCTGGGCGACCAGTAGGTCCGGCAAATGGGCGGCACCACCGGCTTCCAGTCATGCCCCGTGTCCGGCACCACCGCACCGCGCCCCATGGAAAGCCCGACGCTCCAAAAGGCATTGTGCCCTGCAAAATTCATCGGGCTCCCATACACCTTGGCCCAGATCTGGGTGAAGGCGGGATCCAGGTCGACATACACCCGGGCCGC
>DDPU01000002.1:0-1169 GCA_002342345.1 Verrucomicrobia bacterium UBA2460
ATCTGCTTTCTGGTCTCCCGGCTGCGGTTGAGCTTGTCGAACATCAGGGTGTTTTCCGCATCCGAGAAAAAGTTCTTTTTCGGCAACTGCCGCCGCAGATAGGCGAGCCCGGCGATGTTGATGGCCGTGAGGTTGGCCGGAGCCTTGGAATCAATCGTCACTTTGACCCCCGACATCACCACATTGCGGTAACGCCCCGTGGGCGGCTTGAAGCGGAACGGGGAAAATTTCACCCCGTTGAAACCGTACTCCGTCATGCGCCGGGCCAGCTCCTCGGGATCGGCGCCCTCCAGCGCGAAAATGTCGAAGGGGTGGATGACGCTGCCATCGAGCCCCTTGGTGGGAACCCCCTCCGGGTTTGCCCCGTTGCTCACCCCCAGTTCCCCGAAGAATCCCGTCGCCACATAACCGCGCGCCGCCTCGACCCGGGCGATGTTGGGGGAAGTCGCCACCCAGGGGAGCCCCGTATCCTCCCAGACCATTTCCTGCGACCAGCCCTTCATGGGAATCACGGAAAGTCGGCACGGCCTCCTCAAATGGTGCCCGTTGATCCACCGGGCCAACTCCCCGACCGTCAGGCCATAGACATAGGGAATGTCATACTGGCCGATGAACGAGGGAATCACCTCGGGTCCCTGCGGCCGGGGACCCTCCACACGCCGGGTTCCCAGGGGATTGGGGCGGTCGAGCACCATGACCCCGATCCCCTGCTCCTCGGCCGCCTCCATCACCAATCCCAGCGTGCTGATATAGGTGTAGGAGCGGCAACCGATGTCCTGAAGGTCGTACACCATCACATCCACACCCTCCAGCATCCGTGGGGTGGGTTTGCGGGTCTCTCCATAAAGGGAAAAAACCCGGATGCCGGTCTCCTCTTCCTTGGAAATTTTTCCGTCGTTGTTTTTGTCCTCCCCGTGCCGCTCTCCGGAGACGTGCTTTCCCGCGCCCACCTTGCCGAAAACCCCGTGTTCAGGCCCGTAGAGGGCCACCAGGTTGACCGCCGCCGACTCGCGGAACCGTTTCCAGGTTGGCACCCCGTTGCCGTCGACCCCGGAGGGATTCGTCACCAATCCCACCCGCTTACCTTTCAGCTCACGAAATCCCCCGTCCGCCAAAACATCGATCCCCAGACGGAAGGTGGGCCGGTTGGTTTCCTGAGCCCGGCCTGT
>DDPU01000002.1:1220-1836 GCA_002342345.1 Verrucomicrobia bacterium UBA2460
GCCGAACCTACTCCCTCAGGTTTTGCAGCGCCTTGGCAGGATCCTCGTTTTTCATCAGCGACTCCCCCACCAGCAGGCAGTGGATTCCCTGCGCCGTGACAAAACGGACATCCTCACGGGTCCGGATCCCGCTCTCGCTGATGCCAAGGCAATCGGAAGGGATTTCCGGGGCCAACTCCCCGGTGGTTTTCAGGTCGACCTCAAAGGTGCGCAGGTTCCGGTTGTTGATGCCAATGATGTCGGCCCCGATTTCCAGGGCCCGGTCCATCTCGCCCATCTCGTGCACCTCCACCAAAACGTCGGCCCCCAGGGTCTTGCCGAGATCGTAAAGGCCTTTCAGTTCCGCGTCGTTCAGGGCCGCCACGATCAGCAGGAAAGCATCCGCCCCTGCCGCGACGCTTTCATACACCTGCGCCTCGGTCAGGAGAAAATCCTTCCGCAGCACCGGGATCCCCACGGCGGCCCGCACCCTCTGCATATCCTCCAGGCAACCGCGGAAATACTCGCGGTCCGTCAGCACGGAGATCGCCCCGGCCCCGCCCTTTTCGTAAAGCCTCGCCTGGGCCACCGGATCGTAATTTTCCGAAATCGTCCCCGCGGTGGGCGAGGCTGCCTT
>DDPU01000002.1:1890-3211 GCA_002342345.1 Verrucomicrobia bacterium UBA2460
TCCAGGGCCTCCGCCTCCTTTCTTTTCGTGGCGATGATCCGGGCCAACCGGTCGGTCTCCTTCATTCCTCCTCCTCATCCTCGATCGGACCCGACCGCTTCTTGCCCTTGAGGAAAGCGTTGAGGAAAGCGTCGATCTCCCCGTCCAGCACGCCTTGCACGTCACTGGTCTGCTCGCCCGTCCGCAAATCCTTCACCATTTGATACGGCTGGAGCACATAGGACCGGATCTGGTGGCCCCAGCCAATCTGGCCCTTGGCGGCATAGTTTTGCTCCTGCTCCGCCTTCTTTTTATCCAGTTCCAGCTGGCGCAGGCGGGCGGCCAGCACCTTCATCGCCGTGGCCCGGTTCTTGATCTGGGAACGCTCGTTTTGACAGGTCACCACCAGGCCGGTCGGGAAATGGGTGATACGCACCGCGGAATCGGTGGTGTTCACCCCCTGCCCGCCGTGGCCGCCGGCGCGGAACACATCCACGCGGATATCCTTCTCGGGAATCTCCAGTTCCTGCTCCTCGTCCGGCTCGGGGACGACCTCCGCGGAGGCAAAGGATGTCTGCCGCTTTCCCTGCGCGTTGAAGGGGGAAATCCGCACCAGGCGGTGCACCCCGCGCTCGGGCTTGAGGTAGCCGTAGGCGTTTTCCCCGATGATCCGGAGCATGGCGTTTTTGATGCCGGCCTCTTCCCCGGAAAGGATGTCGAGCATCTCCACCTTGTAGCCGCGCCGCTCGGCCCAACGCTGGTACATGCGCAACAGGATGCTCGCCCAGTCACAGGCCTCGGTACCGCCCGCCCCGGCATTCAGGCTGAGGATCGCGTTCCGCCGGTCGTCGGGTTGGGAGAGGAGGAATTGGATCTCGGCCTGGTCGAGTTGGGTCAGGGTCTGTTTCAGCTCCTCCGCGAATTCCTTCCCGGCGGCCTCGGACCCGTCCTCCTCGGCCAGTTCCCGGTGAACGGGCAGGTCGGCAACGCGCTTTTCCAGATCCCGCATCTGCTCAAGCTTGCGGCGGAGGGAGGTGGCCTCGGCGGAGACTTTTTGCGCCTTGGCGGTGTCGTTCCAGAAATCGGGGGCGGCCATCCGGCCATCGAGGTCCTTCAGCTGGGCTTCGAGCTTGGCCGGGTCAAAGAAACCTCCGCAACTCCCGCAAGCGGGAGTCCACGGAGGCCAAATCAACGGTTTCCGCCGGGAGCGTCATATTCGCAAAGCATGCCTGCCCGGTGGGTCAGGCTCAAGCGGCTTCCCGACGGCGCCAAAGACCCAACCCCACCCACGCCAGGGAAATCCACACCGGCCAATCCCCCCACCGTGTGTAGAAGGTGGCTT
>DDPU01000002.1:3236-4467 GCA_002342345.1 Verrucomicrobia bacterium UBA2460
CCGGTGGCCGGATCCCGTACCTCCGCGGTGATGACCCCGCGGGGATTGATCAGGGCGGTGACGCCGTCGTTGGTGGCCCGCAACAATGGCAACCTCGTCTCCACGGCCCGCAAGCGGGCGTTTTCCAGATGCTGCCGGGATCCGGCGGAAGCACCGAACCAGGCATCGTTGGTCAGGTTGACCAGGAGGTGCGGAAGTTTTTGGGCGGCCCTCCGCACAACCTGCGGCACGGAGTCCTCGAAGCAAATCAAAGGGGCCACGCGGATTCCCGGAGGATCCAGGAAAAACAGGCCCGGCGCTTTCCCGGAGGAGAGATCCCCTCCGGGAGGGACCAGTTTCCGCAACCAGGGAAGCGCCCGGGAAAACGGGACGTACTCCCCCATCACCACCAGGTGGGTCTTGTCATAAACCTGCGGGATCTTTCCTTCCGGGCCCTGAAAGAGCACGGCGCAGTTGAAGGCGTCCGGACCTCGCACGTCCAGCGAACCTGCCAGCAGGGCCCTTGCCCCCATCCGCCGGGCCGCCCGGATCGCGGCCTGAAAGTCGGGTTCCTCCCGCCAGCCCGTCCCGGCCAGGCTTTCCGGCCAAACCAGCAAATCGACCGGCCCGCCCCCCAGCAGCGCCAGCTCGCTCCATTTCCCCAGTTCCTCCGCCACGCGGGAGACTTTGGCCGACCGCCAGGGATCCTGCGGGACGGACGGCTGGATGGCAGCGTACCGGAGGATGACGGCCGGTTCCGGCAGCGGACGGAGGAGCGTGCGCGCCCCGTACACCATCGTCGCCCCCACCACGACCACGCCGGCGGTAAAGTCCCAGCGGGGCCGCCATTTTTGCGACCCGCGAATCTCCAGCTCAAAACGCCGCGCGGTCAGGGCCAGCGTCAGGCCGGCAAAAGCCACCACCCAGGAAACCAGCAACCCACCCCCCAAATCCGCCGACTGGGCGATCAGCAGGAGATTTCCCTGGGACACCCCCAGGGAGTTCCAGCCGAATCCGGTGAAGACCACCCCCCGCAACCACTCCGCCACCACCCAGGCCGAGGCCCCCAAAAAAGCGTGCCGGACGTTGCCCATGCTGGTCATCCTTTCCGGATCGGAACCGGAAAAGCGGACCCACAGCGCAAACCAAAGGGCGGGATAGACCGCCAGATAAGCGCTGAGCACCGCCCAACCCGGGATCGTCACGGTCTGCAGCCAACTCAGGCTGGTGAGGAAGTGGCTGAATCCAAAAA
>DDPU01000002.1:4553-6198 GCA_002342345.1 Verrucomicrobia bacterium UBA2460
AGGGTGAGGATCAGTCCGCTGCCCCCGGCACAAAGCCAGCCCGTCATGGGAATGCCAAGGATCTTCCGGACGCCGCGCATCTCCTTTTTTCCTCGCGGAAAGGGGTCTCGTCAACGCCGACCGGCTTGTCCTCCGTCCCCGCCTGCCCTTACCTCAAAGGATGATTCCGGGACGTCTTCGCGAGGCCCTCTGGAAATTTTTCCTGATCTGGGCGGGGGTGGGACTTCTCGCGGTCACCTTCCGACTGACCCCGGGATGGGCCGAATCCCTGCCTCTTCCCGGCTGGCTCACCTCCTTCGTGGCCGCCTGCCTGCGCCAGGGGGATTTTGTCTCCATGTTGCTTGCCTCCAGCCATGTCTATTTCTCCGCGGTCGACCGTCTCGGGCACAAAAAGGCCCGGCTGACAGCCGCCGTCATCCTCGTTGCCTCCGGAATTCTCGAAACGGTCGGTACCCTCACCGGCATCCCCTTTGGAAGCTACACCTACACGGACGCGTTTGGCCCGAGAATCGGCGGTGTTTTGCCCTTGGCCATCCCGCTCGCCTGGTTTGCGGTGGTCGCCGGCGCCAACCTCACCTTCAGCCAATATTGGCACGGGGCCACCCGCGCGCCCCTCGCCATCGCCACCGGGGCCTTTGCCCTGGTTTTCGATTATTTGATGGAGCCGTTCGCGTACGCGATCCGCGGCTACTGGTTCTGGGCAGGCAACGTCGTGCCGCCGCAGAACTATTTCTCCTGGTTCATCTTCAGCGCCATGATGGCCTGGATCACGCCGATCCATGCCGGGCCGGCCGCCCGACCGGATGCCCGCCCCGCCATCACCCTGGCGATCATGCTGGGCCTTTTCCTTGCGGCCCGCATCTCCCACGGGATCTGATCAGACGAATCCTCCCACCCGCCGCACCAGGACCGCGGCACCGCGGAGGATTTTTTGGCCCAGGGCGAGGCCGTGTCTCCGGGCGAAAACATCGTACCCGGATTCCTCGATCGGATCCAAAATCCCGGCATAGAGTTCCCGCATCAGCCATGTGGCCAGACGGGGTCCCCCCGCGGCCAGTTGCCCGATGCCCGGCTCCGCCTTCCGATACTGCTCGCGCGCGCGTTTCACCTGAAAGCTCATGAACTCCTTCCAGCGTCCGGAGGGCCGCCCCCGGAGGAGGTCATCCCTCCGGATGCCATATTCCTCCCGTTCCTTTGCCGGCAGGTAGATCCGGCCGGCGGCGGCATCCTCCGCCACATCACGCAGGATGTTGGTCAACTGCATGCCCCGGCCGAGATCGAGGGCGCGCGGCTCGGCGGTCTCCTCCTCCAGACCGAAGACCCTCATCATCATCAGGCCAACCGTGCCGGCCACGCGGTAGCAGTACAGATCCAGTTCCTCCCAGGTCTGCAGATCCACCGGCCGGGCATCCCCTGCCACCCCGATGGCCAGATCCTCCAGCCATTTTCTCCGGATCTTTTTCCGGATCGCCGTCTCGCGAAAAGCGGGCATCCACTCCTCCCCCGGCCGGCTTCCCCCGGAACCGAAGGCCCGCTCCAGCATCTCCCCCGCCACCTCGGGCCGCACCTTCTCCCCGCGGGCGGCCGCCCGGTCGACCGCATCGTCGATCGACCGGCAGCAGGCGTAGACGGCATAGGCATCCCG
>DDPU01000002.1:6239-6384 GCA_002342345.1 Verrucomicrobia bacterium UBA2460
GCGCGCGGCCTCGCGGGAAAGGGCCAGATCGCTCGGGGAAACCGGGGGCAAAGGATTAGGCGGAGCGGACGGACTGGCGAACCCAGCCGATCGCCTGGGAAACGGATTCCTGCTCCCCCGGGGTCAGATGGGAGCCCGCCAACAA
>DDPU01000002.1:6484-6621 GCA_002342345.1 Verrucomicrobia bacterium UBA2460
TCGCCGAGCCGCTCGTAGGCCTCCCGGACCAGCAGGGTTTTCTTCCCCTCCAGCAAATCGGTCGGCAGAAGCTGGTCCCGGCTGTCGAAATGGGAGAATTCCAGCAGATCGTTCTGGATCTGGAAGGCCAGCCCGAG
>DDPU01000002.1:6700-7011 GCA_002342345.1 Verrucomicrobia bacterium UBA2460
CACGGGGCCTCGAAGGTGTAGCGGGTGGTTTTCAAAAGGTAGGTCCTCTCGATTTCCTGGGCGGAAACCCGCCCGATGTCCCGGGATCCGAGGAGAATGTCGAAAATCTCCCCCACCCCGGTGTCGGTGATGTAGGAGAGCAGCTTGCCGAGGGCCGCACCCCGCTGGGGCTCGGGGAAACCCGCCGTCTGCAGCGTCTCCACCGCCAGGGCGAAAAGCAGGTCCCCCACCACCACGGCCACGCCATGCCCGGTCCTTTCCGCGGAACTCAACCGGCCCACCCTTTGCTCCACCAGCTTGTGGAAGGTGGG
>DDPU01000002.1:7036-7317 GCA_002342345.1 Verrucomicrobia bacterium UBA2460
AGGAGTTCCAGGGAGAGAGCGGCGGCCAGCACCGCGGGATCCTGGATCGGCTTGGTTCCGCCCAGGCCGCGATAGGTCAGGGCAAAAAGCAGGGGACGGACTCTCTTTCCCTTGCGGCCGACAAACTCGCACATGTCAAAATACACCGGCTCAAACATCTCCCCGTAGTCGTAGCGCTCCTTTTGCCGGTGAAAAAAGGCCTGGATCTCGCGTTCCAGGTGCGAGGGAAGGGTTTCCATTTCCGAGCGAAGGGAGGAATCCATGGAAGGTATTACCGGCTT
>DDPU01000002.1:7383-7992 GCA_002342345.1 Verrucomicrobia bacterium UBA2460
TTTAAGGGCGGCGTGCTCGGCGAAAACGAGGTGTTCGGGCGGAACGCTTTTGGTCAGAAAAACCCCGCCCCCGATGGTGCTCCCCTGGCCCACGACGGTTTCCCCGCCCAGGATCGTCGCTCCGGGATAGATGGTGACCCGGTCCTCGATGGTGGGATGTCGTTTGCGCCCGCGCAGGGTTTCCGCACCGCTGACCGAACGCGCGCCCAGGGTCACGCCGTGATAGATCCGCACCTCCCGCCCGATCTCGGTGGTTTCGCCGATGACGATGCCGGTCCCGTGATCGATGAAGAAGGAGGCGCCGATCGTCGCCCCGGGATGGATGTCGATTCCCGTCCGGCTGTGAACCCACTCGGTCATCATACGCGGAAGGAGAGGCACTCCGAGGAGATAAAGCTCGTGGGCCATCCGTTGCACCGCGATGGCCTCGATGCCGGGATAGGCCAGCAGGATTTCCTCGACGTTGCGTGCCGCCGGATCGCCGGCCATCACCGCCTCGACATCGGTTTTCAGAACCGCGCGCACGGCGGGCAGGCGGCCCAGAAAGGAGCGAACCTTGGATTCCACGGATTCCCCCCCGCCGCCCTTGGGCAGGCTCTTGGCGACCTC
>DDPU01000020.1 GCA_002342345.1 Verrucomicrobia bacterium UBA2460
TTGGGCGAGGAGAACGTGCCCGATCCTCCGAGCACCGAAACCTGCAGCTGCTCGGCACCGACGAGTCCGCTCAGCGTCCCCAGGGTGACGATGGCGGCGGTGGTTCCGTCATAGACCTTGTTGATCGTGCTGGAGGTCATGGTGATATCCTTCGGCAGGATGGTTCCGGCCAACGTGGGAGAGGTGAAATTGTAAAGGGAGGCGCCGGATCCGATCAGGGTCATCCCGGTGGTGACGCTGATTCCGGAACCGGCGTTTTTGGAGGCAAAGGTGCCGGTGGTGGCGTTCCCCAGCGAGACGTTGTTGGCCGGCCCGCTCGGCGCCGCACCGGTTAGACTGGCCGAGGTGGTGCCGTCATAAACCTTGGTGGTGACGCTGGCCACGGCGGAAAGGGGCGTGGGATTTGCCGAGACCCCCTGCTGCCCGGTGTTGTTGGGTGTGTTGATGGCCCCGGGAACGGTGGGTCCACCAGGACCACCACCGCCGCCTCCGGTCACCCCGGAAGGCGTCAGACCGCCGAAAGGTCCGTTGCCCCCGCCACCCCCGGCGGTGTTGATGTTGGCCAACTGCGAGGTGGTCCCCACCCCTGTCAGGTTGCCGTTAAAGCCGGGCGTGGAGATGGCCATGACAAAGGAGGGGGGCGCAGGATTGGGCGGAGGGGAAGCCGCCGTCAACAGCTGCCCGCCGAAGGTAATGGCCACCCCGCTGGTTCCGGTGGGACTAAGGACGCCCCGGCTGATTTGGGTCTGCTGCCCGATCGCGGTGTTGAGAATGGCGCCGGTGGTGGGCAACGGAGTGGGAAAACCGCCGATCAGCGGGGTGGAGCGGATGACTTGCCCAAGATCGACGGTGTGGAGGCTGGGCGCACCGCCGTTGGCTCCAATCACCGCAAGTTGCCCGGGGGCGATGGTGACGGATCCCGATGGCGCGGCCACGGTGGTGGCGGCGTTTCCTTGCAGAACGACCAGACCAAAACCGCCGGTCGCTCCGGCGGTTTTGCCACCCGAGCCGTCCGCCGGGTAGGCGGTGACGAGGAAAGTTTTCCCAGCCGGATCCCCGGCCACCGCCCCGGAAACCCCGCCGGAAACAATGTTGATCCCCTCCGCCGCGGGGGGCGTGCAGACCAGAGCGGAGCCCCGGTCGAGACGAACCGTCCGGTCATTGGGATCAAAGGAAAAGGTGGAGTTGTTGCCGATCCTGATCTTGCTGCCATCCGGGAAAGTAATCTCCGCAACTGCCTGGGCCTGCGTCTGAATCTGGCCCCCGGCCGTGATTTTATCCCCCACCGAGACAATTTCGGAATTCCCTCCGTTCATCCTTTGCACAGTGGGAAGCAGCGCAGTGATGGTCCCTTCCCCTAACTCAGCTGCAGAAGCCACCCCAATCGCGCCAAGAATCATTCCCAAGAAAATGGCGGGCGGAGAACCAGGGCGGTTGGGAACGAGGAAACGCATAATGTCCTTACTTTTTCAGACCGGATTCCGCATCGGTTGGTTCAATCAGACACATTTTCTTAATCGTTAAAAATTCGGGCACTTTTTGCCGTCATAAACTCTTAAATGATAATACATAAATCATAAATTTCAAGGGCCTCAAAAGGGGGCTTTTTGGCAGAATGACTTTTCACTAAATTTTACATAAATTCATAGCGGTCAGACATTTAGTCAGAAAATAAGAGTTGGTTAACAGTATTGACCACAAGGAATAGTGGCAAATATTTTTTCTTTCAAAATATAGTGTTGTTAGAAAATTTTTTACTTCTTTTCAGCATATTTAAGATATCCTTCCAGCACTGCGTTCTATGCTTTGCCAATTCCGAAAAATCCCGGTTTTCGCATACCTGGCCATGGCGTGGATCCTGCTGTTCGCCCGGCCAGACCTTTATGCCCAAGGGGCCGGCGCTGCGGCTGTCTCCTCGCAAACCAGACAGGATTTGCAGCTCCGCCAGCAACTGAAGGAAAGCGATAGCCAAGGCACTTCCAACCGGGCCGTGGAGGAGGAGAGCGTCACCGCCAAAGCGTTGCCCGAGGACATGGGCAACCTTCCCATCATGACGGAACCAGCCCGCAAACCCTGCTTTTATCTCACCGTGGACACGCAGGCTTTTTACAACAGCAACGTTCTCTATGCGGAAAGCGGGGGACAAAAGTTCGCCGCCTGGCAAATCATCACCACCCCCGAAATCGGCTTTGCACCCTCCATCCAGGAGGAGCGTTACTCCATGTTTTTCCCCCGACTGGGATTCCGCTACCAGTTTTTCACCTATGCCCAGTCCGAGCCGGGATCGCCGCCGTACAATTCGACGGGAATTTCCGCAAACAATTTCCAGGTGATGAATCCCTTCGCCTCCCTGGGTTGGTCCTTCAGCGACGATCTTTATCTGACGTTTTCCGCCAACGCCAACCTGTACCAGGGATCGGGAAGGGATTGGTCCGCTTACGCGAACTTCCTCGATGAATATCCCCTCTCCTGGCAGGCCACCTGGTTCCGGCCCATCGCCGACTGGAACTCCATCAATGTGACCGGCTACGCCTCCTACGTTTTGGCCAACCCCACCAACTTCACCCGCACGGATAACAACCTTACCCTGGCCTGGGTGGTCAATCCCCTCGATGAACTGGGTCTTCAGGCGTACGCCAGCTTCCGTCTGGCAAAATACACGGGAACCAACGTGGCCGGCCAGTTCGACAACTCGGATCGGCTCGATTTCCAGCAGACCTATGGTTTTTCCGCCACCTACACACCGGTGGAATATCTCTCGATCCGGGCCTTTGTCAGCTGGACCAAGAGCGACAGCAGCGTGGCCGTCGCCGAAACGGGCGATTTTGAGGCTCTTAACGCCGGTACCGGACTCAACCTGATTTATCGGTTCTGAAGATGAAATTCCTTTTCCTGCTTGTCCTTGCGGTCGTTCCCCTTTCGGGGAGGTCGGAAACCGCCCCGGAAAACATCCCCCCCTCCCCCAGCCGGCTTACCTTTGCCCAGACCACCCCGCCTTCCGCTCCCGCCGTCTCCTCCCAGGCCGTGGCCACCCAGCCTAAGGTTCCCGCGACGCCCCCCACCCCCGCCTCGCCCCAACCTTCACCCGACCCTGCCCAAAATCCCGCCGCACCGACGCCCGCTCCCCCCAAGCCGGGGGAAATCGATCCTCTCCTCGATCCCTCGCGTCCCCGCAACTGCCAACTGGAAATCACCAGGGAACAGACGGTTCAATGCGGGAGCGTGAAAGTGGTTCTGCCGGTCGGGGTCTACCGGCAAGTCCTGATTGTGGAAAACCCGGAAGGAAGACGCGCCGTGGACGCCACCGAACTCAAGCGCCAACAGCTCGGCCTCGGCTACATCCGCTACCTTTCGGAGGCAAAACTCCAAGTGGATGGGCGGGAACGAACCGGCGGCATCGATATCGGCATCCGCCCGGACGACCAGCTGCCCCTTCGCATTTGGTACAAAAAAATGACGGAGCCGGATGACGTCACCAAGGCCTTCTCCTTCATCCTGCCACCCGTCGCCCTGATCGCCGGGGCCGGTGCCTGGTCCTCCGGGAACACGCTGCTTCCGGACTCTCCCCCCGAACTCACCGAGGCCCGGGATTACTATCTCCGCAAACACGAACCTTCCCTGCCCACCGTCCATCCGGCGTTCCGAGGCCGTCCCGCCGAACCCAGCAGCGAGCCCGGCATGCGAACCAACCGCTGACAGCTCCCTCGCGACTCCCGCGTTGAGGAGGCAAGCCGGCATTTCTTCATTCCGGTGGGGCCTTCTGGAGCAAGTCTCCCAGGCCTGGTTTTTTACCGGCCCCGTAACGAAGCGGGGATATCGACCCCGCCCTACCCAAACGATCAGGCTCCCGGGCGCCTCTTTCTCTTGAGATTCAACTGTGCCGTTGAGCGCTGGATCAACGCCATCAACTCCTCCGCTTCCGGTCCGGCCTTCTTCTCCATCAGGGCCTTTTTGGCGTTTTCCAAGGCCCGCTCGACCGCATGCTCGTCGATGTCCTCGGGCTTCACCGCCATATCGGTGAGGATGGTCACCCGGCTCCCGGTGATCTCCGCGAAACCCCCGCCCACCGCGAGTTCGTCCCCCTTGGAATGGGCCTTCAGGTCCAGTTCCCCGGGCAGGATCTGCGTGAGCAGCGGGACGTGGCCGGGCAACACCCCCAGCTGACCCTCCACCCCGGGCATGACGACCTGTTCGACATCATCGTCGAACGTCTTCCCCTCCGGGGTGACGATCACCAGTCTGAGTTTGCCGGCCATGGTTCTTCTTTCCCCTGCTTAGCTCTTGGCCACGGCGGAGATGCCGCCCTTCATGTAGAAGTTGGCCTCGGGCACGTCGTCGTGTTTGCCCTCGAGGATCTCCTTGAAGCCCTTGATCGTCTCCTTCACCGGCACGTACTCGCCCTTTGTCCCCGTGAACACCTCGGCCACGTGGAAGGGTTGGCTGAGGAACCGCTGGATCTTGCGCGCCCGGTAGACGGTCAGCTTGTCCTCGGGAGAAAGCTCGTCCATGCCCAGGATCGCGATGATGTCCTGCAGGTCCTTGTACTTCTGCAACACCCGCTGGACGCCGCGCGCCACCTCATAGTGCTCCTGGCCGACGATCTCGGGCGCCAAGGCCTTCGAGGTGGAGGCCAGCGGATCCACCGCCGGGTAGATGCCCAGCTCGGCGATGGAACGCTCCAGCACGATCGTCGAATCCAGGTGGGCGAACGTGTTCGCCGGGGCCGGATCGGTCAAATCGTCCGCGGGAACGTAGACCGCCTGGAAGGAGGTGATCGATCCCTTCTTGGTCGAAGTGATCCGCTCCTGCAGGTCGCCCATCTCCGCCGCCAGCGTGGGCTGGTAACCCACCGCGCTCGGTGTCCGCCCCAGCAGGGCGGACACTTCCGAACCGGCCTGGCTGAACCGGAAGATGTTGTCGATGAACAGGAGCACGTCCTGGTTTTTTTCGTCCCGGAAATATTCCGCGATGGCCAGACCGCTCAGCGCCACCCGCATGCGTGCGCCGGGCGGTTCGTTCATCTGGCCGTACACCAGCGCCACCTTGGACTTTCCGATGTCCTTCAGGTTAATCACGCCCGCCTCCGCCATCTCGTGATAGAGGTCGTTCCCCTCGCGGGTCCGCTCCCCCACCCCGGCAAAGACGGAGAAACCTCCGTGCGCCTTGGCGATGTTGTTGATCAGCTCCATGATGACCACGGTTTTCCCGACGCCCGCGCCGCCGAACGCACCCACCTTGCCTCCCTTGGTGAAGGGACAGATCAGGTCGATGACCTTGATCCCGGTCTCCAGCACGCGCGCCTGCGTGTCCTGTTCGATCAGCGGCGGCGCCTGCCGGTGGATCGGATAATGCTTCACCGCCTGGACCGGACCGCGCTCATCCACCGGATGGCCCAGCACATTCAACACACGACCCAGCACCCCTTCCCCGACGGGGACGGAGATGGGCGCCCCGGTGTCCTTCACCGGCATGCCTCGCTTCAACCCTTCCGTGGAGGACATCGCCACCGCGCGAGCCCAGTCGTCGCCCAGATGCTGCTGCACCTCGAGGACGACGCTCGTCTTCTTGCCCTCGATCTCGTAATCCACCTCGAGGGCGGAGAGGAGCGACGGCATCTTGGCGTCCCCGCTGAATTCCACGTCCACCACGGGACCGATGACCTGCACGATCGTGCCGGTGTTGCTTGCTGTCTTGGTTGCCATAACGCGTTCTCCTTCTTCCGTCAGGCCATGGCCATCTGGGCCGTGGCAATCTCCAGCAGTTCGGTCGTGAT
>DDPU01000070.1:0-1360 GCA_002342345.1 Verrucomicrobia bacterium UBA2460
GCGACCTGCCTTGGCCGGCGCAAAACGGGGAATGAAACGTATGTGCGCGCGCTGTTGCAGGCCTGGTCGCGACGGCCGGAATCCGATCTGGAGATCACGGCGGTGGTGCATCCCGAGTACCAAGGGCAGGAATATCCCGCCATCCGGTGGCTGCGCATTCCCAACCGGGGTTTCTTTTCGCGGCAGTTTGTTGCCCTGCCTGCGCTCCTGCGGCGGGAGAGGCCCGATCTGTACCAGGCCACTTACTGGACACGGTTCTGGAATCCCTACCCCCGCACTCTTCTGCTGATCCATGACCTTTCCTTTGTCAGCTTTCCGCAGGGCTTTCGTCCGGGGGAGGCGTGGTTTTACCGCACGGTGGTCCGGGCCTGCGCGAGGACGGCGGCGCATATCCTGACCGTTTCCGGGTTTTCCGCCCGGGAGCTGCGCGATCGATGGGGATTCGGCCCGGAAAAGGTGACGGCCATTCCCGAGGCGGTGGAAGCGCATTTCCGGCCAGCCGGCCCGGATTGGATTCCTTCCGGCGAACGGTATGTTCTTTATGTGGGCAATCTTCACCCCCGCAAAAATGTGGCCAAGCTGATCGAGGCGTGTCACCGGGCGCGGCAGGGGGAAGGAGGGGGTTGGAAACTGCGTATCGTGGGGCAAAAGGCCTGGATGACCGGCGATGTTGCGGCGGCCGCCCGGCGTTGTGGTGCGGAGAGCTGGCTCGAGTTCACGGGGTATGTCGGCACGGAGGAACTGGTGCGGCACTATCAGGGGGCTTTGGTCACCTGCTACCCCTCCCTTTACGAGGGGTTCGGGTTTCCGGTGTTGGAGGCGATGGCCTGCGGCTCCCCTGTGGTCACCTCCTCCACGACCTCGATCCCGGAGGTTGCCGGGACCGCGGCTCTCCTGGTCGATCCGCAAAGCACCCAGCAGATCGCGGAGGCTCTTGTCCGGGTGGCCTCCCAGGAAAAGCTCCGCGGGGAAATGCGGGCGCAGGGGCTTGCCCAAGCCGCCCGTTTTTCCTGGGACCGGACCCTCCAGGAAACCTGCCGGCTTTACCGGCGAATGACGGGTGCAGGCTCATGATCCAGGACATCACCGTCAGCCGCATTATTCTTTTCTTCGTGGCCCTGGCGGGATTTGCCGTCGCCATCTATGTCGGGAACTCCATCGGGGAGGGGCGCGCCGGGGAGCTTTTGTTGCCGGTCTTTGTCCTGGTGACCCTGATCTACGTGGTAAAGGCCGGCAGGAACTGGTGGGTCCCCTACGCCGCCTTTGTGGCGTTCACGGGGGTTTTCTGGGTGGGATTCAAGATTTATTCGTTCGAGCTTGGCCTGGTGCTGGGGCTTCTCGCCCTGGCGACCCATCTCGC
>DDPU01000070.1:1529-7432 GCA_002342345.1 Verrucomicrobia bacterium UBA2460
CTGTTTTTCGGGATGTTTCTTTTCCGGGCGATGCTTTCCACGGCGCGGATGTTTCTTCCGCAGATGGAGGGGTATCTCTACGTGCCCGGGATCAATTTTATCCCGCTGGCCAACCTGGAGGCCGATCTGCGGGAGTCCTGCCTGGCCGCCAGCTACATTCTGCTTGGAAAGATGGCCTGCCAAAAAAACTGGGCAGCCAAGGCGGGGTGGGGCCTTCTTTGGCTTGCCGCCGGGCTGGGGATCGCTTTTGGCGGGGGGCGGGTGGCCGTCCCGCTGTACGGCCTGGGGCCCCTTGTCCTGGCGGCGATTTACCGCAAGTGGGTCCTGCTTGCCGGGACAACCGTGGTGCTGGGGACCGCGGTCGCCTATCTCAACCTGAACCCCCAGATTCTTGACGAGATTCCCAAAGAGGCGGACACGGTTCGTCGCGCCCTCTCCGGGCTTGTTTTCCGGGAAGACCGGGCCGGCCCGGACGAGTTTGCCACCGGGCAAAGCGACGAGTTTCACCAGCTTTTGAGGCAGGCGGGCCTGAAAAAGTGGACGGAGAGTGTTGTCTCCATATTCGTGGGATATCCGATCCGAAAGTTTGATTATGAGTCGTACAATCTCACGGTCGGGGGGCAGTACCTGCACCAGCTTAAGGTGGATGCGGCCGTGGCCACCGGCCGGTATGAAAAAGGGTTGTGGATGTATCTGGCAGTTTTCGGCCTGACAGGGTTTGTTCTTTTTGTCGGGCTGACGGTTTCCCTGTTGCTGCGGCCCGCCCGGATTCTCTGGAAAAGGGGCATTGAGGATGCGGGGGGGGTATTCGCCTTTTTCTCCCTTGCTTCGATGCTGGGATGGATCCTGACCATCAACCTGAAAAGCGGGTACCTTAGCCCGATTCTTTTCACCGGAACGTTCGCGTATTTCTGGAGCTTCTCCTTCCGTCCGGGAACCGAGGAGGAGCCCCCGTCTTCCGAGGCGGAGGGGATGCCGGGCGCGGCGGCCCCGCTGCCGGCCCTGGGGGGCCACGGGGTTTGAAAGTCTCGTTTCTGGGAAGCCGCGGCATTCCCGCAAGATATTCGGGCTTTGAACGGTTTGTTCAGGAGGTTTCGGTGCGGTTGGCGCAACGGGGCCACGAGGTCACTGTTTACAACCGGGCTCCCTTCAACCCGTGCCGGGAAAAAAATTTCGAGGGTGTCCGCCTGGTCCGTCTTCCCACCCTTCCCACCAAGGCAACCGACACCCTGGTCCACGGGGGGATCTGCACCCTGCACGCCTTGGCCCGCGCGGACGGGGCGGTGCTGTATTACTGCGGGGTTGGCAACGCCTGCTGGATGCGTTTGGCCAGGCTTTGGGGAAGGGTGGCGCTGCTGAACGTGGATGGGGCGGATTTTGCCCGGGCCAAATGGTCCGGCTTCGGCCGTTGGTGGCTCCGGCAGAGCGAGCGATGGGCCGGCGGAGCCTCCCGGGTGATCGCGGACAACCGGGAAATCCAGAAGCGCTATCTTCGCGAGCACGGGATCGACGCGGAGTTCATTCCCTACGGGACCCGTCTTCTGGAGGCGGATCCCGGGCGGGGAGAGTTGGAGCGCCTGGGCCTCAAGACCAAGGAATTTTTTCTCTACGTCTCCCGGTTGACGCCGGAGAACGGGGCCCTCGAGGTGATCCGGGGGTACCGGCAAAGCGGAAGCACCCTTCCCCTGGTGGTGGTCGGGGACGAACCTTACGAAAAAGGGTACTTGGCGCGGCTGCGCGCGGAGGCGGAGGGTTGTCCGCAGATTCTTTTCACCGGGTATCTTTTCGGCGAGGGATACCGGCAGCTTTCCTGGCATGCGCGGGCATTTTTCCTGGGCAGCGCCTTTGATGCCACCCGCCCCGTTTTGCTGGAACAGATGGGGGCGGGGGGATGCGTGGTGCTGCAGGAGGTTCCCGGGAACCGGGAGATTGCCGGTGAGGCGGCCTGGTGGGTTGATCCCGACGATCCCGTGCGGGGATTTGCCGAAGCTTTCCGGGCTTTGACGGGGGATGCGGCGCGGGCGGCAGCGCTCGGCCTGGCGGCAAGGGAGAGAGTGCGGACCCGGTACGACTGGGAGCGGGTCACCTCGCAGTACGAGGAGCTTTTTCAGAAACTTCTCGCCCCTTCCTCCGGGGATTTTCCCGCTCGCCCCCGGGGGGATTTCACGGAAAATCCGCATTGATGTCCCCCGACGTGAAAAAAATTCCCGCGGTAGCCGTGCCCGTGGCGGCCGTGCTGGCCGGCCTCGGGCTCCTTTTCGGGATCCTGCCCTACGCCTACGGCTACGGAACCGTTCCGATCACCACTTTCACCATGTTGTGGCGGCTCTGGATGGACAACCCCGATTGGCAGCACGGCTTCATGGTTCCCTTCATCAGCATCGGGCTGGTGATCTGGGACTGGGAACAGCTGAAGAAGATCCCGGTTCGCCCGGACTGGCGGGGCTGGATCCTCTTCGCCCTGGCGGCGGTGCTTTTTTACCTGGGGTTCCTCGCCGACATCCAGTACCTGGGATTTTTCTCGATCCAGGCTTTCTTGGGGGCGGCCATTTTGATTTTCTGGGGATCGGCCGCCTGGAAGCGCCTGCTATTCCCCTGGGCCTTCCTCTTTTTTTCCTGGCCGCTGCCCTTCCTCGACAACGTGATCTCCTTTCCCCTGCGGCTGGTGATGACCCAGATATCCCACGGCTTTCTCAATCTGATCGGGATTGAGACCCTCCGCGTGGGCACCTCCCTGGTTTCCGCGCCGGATTTTGCCGCCGGCCTGAAGCAGGGGGAGCGCTTCGCCCTGGACGTGGCCAATCCCTGCAGCGGCATCCGCTCCCTTTTCGCCCTGATGATGATCAGCGCGCTTTACGGCCATCTGACCCTCCACGGCGGCTGGCGAAAAATCCTTCTGTTCGCTGCCTCGCTCCCCCTGGCCATCCTCGGGAACTTCAGCCGGGTTTTGATGCTCACCTTCGGGACCCTCCTGTTCGGGAACGACATCGCCATCGGATCCCATGAGGACCCTTCCGGGTACCATCTGGCTGCGGGTTTCGCCGTCTTTGTTGTCGCCCTGGGTGGCATGGTGTTGCTGGGGCGCCTGCTGGAGGGCCGGAAACAGCCGGTTTCCGGCGATTCGGGGAAAATGACCGCGGCATGAAGGCCTCGGGATATCTTGCCCCGGCGGCCGCGTTCCTGGCGCTCTGTCTCGGGCTTTTCTTTCTGTGCCAAAAAACCCCGCTGACCGACACCGTTCCCGAGGCGGGGGTGATCATGGCCCTGCCGCAACAGGTGGGCGAATTTTCCGGCACAACCATCGCGCCCTCCCTTTCGGAAAGAAGCGTCCTGCCCAAAGACACGGAGATGGTGCGGATGGTTTATGCCGATCCGGCCGGGGACCGGATCGTGGCCTCGATTGTCCTGAGTGGCGGGGCCAAACAGAGCATCCACCGACCTGAGGTTTGCCTTCCCGGCCAAGGATGGTCCGTTTTGAGCGCCGAAACCCTGGTCATCGATCCGCTTATCGGGAAACGTTTCCGGGTGATGGATTTGCGTCTGGTCACGGAAATCCAGACCGGCCCGGGCGAGCGGCGGAATCTCGAGGCCCACTACTTTTACTGGTTCATCGGGAAGGACATGGTGACGCCCTTCCACTATGTCCGCCTCTTCCACAACAGCTGGGACCGGGTCTTCCGGAGGGTGAACCACCGGTGGGCGTATGCCGCCGTCATGTCCGAGGTGACTTCGGGTTTTGCCCCCGGCGGAAAGGATGGGCCGCAAACGGTGCGGATGCTGAAGGAGTTCACGGCACAGCTGGCCCCAAGGTTTCTCCGCCGCGAGGCCCTTTCTCCCGACGAATAATTTACGTCTTGCGGGGGTGGGATGGGGGCGGGATGCTGGAGTTTCGACAAAATCAGAAAGGAATCCCCACCATGAACCACCTCCGCACCATTCTTCTTGCCGGCCTGATCGCCGGATTTGCCCTGCCGGCTTCGGCCGAGTCGCTGGACAAGCTCGTGCCCCAGGCGACCGAGATCTTCGGCCGTCTCAAGCGGGAGGAGATCCTGAACATGGATCTGGTGAAGGAGGCCAAGGGACTTGTCATCATCAACGTGACCGGCTTCGCCATCGGCATCGGCGGGTCGGGCGGCGACGGCATCCTCCTGGCCCGGACCGAGAATGGCTGGAGCGGCCCGGTGGCCATCAGCACGGACGGCGGCACGCTGGGAATCGATGTGGGGGGCACGGACAATGACATTGTCATCCTCCTGATGAACAACGGGGCGGTCAGCCGTTGGGCTTCGGGCGACCATTTCGGATCTTCCTCGGCCCAGGCGGTGATGGGACCGAAGGGCGGGGCCGCCGTCGATGCCACGATGAAAAACCGCGATTTCAACGTCTACGTCTGGAACAAGGGGGCCAAACTCGGGGTGAACTTCGGCGGGTTTGACGTGAACCTCAACAACGAGGCCAACGCGGACTACTACGACAAGCCCCTTGTCTCCGCCAAGGACATCCTCAACGGCGCCGCCAAGGTGCCGGATTCGAAAAAAGACGCGCTCGCGAGGCTGTACGACCTTCTGAAATAACCACGGAAAGGAAATCCAACCCATGAAGAATACCCTGCTTGCATCCCTGTGCGTTCTGGCCCTGACGGGTGCCCTGCCGGTCCGCGCGCAAAACTCGGAATCCCTCAGCATCGCCTCGGACCAGGCGGACAGCATGAACAAGCTGGATCAGTTGGTGGGCCGGGCCCAGAAGAGGCTCGAGTACATCATGACCAACCTCAACGAACTGACGGACGGGGACGACAAAAACAATTCGTTCGACAAGTTCAAGGACAACCTCGAGGACCTGCAGTCCATCCGCGACGACATCAAGGACAGGGTGGAGAAGGTGCGGGAACTCCAGGGCAGGCGGATCGCGGCCTGGACCAAGGAAGTGTCCGGAATGAACGACAAGGAAATGCGGAAGCTGACCAATGACCAGATCGACAAGGCCAAGGCCGACTTCGACGGGCTCGACAAGCAGATGCGCGACCTGGGGGGTGATGCCAATGACCTGACCGGTCTGCTCCTCGACCTGAAAAAATACTTTGCCTCCTCCTTCAGTGCCGATTCCGTGAATGCGGCCAAGGAGCGGATCGAAGGGGCGAAAAAATCGGCGCGGGAGATGGTTTCCGCCGCCGACGCGCTGCGGGACACCCTCTACAAGAACAAGAAGATCGTCAAGGGAAGCGCCACTCAGTAACCGCCGCGAAGGCCGGTTCAGCCCAAGGGCGAGATCACCAGGGTGATCTCGCCCTTGGTGTTTTCCCCGAACCTGGCGGCGGCTTCGGCGGGCGAGCCGACAAAGACCTCCTCAAATTTTTTGGTTAGTTCCCGGCAGACGGCGATGCGGCTTTCCGCAGGCAGGGTCTCGGCCGCCTCGGCCAATGCGCGGGCAATCCGGTGGGGGGACTCGAAATAGACGGAGGTGTGTTCCCGGGCGGCCGCCGCGGCCAGTTCTTTTTTTCGCGGCCCGGGCTTGGGCGGTAGAAAGCCGCCGAAATAAAAAGGCAGGGCGGGCAAGCCGCTGGCGACCAGGGCATGGAGGACGGCCGATGGGCCGGGAATCACCTCCACCGGGAGATTTTCGCGGCGTGCGGCTCGGATCAGGCGTTCCCCGGGGTCGGAAATGCCGGGCATGCCCCCGTCGGTCACCAGGGCGATGGTCTGGCCGCCCCGCAGCCGGTCGAGGAGGACGGCTTCGCGGGATGCCTCGTTGAACTTTTGGTAACTGAGAAAAGGCTTTTTGACGCCGAGGTGCTGCAGGAGAAGGCCGGAGCGCCGGGTGTCCTCGGCGGCCACGAGATCGGCGAGGGTGAGGGCCTCGCGGGCGCGGGGGGAGAGATCGGAGAGGTTTCCGATGGGGGTTCC
>DDPU01000070.1:7521-7731 GCA_002342345.1 Verrucomicrobia bacterium UBA2460
GGCGGCTTCGCCGCGGTTGCTGCCGCGCTTGGACTCGAACCAAGAACACCCACATCCAGAGTGTGGTGTGCTACCAATTGCACCACGCGGCAATAATGCAACCCTAACCAGTCCGGCGGGAAGGGGCAAGAAGCGGGAATTTGCGCTCCCATCCCGGGCGGAAGTTGGCGGAGGGGGGGTCACTTCATCCAAAGACGCCAAGCGGCATAA